>NZ_CAMHZQ010000239.1 GCF_946190275.1 Streptococcus mitis | reverse complement strand
GCTTCTTGAGCTTTCTTAACCTTATCTACTTCTGCTTTCTTATCTGCTTTTTGTTGATCTGTTAAGTTTTTATCTGCG
>NZ_CAMHZQ010000238.1 GCF_946190275.1 Streptococcus mitis | reverse complement strand
AAAAAAAAAAAAAAAAAAAAAAAAAAAAAAAAAAAAAAAAAAAAAAAAAAAAAAAAAAAAAAAAAAAAAAAAAAAAAA
>NZ_CAMHZQ010000237.1 GCF_946190275.1 Streptococcus mitis | reverse complement strand
CCCCCCCCCCCCCCCCCCCCCCCCCCCCCCCCCCCCCCCCCCCCCCCCCCCCCCCCCCCCCCCCCCCCCCCCCCCCCC
>NZ_CAMHZQ010000236.1 GCF_946190275.1 Streptococcus mitis | reverse complement strand
GCAGCTAAAGACAAAGTTGAAGCAGCGAAAGATGCAGATGCAGTAGAAAAAGCTAAGACAGCTGGTGAAAAAGCAGTTGA
>NZ_CAMHZQ010000235.1 GCF_946190275.1 Streptococcus mitis | reverse complement strand
ACCAGTGAAGAAAGCTGGAGAATTGACTCAAGCCGAAAAAGACAAAGTCAAAGAAAAAGTTCAAGCTAAGAACCCAGGTAA
>NZ_CAMHZQ010000234.1 GCF_946190275.1 Streptococcus mitis | reverse complement strand
CCTGGGTTTACGGCTTTAACTTTAGCTACAATTGCATCTTTCTCATCTTGTGTTAATGAGTCTGGATTTGCTACTACAGTCTT
>NZ_CAMHZQ010000233.1 GCF_946190275.1 Streptococcus mitis | reverse complement strand
GGAACTATCACAGTAACATATCCAGACGGTTCTAAAGATGAAGTTCCAGTAGAAGTAACGGTTAGAGAAAAAGACAAAGACAT
>NZ_CAMHZQ010000232.1 GCF_946190275.1 Streptococcus mitis | reverse complement strand
GACAAGAGTACGGAAGAAGTGACAGTCACTGTAGAAGTAACGCCACAAAAAGACGATTACGATCCACAGCCAAAAGCACAAAC
>NZ_CAMHZQ010000231.1 GCF_946190275.1 Streptococcus mitis | reverse complement strand
GTGAAGAAAGCTGGAGAATTGACTCAAGCCGAAAAAGACAAAGTCAAAGAAAAAGTTCAAGCTAAGAACCCAGGTAAGGAAGT
>NZ_CAMHZQ010000230.1 GCF_946190275.1 Streptococcus mitis | reverse complement strand
AGCGAGGTTGATTTTGTAAATCATTTTTTCCCGAGCCTAGAAATAAAAAAGCGAGGTTGATTTTGTAAATCATTTTTTCCCGAGC
>NZ_CAMHZQ010000229.1 GCF_946190275.1 Streptococcus mitis | reverse complement strand
GAAATCAACAACGATGGAAGCTTAACTCAACCAGAAAAAGACGCGAAATTAGCAGAACTAGAAAAAGCTAAACAAGCAGCTAAAGA
>NZ_CAMHZQ010000228.1 GCF_946190275.1 Streptococcus mitis | reverse complement strand
GAAATCAATAACGATGGAAGCTTAACTCAACCAGAAAAAGACGCGAAATTAGCAGAACTAGAAAAAGCTAAACAAGCAGCTAAAGA
>NZ_CAMHZQ010000227.1 GCF_946190275.1 Streptococcus mitis | reverse complement strand
GAAATCAATAACGATGGAAGCTTAACTCAACCAGAAAAAGACGCGAAATTAGCAGAACTAGAAAAAGCTAAACAAGCGGCTAAAGA
>NZ_CAMHZQ010000226.1 GCF_946190275.1 Streptococcus mitis | reverse complement strand
ATCACAGCTATCACAGCTATCACAGCTATCACAGCTATCACAGCTATCACAGCTATCACAGCTATCACAGCTATCACAGCTATCAC
>NZ_CAMHZQ010000225.1 GCF_946190275.1 Streptococcus mitis | reverse complement strand
TAGCGTCTACGTCAGCATCGACTAGCGCCGTAGCGTCTACGTCAGCATCAACAAGTGCGGTAGCGTCTACCTCAGCATCAACAAGTGC
>NZ_CAMHZQ010000224.1 GCF_946190275.1 Streptococcus mitis | reverse complement strand
AAAGCGAAAGCAAAAGCAGCCTTAGATGAAGCAGCAGCGACAGAAAAAGCAGCAATCGAAGCAGACGGAAGCTTAAGTTCAGCAGACA
>NZ_CAMHZQ010000223.1 GCF_946190275.1 Streptococcus mitis | reverse complement strand
GTTGATGCTGACGTAGACGCTACGGCGCTAGTCGATGCTGACGTAGACGCTACCGCGCTTGTTGACGCTGACGTAGAGGCTACCGCGCT
>NZ_CAMHZQ010000222.1 GCF_946190275.1 Streptococcus mitis | reverse complement strand
GTAACAGTTACCCCAAGTAACAATGCGGATCGTCTTGAAGTCAGTGTCGGTAATGACAAGGTAGTCGCAACGAAGACTGATTCAACATG
>NZ_CAMHZQ010000221.1 GCF_946190275.1 Streptococcus mitis | reverse complement strand
GTAACAGTCACTCCAAGTAACAATGCGGATCGTCTTGAAGTCAGTGTCGGTAATGACAAGGTAGTCGCAACGAAGACAGATTCAACATG
>NZ_CAMHZQ010000220.1 GCF_946190275.1 Streptococcus mitis | reverse complement strand
TTCAGCTGGTTGAGCTGGGTTTGCAGGTTCAGCTGGTTGAGCTGGGTTTGCAGGTTCAGCTGGTTGAGCTGGGTTTGCAGGTTCAGCTG
>NZ_CAMHZQ010000219.1 GCF_946190275.1 Streptococcus mitis | reverse complement strand
GAAGATGCGAAAGCTAAGATTGCGGCAGCAACAAACAAAGACATCATCGATACTGCGACAGAAACAGGTAAGAACGTAATCGGAAAAGT
>NZ_CAMHZQ010000218.1 GCF_946190275.1 Streptococcus mitis | reverse complement strand
GTAACAGTCACTCCAAGTAACAATGCGGATCGTCTTGAAGTCAGTGTCGGTAATGACAAGGTAGTCGCAACGAAGACTGATTCAACATG
>NZ_CAMHZQ010000217.1 GCF_946190275.1 Streptococcus mitis | reverse complement strand
CCAAGACTTCACCCCAGTGACACCAACTGAGAAAGTACCAGTGAAGAAAGCTGGAGAATTGACTCAAGCCGAAAAAGACAAAGTCAAAGA
>NZ_CAMHZQ010000216.1 GCF_946190275.1 Streptococcus mitis | reverse complement strand
GAAGGAAGTATCAATACAGACAATCTGCCAAAAGGTACAACCTACACATGGGTAGAAAAACCAGATACCAATACAACTCCAGGAAGTAAACC
>NZ_CAMHZQ010000215.1 GCF_946190275.1 Streptococcus mitis | reverse complement strand
AAAAGCAGCCTTAGATGAAGCAGCAGCGACAGAAAAAGCAGCAATCGAAGCAGACGGAAGCTTAAGTTCAGCAGACAGAGCAGAAAAACTCGC
>NZ_CAMHZQ010000214.1 GCF_946190275.1 Streptococcus mitis | reverse complement strand
AAAAGCAGCCTTAGATGAAGCAGCAGCGACAGAAAAAGCAGCAATCGAAGCAGACGGAAGCTTAAGTTCAGCAGACAAAGCGACAAAACTAGC
>NZ_CAMHZQ010000213.1 GCF_946190275.1 Streptococcus mitis | reverse complement strand
GCTACCGCGCTTGTGCTTGCTGAGGTAGACGCTACCGCACTTGTTGATGCTGACGTAGACGCTACGGCGCTAGTCGATGCTGACGTAGACGCTA
>NZ_CAMHZQ010000212.1 GCF_946190275.1 Streptococcus mitis | reverse complement strand
TCAAAACAGTGTTTTGAGCTGACTTCGTCAGTTCTATCTGCAACCTCAAAACAGTGTTTTGAGCTGACTTCGTCAGTTCTATCTGCAACCTCAAA
>NZ_CAMHZQ010000211.1 GCF_946190275.1 Streptococcus mitis | reverse complement strand
ACAATTCCAGGAACAGAGTTAGTGAACCAAGACTTCACTCCAGTGACACCAACTGAGAAAGTACCAGTGAAGAAAGCTGGAGAATTGACTCAAGC
>NZ_CAMHZQ010000210.1 GCF_946190275.1 Streptococcus mitis | reverse complement strand
CCGTCGGCTCCTACCGTTACTTCCTTACCTGGGTTCTTAGCTTGAACTTTTTCTTTGACTTTGTCTTTTTCGGCTTGAGTCAATTCTCCAGCTTT
>NZ_CAMHZQ010000209.1 GCF_946190275.1 Streptococcus mitis | reverse complement strand
AAAGGAAATGCAACAGTAACAGTAAATGGTAAAACAGCGGTCATTCCAGCAGCAGACTTAACTAAGTCAGCAGAAGATGCAGCTAAACCAAATGC
>NZ_CAMHZQ010000208.1 GCF_946190275.1 Streptococcus mitis | reverse complement strand
GGTAACCTTCCAGCTAAGGAAGTTACGCCAGATGCGCCAGCTGTAGCAGTTGATTCAGATAAGGCACAAGTAACAGTTACCCCAAGTAACAATGC
>NZ_CAMHZQ010000207.1 GCF_946190275.1 Streptococcus mitis | reverse complement strand
CGAAGTCAGCTCAAAACACAGTTTTGAGGTTGTAGATAAAACTGACGAAGTCAGCTCAAAACACAGTTTTGAGGTTGTAGATAAAACTGACGAAGTC
>NZ_CAMHZQ010000206.1 GCF_946190275.1 Streptococcus mitis | reverse complement strand
TACTCTGGTGTGTAGATGTCCTTGTCTTTTTCTCTAACCGTTACTTCTACTGGAACTTCATCTTTAGAACCGTCTGGATATGTTACTGTGATAGTTCC
>NZ_CAMHZQ010000205.1 GCF_946190275.1 Streptococcus mitis | reverse complement strand
ACAGTGCCACCTGGTTTGCCATTTCCTTTGTCGTACTCTGGTGTGTAGATGTCTTTGTCTTTTTCTCTAACCGTTACTTCTACTGGAACTTCATCTTT
>NZ_CAMHZQ010000204.1 GCF_946190275.1 Streptococcus mitis | reverse complement strand
ATCACAGTAGATAAAGATGGCAAAGTAACCGTAACAATCCCAGAAGGAGCGAAACCAGGCGATAAGATTACAGGAACCATCACCGTAACTTACCCAGA
>NZ_CAMHZQ010000203.1 GCF_946190275.1 Streptococcus mitis | reverse complement strand
TTAGTGAACCAAGACTTCACTCCAGTGACACCAACTGAGAAAGTACCAGTGAAGAAAGCTGGAGAATTGACTCAAGCCGAAAAAGACAAAGTCAAAGA
>NZ_CAMHZQ010000202.1 GCF_946190275.1 Streptococcus mitis | reverse complement strand
TCCTTAGGAGTTGCTAGACTCCATGTTGAATCAGTCTTCGTTGCGACTACCTTGTCATTACCGACACTGACTTCAAGACGATCCGCATTGTTACTTGG
>NZ_CAMHZQ010000201.1 GCF_946190275.1 Streptococcus mitis | reverse complement strand
CCAGTGACACCAACTGAGAAAGTACCAGTGAAGAAAGCTGGAGAATTGACTCAAGCCGAAAAAGACAAAGTCAAAGAAAAAGTTCAAGCTAAGAACCCAG
>NZ_CAMHZQ010000200.1 GCF_946190275.1 Streptococcus mitis | reverse complement strand
GCACTTGTGCTTGCTGAGGTAGACGCTACCGCGCTTGTGCTTGCTGAGGTAGACGCTACCGCACTTGTTGATGCTGACGTAGACGCTACGGCGCTAGTCGA
>NZ_CAMHZQ010000199.1 GCF_946190275.1 Streptococcus mitis | reverse complement strand
GGAAAAGTATTAATCACCTACCCAGACAAGAGTACGGAAGAAGTGACAGTCACTGTAGAAGTAACGCCACAAAAAGACGATTACGATCCACAGCCAAAAGC
>NZ_CAMHZQ010000198.1 GCF_946190275.1 Streptococcus mitis | reverse complement strand
TCTACGTCAGCGTCAACAAGCGCGGTAGCGTCTACGTCAGCATCGACTAGCGCCGTAGCGTCTACGTCAGCATCAACAAGTGCGGTAGCGTCTACCTCAGCA
>NZ_CAMHZQ010000197.1 GCF_946190275.1 Streptococcus mitis | reverse complement strand
AAAGGAAATGGCAAACCAGGTGGCACTGTCGAGTTACCATTGAAAGAGAAAGCTGGAAAACCAATTCCAGAAGGAACTAAATTCCAAAGTGATAACCCAGGAAT
>NZ_CAMHZQ010000196.1 GCF_946190275.1 Streptococcus mitis | reverse complement strand
TTTACGGCTTTAACTTTAGCTACAATTGCATCTTTCTCATCTTGTGTTAATGAGTCTGGATTTGCTACTACAGTCTTGTCGGCTGGTTTAACAATGTCGTTGCC
>NZ_CAMHZQ010000195.1 GCF_946190275.1 Streptococcus mitis | reverse complement strand
GACAAAGACATCTACACACCAGAGTACGATAAAGGAAATGGCAAACCAGGTGGCACTGTTGAATTACCATTGAAAGAAAAAGCTGGAAAAGAAATTCCAGAAGGAAC
>NZ_CAMHZQ010000194.1 GCF_946190275.1 Streptococcus mitis | reverse complement strand
GTAGCATCTACCTCAGCAAGCACAAGCGCCGTAGCGTCTACCTCAGCAAGCACAAGTGCAGTAGCGTCTACCTCAGCGTCAACAAGTGCAGTAGCGTCTACCTCAGC
>NZ_CAMHZQ010000193.1 GCF_946190275.1 Streptococcus mitis | reverse complement strand
ACTTAGATCACTATTACCATGTTTCGCTGTGGCACTAATCACTGTATTGGCATCTGCGGCGTTATGAGCGACTGTCACGACACCTGTGTTGGCATCGATGCTTACGCC
>NZ_CAMHZQ010000192.1 GCF_946190275.1 Streptococcus mitis | reverse complement strand
GGATCTCTAGATAAAGTCAAAGAAGCAGCTAAGCAAGCAATCGATCAAGCAGCTGAAAGAGAAAAAGAAGAAATCAATAACGATGGAAGCTTAACTCAACCAGAAAAAGA
>NZ_CAMHZQ010000191.1 GCF_946190275.1 Streptococcus mitis | reverse complement strand
GATTCAACATGGAGTCTAGCAACTCCTAAGGAAGGCGTAAGCATCGATGCCAACACAGGTGTCGTGACAGTCGCTCATAACGCCGCAGATGCCAATACAGTGATTAGTGC
>NZ_CAMHZQ010000190.1 GCF_946190275.1 Streptococcus mitis | reverse complement strand
CAAGCAATCGATCAAGCAGCTGAAAGAGAAAAAGAAGAAATCAATAACGATGGAAGCTTAACTCAACCAGAAAAAGACGCGAAATTAGCAGAACTAGAAAAAGCTAAACAAGC
>NZ_CAMHZQ010000189.1 GCF_946190275.1 Streptococcus mitis | reverse complement strand
ATGTACCTGTTGACCAAGTTCCTTCTGTTACGACATTCGTCACTTTGTTACGCTTGTTGGTTCTTGTTAACTCAACTGTTTGCGTAACTGGTCTAGCTACTTCTGTCGTTTCATC
>NZ_CAMHZQ010000188.1 GCF_946190275.1 Streptococcus mitis | reverse complement strand
ACCAGTGAAGAAAGCTGGAGAATTGACTCAAGCCGAAAAAGACAAAGTCAAAGAAAAAGTTCAAGCTAAGAACCCAGATAAGGAAGTCACAGTAGGAGCCGACGGAACCGCAACA
>NZ_CAMHZQ010000187.1 GCF_946190275.1 Streptococcus mitis | reverse complement strand
AAAGAAGCGAAATTAGCAGAATTAGAAAAAGCTAAGAACGCAGCTAAAGACAAAGTTGAAGCAGCGAAAGATGCAGATGCAGTAGAAAAAGCTAAGACAGCTGGTGAAAAAGCAGT
>NZ_CAMHZQ010000186.1 GCF_946190275.1 Streptococcus mitis | reverse complement strand
CTAAAGACAAAGTTGAAGCAGCGAAAGATGCAGATGCAGTAGAAAAAGCTAAGACAGCTGGTGAAAAAGCAGTTGATAAAGTTCATAACAATGGAGATTTAGATAAAGTTAAACAAAA
>NZ_CAMHZQ010000185.1 GCF_946190275.1 Streptococcus mitis | reverse complement strand
CTCAAGGATAAAGAGAAAATTGCCAACGCCCTTCAACTACTCTATTCCAACGCCAAACTGGAAGCCACCAATAATCTCATCAAACTTATCAAGCGCAATGCCTTTGGTTTTCGGAACT
>NZ_CAMHZQ010000184.1 GCF_946190275.1 Streptococcus mitis | reverse complement strand
GCTGACGTAGACGCTACTGCACTTGTGCTTGCTGAGGTAGAGGCTACCGCGCTTGTGCTTGCTGAGGTAGACGCTACCGCACTTGTTGATGCTGACGTAGACGCTACGGCGCTAGTCGA
>NZ_CAMHZQ010000183.1 GCF_946190275.1 Streptococcus mitis | reverse complement strand
CAAGCCGAAAAAGACAAAGTCAAAGAAAAAGTTCAAGCTAAGAACCCAGGTAAGGAAGTAACGGTAGGAGCCGACGGCACAGCAACAGTGACAGATCCAACCACAGGAATCAGTCATAC
>NZ_CAMHZQ010000182.1 GCF_946190275.1 Streptococcus mitis | reverse complement strand
CTTGAAGTCAGTGTCGGTAATGACAAGGTAGTCGCAACGAAGACAGATTCAACATGGAGTCTAGCAACTCCTAAGGAAGGCGTAAGCATCGATGCCAACACAGGTGTCGTGACAGTCGCTCA
>NZ_CAMHZQ010000181.1 GCF_946190275.1 Streptococcus mitis | reverse complement strand
GAAAAAGCTAAGACAGCTGGTGAAAAAGCAGTTGATAAAGTTCATAACAATGGAGATTTAGATAAAGTTAAACAAAACGCTAAAGATGCATTAGATGAAGCAGCAGAAGCTGAAAAAGACGA
>NZ_CAMHZQ010000180.1 GCF_946190275.1 Streptococcus mitis | reverse complement strand
CTTGAAGTCAGTGTCGGTAATGACAAGGTAGTCGCAACGAAGACTGATTCAACATGGAGTCTAGCAACTCCTAAGGAAGGCGTAAGCATCGATGCCAACACAGGTGTCGTGACAGTCGCTCA
>NZ_CAMHZQ010000179.1 GCF_946190275.1 Streptococcus mitis | reverse complement strand
TGAGCGACTGTCACGACACCTGTGTTGGCATCGATGCTTACGCCGTCCTTAGGAGTTGCTAGACTCCATGTTGAATCAGTCTTCGTTGCGACTACCTTGTCATTACCGACACTGACTTCAAG
>NZ_CAMHZQ010000178.1 GCF_946190275.1 Streptococcus mitis | reverse complement strand
GGAAACTTAGATACAGCGAAAGCGAAAGCAAAAGCAGCCTTAGACGAAGCAGCAGCGACAGAAAAAGCAGCAATCGAAGCAGACGGAAGCTTAAGTTCAGCAGACAGAGCAGAAAAACTCGC
>NZ_CAMHZQ010000177.1 GCF_946190275.1 Streptococcus mitis | reverse complement strand
GTAACGGTTAGAGAAAAAGACAAAGACATCTACACACCAGAGTACGACAAAGGAAATGGCAAACCAGGTGGCACTGTCGAGTTACCATTGAAAGAGAAAGCTGGAAAACCAATTCCAGAAGGAAC
>NZ_CAMHZQ010000176.1 GCF_946190275.1 Streptococcus mitis | reverse complement strand
GTTCCTTCTGGAATTTCTTTTCCAGCTTTTTCTTTCAATGGTAATTCAACAGTGCCACCTGGTTTGCCATTTCCTTTGTCGTACTCTGGTGTGTAGATGTCTTTGTCTTTTTCTCTAACCGTTAC
>NZ_CAMHZQ010000175.1 GCF_946190275.1 Streptococcus mitis | reverse complement strand
ACGTCAGCGTCAACAAGTGCCGTAGCCTCTACGTCAGCGTCAACCAGTGCCGTAGCGTCTACCTCAGCGTCAACAAGTGCAGTAGCCTCTACATCAGCAAGTACTAGCGCTGTAGCATCTACATCAGC
>NZ_CAMHZQ010000174.1 GCF_946190275.1 Streptococcus mitis | reverse complement strand
CACAGCCTACTAAACCAGTGCAACCAGCTGAGAAGCCAAGTGAACAGCCTAAACCAGACAAGCAACCAAGTGTTCCTACTATTCCAGCTGATCAACCACAGCCTACTAAACCAGTGCAACCAGCTGAGAA
>NZ_CAMHZQ010000173.1 GCF_946190275.1 Streptococcus mitis | reverse complement strand
AGAAAACGGAACAGCAACCGTAACGTTTAACGATGGCACAACCGCAACGTTGATACCAGATAAGACAGTAGTGGAAGCACAATCAAATGCGATAGCAGATCCAGCGAAGACACCGGTTGTGAAACTAACAG
>NZ_CAMHZQ010000172.1 GCF_946190275.1 Streptococcus mitis | reverse complement strand
TCAACAAGCGCTGTAGCCTCTACATCAGCAAGTACTAGCGCTGTAGCCTCTACCTCAGCAAGCACAAGTGCGGTAGCCTCTACATCAGCATCAACAAGCGCGGTAGCATCTACCTCAGCATCAACAAGTGC
>NZ_CAMHZQ010000171.1 GCF_946190275.1 Streptococcus mitis | reverse complement strand
CGCACACGACTCATAGCACGGCTCATGTGTTGGACAATATGGAAACGATCCAACACGATTTTAGCGTTTGGAAAAAGTTGTCTAGCCAAGTCATAGTAGGGGCTAAACATATCCATAGTAATGATTTTCAC
>NZ_CAMHZQ010000170.1 GCF_946190275.1 Streptococcus mitis | reverse complement strand
AAAAAAGTCCCATAAGATCTATAATGAAAAGCGACCAAACCATCATTAGAAAGAATCATATGGAACAATTACATTTTATCACAAAACTACTCGATATTAAAGACCCTAATATCCAGATTCTAGACATCATCA
>NZ_CAMHZQ010000169.1 GCF_946190275.1 Streptococcus mitis | reverse complement strand
ACTTCTTTTGCTTTTTCGGCTTTTTCTGTAGTACTTAAGCTTCCGTCTGCTTCAATAGCTGCTTTTTCTGTCGCTGCTGCTTCGTCTAAGGCTGCTTTGGCTTTCGCTTTGGCTGTATCTAAGTTTCCATTTTC
>NZ_CAMHZQ010000168.1 GCF_946190275.1 Streptococcus mitis | reverse complement strand
GCCTGGTTTCGCTCCTTCTGGGATTGTTACGGTTACTTTGCCATCTTTATCTACTGTGATTCCTGGGTTATCACTTTGGAATTTAGTTCCTTCTGGAATTGGTTTTCCAGCTTTCTCTTTCAATGGTAACTCGAC
>NZ_CAMHZQ010000167.1 GCF_946190275.1 Streptococcus mitis | reverse complement strand
ACAGTAAATGGTAAAACAGCGGTCATTCCAGCAGCAGACTTAACTAAGTCAGCAGAAGATGCAGCTAAACCAAATGCAGGCAACGACATTGTTAAACCAGCAGATAAGACAGTAGTAGCAAACCCAGACTCATTAAC
>NZ_CAMHZQ010000166.1 GCF_946190275.1 Streptococcus mitis | reverse complement strand
CCTCTCCAACTGTAACCAACTATGACGCACCAGATAAGGCAACTGTAGCAGAAGCAACGGTTACTTCAACGACAGACAATACGACGGTAGTTGTGAAGTATCCACAAAGTATTGCCGATGAAATTGAACGCAAAACTGT
>NZ_CAMHZQ010000165.1 GCF_946190275.1 Streptococcus mitis | reverse complement strand
ACCTCAGCGTCAACAAGCGCGGTAGCGTCTACGTCAGCGTCAACAAGCGCCGTAGCGTCTACGTCAGCAAGCACAAGTGCGGTAGCCTCTACATCAGCATCAACAAGCGCGGTAGCATCTACCTCAGCATCAACAAGTGC
>NZ_CAMHZQ010000164.1 GCF_946190275.1 Streptococcus mitis | reverse complement strand
CTTAAGCTTCCGTCTGCTTCGATTGCTGCTTTTTCTGTCGCTGCTGCTTCATCTAAGGCTGCTTTTGCTTTCGCTTTGGCTGTATCTAAGTTTCCATTTTCATGGACTTTTCCGATGACGTTCTTACCTGTTTCTGTCGCAGT
>NZ_CAMHZQ010000163.1 GCF_946190275.1 Streptococcus mitis | reverse complement strand
AACGATGGAAGCTTAACTCAACCAGAAAAAGACGCGAAATTAGCAGAACTAGAAAAAGCTAAACAAGCAGCTAAAGACAAAGTTGAAGCAGCGAAAGATGCAGATGCAGTAGAAAAAGCTAAGACAGCTGGTGAAAAAGCAGT
>NZ_CAMHZQ010000162.1 GCF_946190275.1 Streptococcus mitis | reverse complement strand
TCAGCATCAACAAGTGCGGTAGCGTCTACCTCAGCAAGCACAAGCGCGGTAGCGTCTACCTCAGCAAGCACAAGTGCTGTAGCTTCTACATCAGCATCAACAAGTGCCGTAGCGTCTACCTCAGCATCAACAAGTGCAGTAGCGTC
>NZ_CAMHZQ010000161.1 GCF_946190275.1 Streptococcus mitis | reverse complement strand
CTTTAGCCGCATCTAATGTTCCTGGTGTGTGAACTTTTTCAATTTCTCCTACTCCAGTTGTCTTAGCTGCTTCTACACCTGTTGCTGTTGTTGCTTGATCAATTTTCGCTTGTTCTGCTTCCTTAACTTCATCTACTTTAGCTAGT
>NZ_CAMHZQ010000160.1 GCF_946190275.1 Streptococcus mitis | reverse complement strand
TTGTCTTTTTCTCTAACCGTTACTTCTACTGGAACTTCATCTTTAGAACCGTCTGGATATGTTACTGTGATAGTTCCTGTAATCTTATCCCCTGGTTTCGCTCCTTCTGGGATTGTTACGGTTACTGTACCATCTTTGCCAACTGT
>NZ_CAMHZQ010000159.1 GCF_946190275.1 Streptococcus mitis | reverse complement strand
GGTAACCTTCCAGCTAAGGAAGTTACGCCAGATGCGCCAGCTGTAGCAGTTGATTCAGATAAGGCACAAGTAACAGTCACTCCAAGTAACAATGCGGATCGTCTTGAAGTCAGTGTCGGTAATGACAAGGTAGTCGCAACGAAGAC
>NZ_CAMHZQ010000158.1 GCF_946190275.1 Streptococcus mitis | reverse complement strand
GCACTTGTTGATGCTGAGGTAGACGCTACCGCACTTGTTGATGCTGACGTAGACGCTACGGCGCTAGTCGATGCTGAGGTAGACGCTACTGCACTTGTTGATGCTGAGGTAGACGCTACGGCACTTGTTGATGCTGATGTAGAAGCTA
>NZ_CAMHZQ010000157.1 GCF_946190275.1 Streptococcus mitis | reverse complement strand
ACTCTTGTGCCACTTGGTAAGCCTGTCTTGTCTACACTGTCTTCTGCCTTTGGCACTGTTCCGTTATCCACTGTTTGTGCTTTTGGCTGTGGATCGTAATCGTCTTTTTGTGGCGTTACTTCTACAGTGACTGTCACTTCTTCCGTACT
>NZ_CAMHZQ010000156.1 GCF_946190275.1 Streptococcus mitis | reverse complement strand
CAAGCAATCGATCAAGCAGCTGAAAGAGAAAAAGAAGAAATCAATAACGATGGAAGCTTAACTCAACCAGAAAAAGAAGCGAAATTAGCAGAATTAGAAAAAGCTAAGAACGCAGCTAAAGACAAAGTTGAAGCAGCGAAAGATGCAGA
>NZ_CAMHZQ010000155.1 GCF_946190275.1 Streptococcus mitis | reverse complement strand
AAACGCTAAGACGGTGGAAGTATCAGAAAACGGAACAGCAACCGTAACGTTTAACGATGGCACAACCGCAACGTTGACACCAGATAAGACAGTAGTGGAAGCACAATCAAATGCGATAGCAGATCCAGCGAAGACACCGGTTGTGAAAC
>NZ_CAMHZQ010000154.1 GCF_946190275.1 Streptococcus mitis | reverse complement strand
GCTACAGCACTTGTGCTTGCTGAGGTAGAGGCTACCGCACTAGTACTTGCTGAGGTAGAGGCTACCGCGCTTGTTGATGCTGAGGTAGAGGCTACCGCGCTTGTTGACGCTGACGTAGACGCTACCGCGCTTGTTGACGCTGAGGTAGACGCTA
>NZ_CAMHZQ010000153.1 GCF_946190275.1 Streptococcus mitis | reverse complement strand
TCAGCGTCAACAAGCACCGTAGCGTCTACCTCAGCAAGCACAAGTGCAGTAGCGTCTACCTCAGCAAGTACAAGTGCAGTAGCGTCTACCTCAGCATCAACAAGTGCAGTAGCGTCTACCTCAGCAAGCACAAGCGCGGTAGCCTCTACCTCAGC
>NZ_CAMHZQ010000152.1 GCF_946190275.1 Streptococcus mitis | reverse complement strand
ATAGTTCCTGTAATCTTATCCCCTGGTTTCGCTCCTTCTGGGATTGTTACGGTTACTGTACCATCTTTGCCAACTGTAATTCCTGGGTTATCACTTTGGAATTTAGTTCCTTCTGGAATTGGTTTTCCAGCTTTCTCTTTCAATGGTAACTCGAC
>NZ_CAMHZQ010000151.1 GCF_946190275.1 Streptococcus mitis | reverse complement strand
GCTCCAGAAGAAGGCAAAGTAAGTGATACACCAGCAGTGATCACATACGTATACACACTAGAAAATGGAGACGTAACCGTTAAGTACGAAGACGAATCAGGAAATGCGATTTCAACACCAAATGAATTGAAAAAAGGTGTAGAAACAGGAACAGT
>NZ_CAMHZQ010000150.1 GCF_946190275.1 Streptococcus mitis | reverse complement strand
TAGCCTCTACCTCAGCAAGTACTAGTGCGGTAGCCTCTACCTCAGCAAGCACAAGTGCTGTAGCCTCTACGTCAGCATCAACAAGTGCCGTAGCGTCTACCTCAGCATCAACAAGTGCCGTAGCGTCTACCTCAGCCTCAACAAGCGCTGTAGCCTC
>NZ_CAMHZQ010000149.1 GCF_946190275.1 Streptococcus mitis | reverse complement strand
TTTTGTTTAACTTTATCTAAATCTCCATTGTTATGAACTTTATCAACTGCTTTTTCACCAGCTGTCTTAGCTTTTTCCACTGCGTCTGCATCTTTCGCTGCTTCAACTTTGTCTTTAGCTGCGTTCTTAGCTTTTTCTAATTCTGCTAATTTCGCTTCTTT
>NZ_CAMHZQ010000148.1 GCF_946190275.1 Streptococcus mitis | reverse complement strand
TAAGGAAGTAACGGTAGGAGCCGACGGCACAGCAACAGTGACAGATCCAACCACAGGAATCAGTCATACAATTCCAGAAAGCGATTTAGTGAACCAAGACTTCACTCCAGTGACACCAACTGAGAAAGTACCAGTGAAGAAAGCTGGAGAATTGACTCAAGC
>NZ_CAMHZQ010000147.1 GCF_946190275.1 Streptococcus mitis | reverse complement strand
GCTAAGATTGCGGCAGCAACAAACAAAGACATCATCGATACTGCGACAGAAACAGGTAAGAACGTAATCGGAAAAGTACATGAAAATGGAAACTTAGATACAGCGAAAGCGAAAGCAAAAGCAGCCTTAGACGAAGCAGCAGCGACAGAAAAAGCAGCAATCGA
>NZ_CAMHZQ010000146.1 GCF_946190275.1 Streptococcus mitis | reverse complement strand
ACTGTTACTTGTGCCTTATCTGAATCAACTGCTACAGCTGGCGCATCTGGCGTAACTTCCTTAGCTGGAAGGTTACCGTTAGCTGCACTACTTAGATCACTATTACCATGTTTCGCTGTGGCACTAATCACTGTATTGGCATCTGCGGCGTTATGAGCGACTGTCA
>NZ_CAMHZQ010000145.1 GCF_946190275.1 Streptococcus mitis | reverse complement strand
GCACTTGTACTTGCTGAGGTAGACGCTACTGCACTTGTGCTTGCTGAGGTAGACGCTACGGTGCTTGTTGACGCTGAGGTAGAGGCTACGGCACTTGTTGATGCTGAGGTAGATGCTACCGCGCTTGTTGATGCTGATGTAGAGGCTACCGCACTTGTGCTTGCTGA
>NZ_CAMHZQ010000144.1 GCF_946190275.1 Streptococcus mitis | reverse complement strand
AGCTGGGTTTGCAGGTTCAGCTGGTTGAGCTGGGTTTGCAGGTTCAGCTGGTTGAGCTGGGTTTGCAGGTTCAGCTGGTTGAGCTGGGTTTGTAGGTTCAGCTGGTTGAGCTGGGTTTGCAGGTTCAGCTGGTTGAGCTGGGTTTGCAGGTTCAGCTGGTTGAGCTGGGT
>NZ_CAMHZQ010000143.1 GCF_946190275.1 Streptococcus mitis | reverse complement strand
GGCGTGTCTTTCCATGTAACCCTTGTGCCTTCTGGTAAGCCAGTTTTGGTTACACTTGTTTCTGGATCTGGTACGTGACCATTGTCAACCGTTTGGGCTTTTGGCTGTGGATCGTAATCGTCTTTTTGTGGCGTTACTTCTACAGTGACTGTCACTTCTTCCGTACTCTTGTC
>NZ_CAMHZQ010000142.1 GCF_946190275.1 Streptococcus mitis | reverse complement strand
GTTCAAAGCGGGTGACGAGAATCGAACTCGCGACAACAGCTTGGAAGGCTGTAGTTTTACCACTAAACTACACCCGCTAAAATGGGAGTTAACGGGTTCGAACCGCTGACCCTCTGCTTGTAAGGCAGATGCTCTCCCAGCTGAGCTAAACTCCCTAGAGCTAAGCGACTTCCA
>NZ_CAMHZQ010000141.1 GCF_946190275.1 Streptococcus mitis | reverse complement strand
TCAGCATCAACAAGTGCGGTAGCGTCTACCTCAGCAAGCACAAGCGCGGTAGCGTCTACCTCAGCAAGCACAAGTGCCGTAGCTTCTACCTCAGCGTCAACAAGCGCGGTAGCCTCTACGTCAGCGTCAACAAGCGCGGTAGCGTCTACGTCAGCATCGACTAGCGCCGTAGCGTCTAC
>NZ_CAMHZQ010000140.1 GCF_946190275.1 Streptococcus mitis | reverse complement strand
GGAACCATCACCGTAACTTACCCAGATGGCTCAAAAGATGAAGTTCCAGTGGAAGTAACGGTTAGAGAAAAAGACAAGGACATCTACACACCAGAGTACGATAAAGGAAATGGCAAACCAGGTGGCACTGTCGAGTTACCATTGAAAGAGAAAGCTGGAAAACCAATTCCAGAAGGAAC
>NZ_CAMHZQ010000139.1 GCF_946190275.1 Streptococcus mitis | reverse complement strand
GCTAAGATTGCGGCAGCAACAAACAAAGACATCATCGATACTGCGACAGAAACAGGTAAGAACGTAATCGGAAAAGTCCATGAAAATGGAAACTTAGATACAGCGAAAGCGAAAGCAAAAGCAGCCTTAGATGAAGCAGCAGCGACAGAAAAAGCAGCAATCGAAGCAGACGGAAGCTTAAG
>NZ_CAMHZQ010000138.1 GCF_946190275.1 Streptococcus mitis | reverse complement strand
AAAGGAAATGGCAAACCAGGTGGCACTGTTGAATTACCATTGAAAGAAAAAGCTGGAAAAGAAATTCCAGAAGGAACTAAGTTCCAAAGTGATAACCCAGGAATCACAGTTGGCAAAGATGGTACAGTAACCGTAACAATCCCAGAAGGAGCGAAACCAGGGGATAAGATTACAGGAACTAT
>NZ_CAMHZQ010000137.1 GCF_946190275.1 Streptococcus mitis | reverse complement strand
AAGACAAAGTCAAAGAAAAAGTTCAAGCTAAGAACCCAGATAAGGAAGTCACAGTAGGAGCCGACGGAACCGCAACAGTGACAGATCCAACCACAGGAATCAGTCATACAATTCCAGGAACAGAGTTAGTGAACCAAGACTTCACTCCAGTGACACCAACTGAGAAAGTACCAGTGAAGAAAGC
>NZ_CAMHZQ010000136.1 GCF_946190275.1 Streptococcus mitis | reverse complement strand
GTAGTAGATGACAAAGGCAATGCCACAGTCACAGTAAATGGTAAGACAGCGGTCATTCAAGCGGCAGACTTAACTAAATCAGCGGAAGAAGCAGCTAAACCAAACGCAGGCAACGACATTGTTAAACCAGCCGACAAGACTGTAGTAGCAAATCCAGACTCATTAACACAAGATGAGAAAGATGC
>NZ_CAMHZQ010000135.1 GCF_946190275.1 Streptococcus mitis | reverse complement strand
AACAGTCGATGAAGTCACAGTGCCAATCACGGTTAAGGAACAAAAAGATACGTTCAACCCAACTGCGAAAGAACCAGGTCAAACGGCCAAACACGGCAGTGACCCAAGCGCAGAAGGAAGTATTAACACAGACAATCTGCCAAAAGGTACAACCTACACATGGGTAGAAAAACCAGATACCAATAC
>NZ_CAMHZQ010000134.1 GCF_946190275.1 Streptococcus mitis | reverse complement strand
ACAGTAAATGGTAAAACAGCGGTCATTCCAGCAGCAGACTTAACTAAGTCAGCAGAAGATGCAGCTAAACCAAATGCGGGCAACGACATTGTTAAACCAGCAGATAAGACAGTAGTAGCAAATCCAGACTCATTAACACAAGATGAGAAAGATGCAATTGTAGCTAAAGTTAAAGCCGTAAACCCAGG
>NZ_CAMHZQ010000133.1 GCF_946190275.1 Streptococcus mitis | reverse complement strand
GGTTCTTTCGCAGTTGGGTTGAACGTATCTTTTTGTTCCTTAACCGTGATTGGCACTGTGACTTCATCGACTGTTCCATCTGGATAGGTGACTAAGGCTACACTTGGATGATCTCCTGGTGTATTCACTACTGGCGTGTCTTTCCATGTAACCCTTGTGCCTTCTGGTAAGCCAGTTTTGGTTACACTT
>NZ_CAMHZQ010000132.1 GCF_946190275.1 Streptococcus mitis | reverse complement strand
GTTGACGCTGACGTAGACGCTACTGCACTTGTGCTTGCTGAGGTAGAGGCTACCGCGCTTGTGCTTGCTGAGGTAGAGGCTACTGCGCTTGTGCTTGCTGACGTAGAGGCTACCGCACTTGTTGATGCTGAGGTAGACGCTACCGCACTTGTTGATGCTGACGTAGACGCTACGGCGCTAGTCGATGCTGA
>NZ_CAMHZQ010000131.1 GCF_946190275.1 Streptococcus mitis | reverse complement strand
GCCGAAAAAGACAAAGTCAAAGAAAAAGTTCAAGCTAAGAACCCAGGTAAGGAAGTCACAGTAGGAGCCGACGGAACAGCAACAGTGACAGACCCAACAACAGGAATCAGTCACACAATTCCAGGAAGCGATTTAGTGAACCAAGACTTCACCCCAGTGACACCAACTGAGAAAGTACCAGTGAAGAAAGC
>NZ_CAMHZQ010000130.1 GCF_946190275.1 Streptococcus mitis | reverse complement strand
CAAACAGTGGATAACGGAACAGTGCCAAAGGCAGAAGACAGTGTAGACAAGACAGGCTTACCAAGTGGCACAAGAGTCACATGGAAAGACACGCCAGTTGTGAATACACCAGGAGAACATCCAAGTGTAGCCTTAGTCACTTATCCAGATGGAACTACCGATGAAGTCACAGTCCCAATCACGGTTAAGGAACA
>NZ_CAMHZQ010000129.1 GCF_946190275.1 Streptococcus mitis | reverse complement strand
GTAGACGCTACGGCGCTAGTCGATGCTGACGTAGACGCTACCGCGCTTGTTGACGCTGACGTAGAGGCTACCGCGCTAGTTGACGCTGAGGTAGAAGCTACCGCGCTAGTACTTGCTGAGGTAGAAGCTACGGCACTTGTGCTTGCTGAGGTAGACGCTACTGCACTTGTTGACGCTGAGGTAGACGCTACTGCACTTGTGCT
>NZ_CAMHZQ010000128.1 GCF_946190275.1 Streptococcus mitis | reverse complement strand
ACCAGATAAGACAGTAGTGGAAGCACAATCAAATGCGATAGCAGATCCAGCGAAGACACCGGTTGTGAAACTAACAGAGTTAACACCGAAAGAAAAAGAAAAAGTTGAAGCTGAGATTAAGAAAGTAAATCCAAACGCTAAGACGGTGGAAGTATCAGAAAACGGAACAGCAACCGTAACGTTTAACGATGGCACAACCGCAACGTTGA
>NZ_CAMHZQ010000127.1 GCF_946190275.1 Streptococcus mitis | reverse complement strand
AAAAAGCTGAGAAACTGAAAGAAGTAGATAAAGCTACAGAAGCAGCTAAGGCTAAAGTTGATGAAGCAAACAATGCAACAGAAGTTGACACAGCTAAGAATGACGGAGCTGACACAATCGGCAAAGTACATGACAATGGATCTCTAGATAAAGTCAAAGAAGCAGCTAAGCAAGCAATCGATCAAGCAGCTGAAAGAGAAAAAGAAGAAATCAA
>NZ_CAMHZQ010000126.1 GCF_946190275.1 Streptococcus mitis | reverse complement strand
GAAGCAGCAGCGACAGAAAAAGCAGCAATCGAAGCAGACGGAAGCTTAAGTTCAGCAGACAGAGCAGAAAAACTCGCTAAAGTAGACGAAGTTAAGAAAGCTCAAGAAGCGCTAATCGATCAAGCACAAACAGCAGCAGCTGTAGAAGCAGCTAAGACAACTGGAGTAGGAGAAATTGAAAAAGTTCACACACCAGGAACATTAGATGCGGCTAAAG
>NZ_CAMHZQ010000125.1 GCF_946190275.1 Streptococcus mitis | reverse complement strand
GTTGATGCTGACGTAGACGCTACGGCGCTAGTCGATGCTGACGTAGACGCTACCGCGCTTGTTGACGCTGACGTAGACGCTACTGCACTTGTGCTTGCTGAGGTAGACGCTACCGCACTTGTGCTTGCTGAGGTAGAGGCTACAGCGCTTGTTGACGCTGACGTAGACGCTACTGCACTTGTGCTTGCTGAGGTAGAGGCTACCGCGCTTGTGCTTGCTGA
>NZ_CAMHZQ010000124.1 GCF_946190275.1 Streptococcus mitis | reverse complement strand
GCAGGAACAACTGTCATTGGAAAAGTCCATGAAAATGGAAACTTAGATACAGCGAAAGCCAAAGCCAAAGCAGCCTTGGACGAAGCGGCAGCGACAGAAAAAGCAGCTATTGAAGCAGACGGAAGCTTAAGTACTACAGAAAAAGCCGAAAAAGCAAAAGAAGTAGACAAAGTGAAAGCCGAAAAAGCAGCTAAGATCGACGAAGCGACAACAGCAACAGGTGT
>NZ_CAMHZQ010000123.1 GCF_946190275.1 Streptococcus mitis | reverse complement strand
TGGCGCAATGACAGCGCGATCACCGCCTTCGGCACCGAGACCGCGGCCCTGCTGCGCCACCCGGATGTGCGCGACGCCCTGGCCGAAGTCCTGGCCAGCGCCGCGCCGGTGCGCCGCGAGGTCGTGCTGGCCGCGCCGGTGAAGCGGGATCTGGAAGTGACGATGATCCCGGTCGGCGGGCCGGTCTATATGCTGGTCAGCGACCGCACCCGCGAGCGCGCGCTGGAGAA
>NZ_CAMHZQ010000122.1 GCF_946190275.1 Streptococcus mitis | reverse complement strand
AAGCCAGAAAATCATTCTTCTTGTAGTAATTAATACGGCCAAGCTGGCAGTGTTAAGGGGAATAAAAGTAAATGGAAACTACATTTTTCTCTGGCAGAGGTAAATATTTTTAAGATCTTTCCACAGTATATTTGCATGTAGCACACTTAGGCTGAGTCATCGTATCTCTTCTCATGGGCTATATCAGAGATGGAAAAGCTGTCTGGGCGAGAAATATGGGCAGAGAGTAC
>NZ_CAMHZQ010000121.1 GCF_946190275.1 Streptococcus mitis | reverse complement strand
AACTCCAACCTGTTCGGCTCGGCCCAGATCGTCAGCGAAGGCAATTCCGGTTCCGGCTTCACCCCGGCTGGCGTCACCTACAAAGTTGATGCGCATGTCTATGGCGGCAAGCTCGGCATGAGCTTCGGCGACGACAAAGTCGCGGTGATCGGCGATTACGTGCCCTCTTCCTACGGTGCCTTCCACCATGGCGGCATGGTCCATCCCTATAACGACCAATCCGGCACGCT
>NZ_CAMHZQ010000120.1 GCF_946190275.1 Streptococcus mitis | reverse complement strand
GGCTGTAAGAGCACTGTGCAGAGCGAATTGTTTCATAGCTTCCAAAAGAGCTGGAAGCAAGATGCTGCGGGGCCCAACCCGCCCTTTGGAAAGAAGACTGCACGTTGTGCCTTTCAGCTCTAGGGCAATGTAGCACACCCAGAGCAGAAGTCCTACTTCAGCCAGATCAGGCCTGCAAAGAAACTGCGTTTCACAGGCCTTTGGAAGAGATGTTCCCGGTAGGCTGTAAGAGCAC
>NZ_CAMHZQ010000119.1 GCF_946190275.1 Streptococcus mitis | reverse complement strand
CACCTCCCTCAGGCCCCACCTCCTAGTAATACTGCATTGGGCATTAGGGCTCCAACACGGGGATTTGTGTGGACACAAAATTCAGTCCATAACAGACACCTTGATCTTGAACATGGCTAAAGATGCTAAATAATATTGATAAGTAGGCTTTGTTCCCATATAATTCTCCTATATCCTTAACAGCAAATAGATAAAGGTTTGTAAAGTGAAAACACTGC
This sequence comes from Streptococcus mitis, assembly GCF_946190275.1. GTDB lineage: Bacteria > Bacillota > Bacilli > Lactobacillales > Streptococcaceae > Streptococcus > Streptococcus mitis_DC. The sequence continues at coordinate 19 of NZ_CAMHZQ010000119.1, read as the reverse complement.
CCAAGTGTGGCGTTTGATG
>NZ_CAMHZQ010000118.1 GCF_946190275.1 Streptococcus mitis | reverse complement strand
GGACAGTCCGGAATCACCTGCCAGCCGTGGCGGAACCACCTCTCAGAAGTGCCAGAAGCACGTGCCGGACATGCCGGAACGACCTACTGGACAGACCAGAACCACCAGCCAGACATGCCGGAAACACCTGCCGAGCACGCCGGAGCCACCTGCTCGACTCGCCGGAACCACCTGCCAGACAGGTCAAAATCAACAGCTGGCTATGCGAGAACCACCTGGCGGACAGTCCGGAATCAC
>NZ_CAMHZQ010000117.1 GCF_946190275.1 Streptococcus mitis | reverse complement strand
CCATGTGGCGCGGTAATCAACGCCCCGCCGCCCAGCGTGCCGAGGACGATGCCGGCAAAGGTCCCGGCCTCGATGCCGCCATTCGCCCGCACCAGCGCATCGCCGGTGAAGCGCTCGGGCAAAATCCCGTATTTCAGCGGCGAGAAGAACGCGGCCTGCAGCCCCAGCCCGAGCAGCACGGCCAGCAGCAGGATGAAGCTGCCGCTGAGAAACCCGGCCAGCGCCAGGAGCATCAGCCC
>NZ_CAMHZQ010000116.1 GCF_946190275.1 Streptococcus mitis | reverse complement strand
GTAGACGCTACGGCACTTGTTGACGCTGACGTAGACGCTACGGCACTTGTGCTTGCTGAGGTAGAGGCTACAGCGCTAGTACTTGCTGATGTAGATGCTACGGCACTTGTGCTTGCTGACGTAGAGGCTACAGCACTTGTTGATGCTGAGGTAGAGGCTACTGCACTTGTGCTTGCTGAGGTAGACGCTACTGCACTTGTTGACGCTGAGGTAGACGCTACTGCACTTGTGCTTGCTGA
>NZ_CAMHZQ010000115.1 GCF_946190275.1 Streptococcus mitis | reverse complement strand
AGAGAGAGCTGCCTAGGGACACACAGCAGAGTTCTGTGTCAGAACTGAGGGCCTGGTACAAGCTGGAGACTGTGAGTTTATAGTGGCACAAATCTGTGAGGTTGAATAGTTTTCTCCAGCAGTGTTTAGCTGCCTGGGCACAGGTATGGAAAAGGCGGACAGTTGGACTGATCCAAGGTTTTGATGTTGCCAGGCCGATGCGACAATCCTGGGAACTGGGTTATTGGCAAGAGAGTGGGG
>NZ_CAMHZQ010000114.1 GCF_946190275.1 Streptococcus mitis | reverse complement strand
AATGTCTTCACAAGAAATGGACATGGAGGTCTAGAACAAGTACCGAACAGGGTGAGGTTTTAAACTTCGTGGAATGTGAGAAAATCACATTGGGATTGTCAAGAATATGATGCATTGGGAAAATAAGTCATCCAAAGTACTGAATTGCACCAACTTTTTTTTCATTGACTAAGGCGATCACTGGATGTCTCTCCATCATTCTGTTACTGTGATCCATTATAATGATTAAGTTTTTTGAAT
>NZ_CAMHZQ010000113.1 GCF_946190275.1 Streptococcus mitis | reverse complement strand
AACTGAGTCAATATGTTTTCAGCCAGCCGCGCCAGCATCGCGCGGTCGCGCGCGGCGATCAGCCAGACCCGGTCAAAAGGTTCTTTCGTCAGATTGAAGCTGGCGATTTCGTCGCCGATGGCGGCGTTGGTCAGTTCCGAAGATTTCGCGCCGAAGGCCGCTTCACGCATTCCCAGCACGAACTGATGCAGCAAAAAGCTCTGGGCTGCGTCAACGCGAGCCGAAATGGCTTTTTCGATTTCT
>NZ_CAMHZQ010000112.1 GCF_946190275.1 Streptococcus mitis | reverse complement strand
GCTACAATCATGTCGGGGAACGCAAGGCGCCATACCGCTTCACCGACCAAGCGACTCTGAACGCGGATTTTGGACCCATTCAGGAGATTGCCCGGCGCGTTGATCGCGACGCGAATGCCGCGCATCGCCAAATGCAGGCGCTAGTGATTGCCGGCGCGTGGTCTTTCCTTATGACGCGGTGCATGTGGACTTTACCTTGCGCAAGGTGGCCTGATGCGCAAAAATCTACCAAACGGCTTTCAC
>NZ_CAMHZQ010000111.1 GCF_946190275.1 Streptococcus mitis | reverse complement strand
ACCATGAGGCCGGATTTGGTGAAGATCGACGGATCGAGCTGCTTCACTTGGTCGAGCAGGCGGATGGATTGATAATAGCGCGCTCCGGGCCGGATGGTCGGGTAGAGGCGGGGCACGGTCTCGAAATTATGGTTGAACACGTCCGGCTTGGCGGCGGTGACCATGGCGATGGCGCCGGGCTTGCGCAGGAAATCCGGGGTGAGGATTTCGATGGTGGTGGCGGGGGCGGCGTCGCGCACGGCGGC
>NZ_CAMHZQ010000110.1 GCF_946190275.1 Streptococcus mitis | reverse complement strand
AACTTCCTTGAGATGTTGAACAGTGAGCTCAGACACAAGTTAAAAGGTTCTCTGAGCAGCATTGATGTGCAGTGAAGTCCAAATGGCTTATTTCATGGGAAATTAAAATCATCCTAAAGCATTCATCAGGGTCTCACAATTTTGAGTCAAAATAAAGCAGCAGATTAGAAACAATGCAACATACTAGTAAGAGAGAAAAAAAAGTCAGCTATTAACAGAGGAAGAAGCCTGACTTATTTACTGCA
>NZ_CAMHZQ010000109.1 GCF_946190275.1 Streptococcus mitis | reverse complement strand
GGTCCGTAATTTCTTCCGGCCATGTGAGGGTGGCACCGCAAATAGAGCAATCGAACTTGACGCCGATTGAACTGGTCATTTCTCAGGATCCTTTTTTGGCTCCGGCTTCTTCGGCGCCGGTTTCGCTTTCACGAGTTTTTGCATGACCTCATCGAATGGAATGGTTTCTTCCTCGTGTTCGGATAAGTCGGGTTTTTCTGGTTTAGGAGTTTTGGTCGTGGCTGGCGATTTGGACATTGAAATCA
>NZ_CAMHZQ010000108.1 GCF_946190275.1 Streptococcus mitis | reverse complement strand
CACCAGCGCCATCATCCTGGCCATGATCGCGCTGCTGATCGGCTTCGAGGCCGTGAGCCGCTTTCTTTCCCCGGTGCCGATCCATTTTGCCGAGGCCATCCCCATTGCCTGCCTCGGGTTAGTCGTGAACATCGTCAGCGCCCTGCTGCTTTCCGGGGGGCACGACCATGGGCACAGTCATGGGCATGGACACAGCCACGCACATCATGACCATGATGACGAACACATCATCCCTACTTCCTTTGG
>NZ_CAMHZQ010000107.1 GCF_946190275.1 Streptococcus mitis | reverse complement strand
ATCGCTGGATAAGCGATCCCGATATTATTGCAAATCATCTGACGGCGCACGAGATCGGTTTTGAGCAACCACACGAGCGCAAGCGGGTGAATGCTCTTACATCGGAGGACAGCGAAGCCGGTCGAACATATTGCGCGATCGAGGCGGGCGGGCGTAACACCGACACTACCCCTTTCTGGCCGAACGGTCGAAACCAGAACATCGCCTTCACGAATGAGCTTGCGTGCCCGGCTAGGAGCTTCTGCC
>NZ_CAMHZQ010000106.1 GCF_946190275.1 Streptococcus mitis | reverse complement strand
AGCGTCGAGGCGTGGCAGCCAGCGCAGGGTGCCATAGCAGAGTTCTTGCAGGAGGGCGCGATCGCGGGGCGCAACCTTCTCCTGGGCAGCAGGCAGAACAGCGGAGAGGGATTGGCCCTGATCCAGCACCTGTTGAATAACGAGAGCGGCCTGTGCACGTGTTTTCATAGTGTTACCTTAGATGCGCAAGTCGGGGCCTGGGCCCCGCTTGTTTCAATTCAATTGCGTGCCGGGTTCAAACCAGTC
>NZ_CAMHZQ010000105.1 GCF_946190275.1 Streptococcus mitis | reverse complement strand
GCACGTCCTGCAGCCGGTCCGCGACCAGCAGCGCGGAGGACAGGATATTGCGCAGATCATGCGCGATCTTGGCGACCGAGGTGCCGACGGCGGCGAGCCGGGCATTGCGCCAAAGCGCGGCGCGTAGCTCATCCTGCATGATTTTCAGCTCCGCGGCGGCGCGGGCGATATCATCCTTCGGTTCGGCGGCCATCTGGTCGAGTGCCGCGCTGCCCTGCTCCTCCGGGGATTCGCGGAAATGAATGATCGC
>NZ_CAMHZQ010000104.1 GCF_946190275.1 Streptococcus mitis | reverse complement strand
ATCCAGGCGGCGCATCCAGCGCCATCGCCGTGCCATCGGGCAAAGTGACACTCAGGCGTGTGCGCTCACCCAGGAATTGCGCGGCCTCGATACGCACCGGCACACCTTCTGCCGCCACACGCAGCGCCTGCGGGCGCAGCATCACCTTGCAGCGCCCCGGCGCCTGCGCGCACAGCGCCTGCAGCCCGGCCACATGCAGCAACCCAGCCTCGACATGTCCGGAAAATCCCGTGCTGGCGCCGATGAAATC
>NZ_CAMHZQ010000103.1 GCF_946190275.1 Streptococcus mitis | reverse complement strand
ACCAGGTGAAATCCGCCAGCCGCAACGGCTTTGCCTTTTTCAACACCGCCATCAATGACAGTCAGCTGGCCCGCGACCGGATGGTGGCGGATCTGCGCCGGGCGCGCGAGCGCGGAGAGTTCGAGGTGGTGTACCAGCCGCTGCACGATGTCGCCCGCAATCAGGTGACCGGCTTCGAGGCACTGCTGCGCTGGCACCGGGCCGGGGGCGATGTCCCGCCCGACATCTTCATCCCGCTTGCCGAGGAGTC
>NZ_CAMHZQ010000102.1 GCF_946190275.1 Streptococcus mitis | reverse complement strand
ACTGCCCTTCGCATTGAATTAAGGAAGCGTCGTCGATGAAACTCAGGCTTGCACGGGCCGAAAGTTCCTTGCACGTGAAGATTTAGCCGAAGCGCCGTGCCGCCTCAAGAACGGCGCAGCCGTGCCGATGCTCACAGCAGCCGGGCCAGCTCATCGAGGGCGTGGGTCAGTTGCGCGGGTTCGTGCGCGGCACTGAGGAAGAAGCGCAGCCTGGCCGAGCGCTCCTCCACCGCGGGCGGGATGATCGGCT
>NZ_CAMHZQ010000101.1 GCF_946190275.1 Streptococcus mitis | reverse complement strand
CATCAACCGCGCCCAATCCATGGCCGGCAAGGATGTGGATTATATCCCCGGCTGGGACTGCCACGGGCTGCCGATCGAATGGAAGGTTGAGGAAAAATACCGCGCCAAGAAGCTGGATAAGGACCAGGTGCCGGTGCTGGAATTCCGCAAGGAATGCCGGGAGTACGCGGCGCATTGGCTGGATGTGCAGTCGGCCGAGTTCCAGCGCCTGGGCGTGATGGGCGATTGGGCGGCGCGCTACGCCACCATG
>NZ_CAMHZQ010000100.1 GCF_946190275.1 Streptococcus mitis | reverse complement strand
AGCCGGTCAGCGCCGGGGCGATATATTCATCCAGCTTCATGCCCGGCGCGATGGGAAAGAGCGGCGGCAGCTCGCGCGGGCCGGCACTGGTGACGGTATCCAGCACGAAGCCGAGATAGGTCTCCATCGTCCGCGTCGCCGAGAGCTGGTTGAGGGCGGCGATGGTGAACATCGAATCACGCAGCCAGCAGAAACGGTAATCCCAGTTGCGCCCGGAGCCCTGGGCCTCGGGTAGCGAGGTGGTGAGGGCC
>NZ_CAMHZQ010000099.1 GCF_946190275.1 Streptococcus mitis | reverse complement strand
ACTGGTGCCGTACCTCATTCCTACCGCGTCGAGCACCTTCACTGCGTACTCGCGGAGCTCCTGGGCCTTCTCAAAGTCGGGTGGCATCCAATCCATGGTGTCGTAGACCGCCATGAATGGCCCGTTATCGGTCTTGTTGTATCGACAAATGCTGGAGATCGCATGCCCGCCATCATAGCTTGCGGTGTCTACCGCATACTCCGTACCATGGAGAAACTCCTGGACCATCAGCGTGTCGTTATTGATCCCCA
>NZ_CAMHZQ010000098.1 GCF_946190275.1 Streptococcus mitis | reverse complement strand
GTCAGAAAGATCATTGTCTTTTACTACTATATGGGAACTTGCCTAATACTTTACCAGTCATCTACTGAGCATTAACACTATACTAGTGGCATGAAGATAAATAAGCAGGGGTCACTGGCCAAGGAACTCACAGTATAATAGGGAAAGCACAGGTAAATAACAACTAAGTAAAATTTAATGTTTTCAGCACTATAAAATGTGCATAGTTCAAGTAAAATGCAAAAACAGGTCATTTCCAGACCCCAGGAGATGG
>NZ_CAMHZQ010000097.1 GCF_946190275.1 Streptococcus mitis | reverse complement strand
CACTTATCAAAGAGTCCGGATTCAGAATCAAATTCCCAGAATACTGACATTCAAAACATGGGCAGCTTCTCCAGGACTTCTGGGCCACGTGCTCAAATTTGCTTTTGTGAATTTCAAAATCAGGTTAAATCAGGTTAAATCTATCAATAAGTCCGCTGCCCTTCCCAACAGAAGGAAATCCATCGGAATTCTGATTCAAAGTGCATTAAATTTATACATTAATATGATTAAGATACAGTAATATGAAGGAACAG
>NZ_CAMHZQ010000096.1 GCF_946190275.1 Streptococcus mitis | reverse complement strand
CCGCGATCGGCCGGCCGCAAAGCTTCGCGCAAACGCAGGACGCCGCAGACGGGCTGCGCGCCCTCGGCGTCACCTCCCTCAATCTCGATCTGATCTACGGCCTGCCGCTGCAAACCGAAGCCTCGGTGGCGCGCACCGCCCGCCTGGCGCTGGCGCTCTCGCCGGACCGCGTCGCGGTGTTCGGCTATGCGCATGTGCCCTGGATGAAGAAGCACCAGGCGCTGATCCCCGAGGCCACCTTGCCGGACTCGACC
>NZ_CAMHZQ010000095.1 GCF_946190275.1 Streptococcus mitis | reverse complement strand
ACCGCCGAGATCGTGGCGCTGCTGCGCCGGCTCTGCCGGGAGCGGCGGATGAGCGTGCTGCTCTGCGCGCATGACATGAACCCGCTGTTGCCGGTGATGGACCGCATTCTTTATGTCGCCAATGGCAGGGCGATCTGCGGGCCGGTGGAGAAGGTGGTGCGCACGGAAGTGCTCTCGAAACTCTACGGCTACCATATCGACGTGATCCGCGTGCATGGGCGGGTGCTGGTGGTGGCCGGGCAAGCCGGGTTCGAAC
>NZ_CAMHZQ010000094.1 GCF_946190275.1 Streptococcus mitis | reverse complement strand
ACTGCGGCTTCGCCCTCATGACCTGACTCTTGCGTGCCTTTCGTTGCTAACGGTTCTGTGTAGGCTGGAGATTCTTCGCGGACTACTGCTTCGCCTTCATGACCTAGTTCTTGCGTACCTTTAGTTTCGAGTGGTTTAGTATACTCTGGTGTTTCTTCGTGGACTGTCGCTTCACCTTCGTGACCGGGCTCTTGCGTGCCTTTCGTTGCTAACGGTTCTGTGTAGGCTGGAGATTCTTCGCGGACTACTGCTACGCC
>NZ_CAMHZQ010000093.1 GCF_946190275.1 Streptococcus mitis | reverse complement strand
GTCGATGAAGGTCCAGATCACGTAGGTCAGATAGCCGACCGGCGAATGGGTGAAATGGCCGCTCCAGCCATAGTTGGACCAGCCGGCGGTGTAGATCAGCGGCGCCGTCTCGCCGACCGAGATTGCCAGCGCCAGCAGCGCGCCGGTGATGACGCCCGAGGCCGCCGCTGGCAGCACCACCTTGAACACCACGGTGGAATCCTTGGCCCCCAGCGCATAGGCGGCCTCGCGCATGGTGTTGGGCACCTGCTGCAGCGAA
>NZ_CAMHZQ010000092.1 GCF_946190275.1 Streptococcus mitis | reverse complement strand
CGGTGGTCAGCTCACGCTCCGGCGCCTTGATGACCATGCAGCCCGCCAGCTTGCCGGAAATCTCATAGATCGAGAATCCGTGCTCGCTCATGATCAGCTCGGTCCCCGGTCCGCCATAAGACTGGATCAGCAGGGTCAGCACCTCGTCCGAGCCATTGCCGCAGACGATGCGGTCCGGGTCCAGCCCGAATTTGGCGCCAATCGCCGCGCGCAACTTGCCGCTGCTTCCATCGGGGTAGCGATGCATGCCGGAGGCGGCC
>NZ_CAMHZQ010000091.1 GCF_946190275.1 Streptococcus mitis | reverse complement strand
CCAGGTTGGCCAGGTTTGCGCTGAGCTGCGCGCATGGCGTCCGCCAGAGCCGTATAAAGGCAAGGGCGTCAAGTTTGAGGGCGAGGCCATCCGCCGCAAAGAGGGTAAGAAGAAATAATGTCGAGCAATCTGGACCTGCAGGCCCGCCGTCGGGCGCGCCTTCGCTATCAGCTCCGGCAGAAGTCCGGCGGGCGCCCGCGCCTGTCGGTGTTCCGCTCCGGCAAGCATATCTATGCCCAGATCATCGACGACGCGCAGGG
>NZ_CAMHZQ010000090.1 GCF_946190275.1 Streptococcus mitis | reverse complement strand
CAGCTATGTTGGACTTTGAGGTGACCTTAAGATTGGAAGCCACACTCTAAGATGGAAATGAGAAACATGGGAGCCTGAGTCCCTGATTAACTGAGGAACCATGATTCTCGCCTTAAATTATTTCCAGTCTTCCTTTATGTTAAGAGAATAAAGCCTTGTTTAAGAAACCACTCTTCAGGTCTTTCATTCTTGTTCCCTGTTTATTTCCCTTGGTTTTGAAAATGAAAAATATCCCAAAATGACACTTTCAGTTCTCATGAC
>NZ_CAMHZQ010000089.1 GCF_946190275.1 Streptococcus mitis | reverse complement strand
ACGGTGTGTTTGACGCCGTGTTTGCCAAGCTCCCAGGCGGTCAGCGAGGCGCCCTGGTTGCGCGGACGGGTCTCCTCCACCCAGACATGCACGTCGATCCCGGCATCATGCGCCATATAGATCGGCGCCAGCGCCGTGCCCCAATCCACCGTAGCGATCCAGCCGGCATTGCAATGCGTCAGGATATTCACCCGTTTTCCGGATTTCGCCTTCTCCTCGATCAGCGCCAGACCGTTGCGGCCGATCGCCTCGTTCACCGCGAC
>NZ_CAMHZQ010000088.1 GCF_946190275.1 Streptococcus mitis | reverse complement strand
TCAGCGTCAACAAGCACCGTAGCGTCTACCTCAGCAAGCACAAGTGCAGTAGCGTCTACCTCAGCAAGTACAAGTGCCGTAGCATCTACGTCAGCATCAACAAGTGCAGTAGCGTCTACCTCAGCGTCAACAAGTGCCGTAGCGTCTACCTCAGCATCAACAAGTGCCGTAGCCTCTACATCAGCAAGTACTAGCGCTGTAGCATCTACATCAGCAAGCACAAGTGCGGTAGCGTCTACGTCAGCATCAACAAGTGCGGTAGC
>NZ_CAMHZQ010000087.1 GCF_946190275.1 Streptococcus mitis | reverse complement strand
CCGGGTCGGTCAGATCGTCGGCGGGCACGTACACGGCCTGCACGGAGGTGATGGAGCCCTTCTTGGTGGAGGTGATGCGCTCCTGCAGAGCGCCCATATCCGTCGCCAGGGTCGGCTGATAGCCCACCGCGGAGGGGATGCGGCCCAGCAGCGCGGACATTTCCGCACCCGCCTGGGTGAAGCGGAAAATGTTGTCCACGAAGAACAGCACGTCCTGGCCTTCCTGGTCGCGGAAATACTCCGCCATCGTCACGCCGGAGAGGGC
>NZ_CAMHZQ010000086.1 GCF_946190275.1 Streptococcus mitis | reverse complement strand
CGTAATGATGATCCCAATTATCAATCCCTATCTGTAGGATTTTATAGTCCTTTGACATTAGTAACCTCCTCAATCCACTGATGTAATTTATCTAAGAATCGGTGACCAGTATGTTCCTTGATTTTATCAATAGAGTAAATCAAGGCCTGGTTCCATTCTTTCAATCTATCTACATAGTAATGTGCAGCCGTTGAAAACTCTGTCACATCTGAAAGTAAATAGCCATTTTTCAAATGTTCTACATAAACAGTTTCAACCCGATTAA
>NZ_CAMHZQ010000085.1 GCF_946190275.1 Streptococcus mitis | reverse complement strand
CTTGAACAGCAGGCTCATGATCATCGCATTGACGCCGACGGATTTGCCCGAGCCGGTAGTGCCGGCGATGAGCAGATGTGGCATCCGGGCGAGATCGGCGATGATCGGGGCGCCGGAGATGTCCTTGCCCAGCGCCAGGGAGAGCGCGCCGTTCTGCCGGCCCCAATCGGCGGCCCCCAGCAGCTCGGAGAGGAACACCGTCTCGCGCTTGGCGTTCGGGACCTCGATGCCGATGACATTGCGCCCGGCGACGACGGCGATGCGCA
>NZ_CAMHZQ010000084.1 GCF_946190275.1 Streptococcus mitis | reverse complement strand
ATCACGCTGTCATAATCATAATCGCGCTGCATCGCGGTGCCGGTGCCGGCAATGGCGGTGACGGAGACGCTATGCGCGGTGCGGGCATATTCGCCCAGAAACCCATGGCTGGTGGCCAGCACCGAGACGGCGCGCGACCAGCTGGCGGAGCCACCTTCGGAATTGGTGATGCCGGGCACGCTCATGGCGGCGTCCTCAGCCTGGGCCGCGCGCGCGATCAGCAGATCAGCGCTCGGCTCAACCGGGTCTTCAAGCTCCAAAAACCC
>NZ_CAMHZQ010000083.1 GCF_946190275.1 Streptococcus mitis | reverse complement strand
CATATCCATCCGCGCCAGCGTCACATGCGGGGTAAAGCGCCGCTTCTCCGGCGCCAGCCCGACGCGATGCAAAGCCGTCTCCACCTTCGCTTGCAGCCGCGCCAGATGCTCATTGCGCTCCACCCCGGCATAGAGCGTGTTCACCCGGCCATTCTTCTCGAACCAGCCGAGCCCGGAGAGGGAGAAGGTAAACCCGCGTCCGCGCAGCGCGCTCAGCGCCATGTCGATCTCCTCCGCCTGCAGCCGGTTGGCTTCGCCGATGAAGCG
>NZ_CAMHZQ010000082.1 GCF_946190275.1 Streptococcus mitis | reverse complement strand
AGCGCGAAAGGATCAGCACCCCCGGGTCCGCCCCGTCCTGCGCGGCGATATATTCCATCGCCACCAGATTCATGCCGTCACGCAAAGGCGTGACCAGCCCGATATGCGAGATCCGGAACATCCCCGCCAGCAGGCCGCGCCCGGCCGCGCGGGTCATGTAGCGCAGCGGCACCCAGTCGAAATCCGAGAACGCGCCATTGATGGCGCCGGCCTTGTAGGCCAGCTCATCGCGCAGGGATTTGTACTTCTCCACCTCCTCGCGCGACG
>NZ_CAMHZQ010000081.1 GCF_946190275.1 Streptococcus mitis | reverse complement strand
GATAAAAACTTAACAGATCAACAAAAAGCAGATAAGAAAGCAGAAGTAGATAAGGTTAAGAAAGCTCAAGAAGAAAAAATCGATAACGCGACAACACCGGAAGAAGTAGCGAAAGCAACAGAAGCAGGTAAGAAAGCAATCGATGCAGTGCACCAAACAGAGTTAGACAAAGCAAAAGAGCAAGCGAAATCTGACTTAACAGAAGCAGCTAACAAAGAAAAAGCAGAAATTGACGCAGATAAAAACTTAACAGATCAACAAAAAGCAGA
>NZ_CAMHZQ010000080.1 GCF_946190275.1 Streptococcus mitis | reverse complement strand
CCGCAGCAGGGCGGCGGTGGCGGCGAGGCGGTCGCTCTCCTTCACCCGCAGCTCGGCCAGGCCGCGCAGGCGCGAGGTGCCGTTGGCGGCGGCGCACAGCACCGCCAGCATCGGGTACTCGTCGATCATGCTCGGTGCGCGCTCCGGCGGCACATCCACTGGGCGCAACGCGGAGAAATGCGCGGTGAGGTCACCCACCGGCTCGCCGCCCTCCAGCCGCTGGTTCTCGACCACCAGCTTCGCGCCCATCTCGCGCAGCGTCAGGAACAGC
>NZ_CAMHZQ010000079.1 GCF_946190275.1 Streptococcus mitis | reverse complement strand
GACTCCATCGTGCTCGACCGCGCCCGCCACCCGCGCCATGCGGGCCGGCCGGCTGCGTTCGATGCGATGGGGGCGGGAGAGAACCGCATGTGCGGAGACCAGGTCAGCATCTTCCGCGTTGGCTCAACCTACCGGCATGAGGCGGTCGGCTGCGCCATCCTTGCCGCCAGCGCGGAGCTGATGTGCGATGCGGCCACCGGCAAAACTGCCGGCGAGATCGCCATATTGGCAGAGAGTTTCGAGCAACTTGTAAGGACCGGGCAGGAAAACC
>NZ_CAMHZQ010000078.1 GCF_946190275.1 Streptococcus mitis | reverse complement strand
AGGTTTGTCATTCCACATTGCTTCCTTGGACCAGAGTGGGGTTCTCAACATGTGGGTGAGTAAGACGTGCCTGGGCTCATGGGGCTGCGCCGACTGAATGCACAGGCTCTCTGCCCTACTGTTTGTGCCTGGTCTGGGGCACGAAGACTGGGGGGACAAGAACAGGCTGAGCTAAGACTGGAAAACCAAGGGCAAGACTGGGTCTACTGGGAATCCCCTGCAGGAATTCCTGTGGGAATGAGGAATGAGAACTGCAGCAGAGTCAGGGCCAG
>NZ_CAMHZQ010000077.1 GCF_946190275.1 Streptococcus mitis | reverse complement strand
GCATCTTTCTCATCTTGTGTTAATGAGTCTGGATTTGCTACTACAGTCTTGTCGGCTGGTTTAACAATGTCGTTGCCCGCATTTGGTTTAGCTGCTTCTTCCGCTGACTTAGTTAAGTCTGCCGCTGGGATTACCGCTGTTTTACCATTAACTGTTACTGTTGCGTTGCCTTTGTCGTCTACTACAACTTCAGCTCCTGGGTTTACGGCTTTAACTTTAGCTACAATTGCATCTTTCTCATCTTGTGTTAATGAGTCTGGATTTGCTACTAC
>NZ_CAMHZQ010000076.1 GCF_946190275.1 Streptococcus mitis | reverse complement strand
AAGGCGCATCCGGATCTGTTCAACATCCTGTTGCAGATCATGGATCACGGGAAGCTGACCGACCATAACGGCAAGCAGGTGGATTTCCGCAACGTCATCCTGATCATGACCACCAATGCGGGTGCGGCGGATATGCAGAAGCCGGGCATCGGCTTTGGCAAGCAGACCCGGATCGGCGAGGATGAGGAAGCGGTGAAGAAGCTCTTCACCCCGGAATTCCGCAACCGGCTGGATGCGATCATCCCCTTCGCGGCGCTGACGCCGGAGATTGTC
>NZ_CAMHZQ010000075.1 GCF_946190275.1 Streptococcus mitis | reverse complement strand
CATCGTGCTGATGATGACCATCCCGGGCCTGGCGCTGTATTATGCCGGCCTGCTGCGCAAGAAGAACATGCTGGCGATGCTGATGCAGATGTTCTTCACCACCGCTCTGGTCACCGTTCTGTGGTGCATCGTCGGCTACAGCCTGGCCTTCACCGCCGGCTCCGGCCCGCTCGCCGGCGTGTTTGGCGGCTTCTCCCGCGTGATGCTGCAGGGCACCGGGCTCAACGGCCTCTCCGGCACCATTCCTGAGACCGTGTTCGCGTTCTTCCAGTGC
>NZ_CAMHZQ010000074.1 GCF_946190275.1 Streptococcus mitis | reverse complement strand
ACTGATGATAGTTACAGCAGCTAGAAGGGATCAGATGTATCAATGACTAAAGCCTAGATTAAAATTGAGGTCACTGATGGAAAGACAGCTCAGGCCTATAAGTAACCTGAAGAATGTTTAATATAGAAGACTATTCTTCAAACATAAGTAAATAAATAATTCAAGAGAAACAGTGGATGATTAGACAGTTGTAAGAAAAAGAGCAATGGTTGTCTTTCTATTGCACTGTGGATCCTCAAATAGCCGTATGCAGAGCACAGGAAACAGTATCATCT
>NZ_CAMHZQ010000073.1 GCF_946190275.1 Streptococcus mitis | reverse complement strand
CTTGGAGACATGACCTCACTTCCTTGGCGACCGACCCCAACAGAGCTTAGAACTCTGGTCACCAGGCAGCCATTTTGTACACATAGCCCATTTGACCAGAGACACTCGACACAGGAGGATGTGTTCGTGTATCCCCTCTTTGCGAGGCTCTGGCGCACAGAGAGCCAACAATGACAGTCTTCTCCAGCGCTGTCGACATTGGCTGAGACCGCACCTCCAAGACCTCAGGCCATTCGGAAGAAGGAACCCTCAGGTAACACAAGGCAGCCCAGGGC
>NZ_CAMHZQ010000072.1 GCF_946190275.1 Streptococcus mitis | reverse complement strand
AAGGCGCTTGGGCGTGGCCGGCAGGCTCACCCCCAAAGCCGCTTCCAGCGCCGCCGGGCCGGATTTGAAGGCGGCCAGGCTGCGCACCCGCCGCTGCGGGGCCAGAGCGATGAAAGGGTGCGCCGGCAAGGCCGGGTCGAGCGCGTCAAGCATGCAAACGGTGGCCTTCCGGGTCGAGATGCACGGGATGGGTGACGATGGCGGTGAAATCCCCGCCGCGCAGCGGATCATAGATGCGGATGGTCTCGCCATGCCGCGCCGGGCCGTTTTCCAGCAG
>NZ_CAMHZQ010000071.1 GCF_946190275.1 Streptococcus mitis | reverse complement strand
AAATTCTTAAGCTTGCGTAACCTCATTCCCAATGTCAGCGCGGTTTTGTGGCGGCGTGACGCGCTGTTGCGGGCGCTGGACGCGGTGCCGGATCTGGAAGGCTGGACCCTGGCCGGGGATTGGCGGCTCTATCTGGAGCTGCTGGCCGGCCAGGCCGGGCGCGTCGCCTTCATCGCCACGCCGTTGAATACCCACCGCCGGCACCAAAGCAGCGTCACCGCGAGGCTGGATCATGCCGCGCATCTGGCGGAAATCGAGCGGCTGCATGCGCTGGCGG
>NZ_CAMHZQ010000070.1 GCF_946190275.1 Streptococcus mitis | reverse complement strand
GCCTTGAGGATCGGTCCGGGCTTCTTGTGTTGGGTTGTCTGACCCGTGGACGGTGAAAGCCGGAAGCGAGACACAAGATGGTTCGAGTGTTCAGTGCATGTGTGATCTCATCTGCCTAACAGTCAAACGCTGTTGGACGTTGGGTTTGCTCGATGAAGCAATTTTGATTTTTGCCGTACCTAGCGGTGGAGCTGAAAGAGCGGAGGGTGAGCCGGAACGCCGATGGATGGTTCCTGTTTATGGTGGGTAGCGCGTTATTGTGTGTTCAATGCGATGAC
>NZ_CAMHZQ010000069.1 GCF_946190275.1 Streptococcus mitis | reverse complement strand
GATCGTCGTCGACCGGCTGGTGGTCAAGCCCGGGCTGGAGCAGCGCCTGGCGGATAGTTTCGAGACCGCGCTCGGGCTGGCGGATGGCATCGTCTATGCCGAGAATCACGACAATCAGGAGCGCACGGTGTTTTCCTCGCGCTTCGCCTGTCCGGTGTCCGGCTTCACCATCGAGGAGATCGAGCCGCGGCTGTTCTCCTTCAACTCGCCGCACGGCGCCTGCCCGGAATGCGATGGGCTGGGGCATGAGATCTATTTCGACCCGCATCTGGTGGTGC
>NZ_CAMHZQ010000068.1 GCF_946190275.1 Streptococcus mitis | reverse complement strand
ATGTTCAGCAAGGAGAAAGGCTTCTTCGGCGGCCATGGCATCGTCGGCGCCCAGGTCTCGCTGGGGGCGGGCCTCGCCTTCGCCAACTGGTATCGCGAGAACGACAATGTCTGCCTCACCTATTATGGCGAGGGTGCCTCCAACCAGGGGCAGGTCTATGAGAGCTACAACCTCGCGGCGCTGATGAAGCTGCCGGTGGTGTTCATCATCGAGAATAACCGTTACGCCATGGGCACCTCGGTCGAGCGCGCCTCCGCCTCGCGCGATCTCTCGCTGAAC
>NZ_CAMHZQ010000067.1 GCF_946190275.1 Streptococcus mitis | reverse complement strand
ACAAAGCCGCGCGCCGTGCGCACTCGCAAAATCTGCAGCCCGTCGGAGTGGCCGCCGGTCCGGTGCAGCGTGATCCCCGGCGCCAGCTCCGCCTCTTCATTGTGAAACTTCACCCGCCCGGCGAACAGACGCTCAACCATCGCCGTCACATCTTCCACCGCGAAAGGGTGACGCAGGCCTTCATGGCACATGCAGCGCCCGGTGCAGTAGGCCATCTCGCGGTCTTGCACATGGTAGGTGGCGTTTGGAAAAAGCTCGTGATTTCCAGAGTGATCGTAAT
>NZ_CAMHZQ010000066.1 GCF_946190275.1 Streptococcus mitis | reverse complement strand
TATCAGAAAAGAAAGGACGAAATTTGTCCTTTCTCGAGCTTAGCTTTTCATCAACCCACTACAGTTGACAAAGAGCCCGCTTCGTTAGGTGCGAGATAGATTATTAATTATATAACAAAAAAAGAGGTCAAAACCTCCTTTAATTAACTACTCCGCCAGTAGGACTCGAACCTACGACATCATGATTAACAGTCATGCGCTACTACCAACTGAGCTATGGCGGAATAAAGCTAAGCGACTTCCATATCTCACAGGGGGCAACCCCCAACTACTTCCGGCGTTCTAGGGCTTAACTTCTGTGTTCG
>NZ_CAMHZQ010000065.1 GCF_946190275.1 Streptococcus mitis | reverse complement strand
CATCCAAGTGTAGCCTTAGTCACTTATCCAGATGGAACTACCGATGAAGTCACAGTCCCAATCACGGTTAAGGAACAAAAAGATACGTTCAACCCAACTGCGAAAGAACCAGCTCCAACTGCTAAACACGGTAGTGACCCAAGTGCAGAAGGAAGTATTAACACAGACAATCTGCCAAAAGGTACAACCTACACATGGGTAGAAAAACCAGATACCAATACAACTCCAGGAAGTAAACCAGGAAAAGTATTAATCACCTACCCAGACAAGAGTACGGAAGAAGTGACAGTCACTGTAGAAGTAACGCCACAAAAAGA
>NZ_CAMHZQ010000064.1 GCF_946190275.1 Streptococcus mitis | reverse complement strand
TTTTCTTCTTGAGCTTTCTTAACCTTATCTACTTCTGCTTTCTTATCTGCTTTTTGTTGATCTGTTAAGTTTTTATCTGCTTCAATTTCTGCTTTTTCTTTGTTAGCTGCTTCTGTTAAGTCTGCTTTCGCTTTCTCTTTTGCTTTGTCTAACTCTGTTTTGTGCACTGCATCGATTGCTTTCTTACCGTCTTCTGTTGCTTTCGCTACTTCGTCAGTAGTTCCAGCTTTATCGATATTTGCTTCTTGAGCTTTCTTAACCTTATCTACTTCTGCTTTCTTATCTGCTTTTTGTTGATCTGTTAAGTTTTTATCTGCT
>NZ_CAMHZQ010000063.1 GCF_946190275.1 Streptococcus mitis | reverse complement strand
TTGGGCGCGTAGCTCAGGTGGTTAGAGCGCACGCCTGATAAGCGTGAGGTCGGTGGTTCGAGTCCACTCGTGCCCATAGTGTTTAGTCCATTAGTAGAGAATTGAAATATTATCTTTTCACTAAGAGGACACGGGTTTGTTCCCGTATAACTATTTTGGAGGATTACCCAAGTCCGGCTGAAGGGAACGGTCTTGAAAACCGTCAGGCGTGTAAAAGCGTGCGTGGGTTCGAATCCCACATCCTCCTTTTGTATTAACGCGGGATGGAGCAGCTCGGTAGCTCGTCGGGCTCATAACCCGAAGGTCGTAGGTTCAAATCCTGCTCCCGC
>NZ_CAMHZQ010000062.1 GCF_946190275.1 Streptococcus mitis | reverse complement strand
GCTGAGGTAGACGCTACTGCACTTGTTGACGCTGATGTAGACGCTACAGCGCTAGTACTTGCTGAGGTAGAGGCTACTGCACTTGTGCTTGCTGAGGTAGAGGCTACAGCGCTAGTACTTGCTGATGTAGATGCTACGGCACTTGTTGACGCTGAGGTAGATGCTACAGCACTTGTTGATGCTGAGGTAGACGCTACTGCACTAGTCGACGCTGAGGTAGACGCTACGGCGCTTGTGCTTGCTGACGTAGAGGCTACCGCACTTGTTGATGCTGACGTAGACGCTACCGCACTTGTGCTTGCTGATGTAGATGCTACAGCGCTAGTACT
>NZ_CAMHZQ010000061.1 GCF_946190275.1 Streptococcus mitis | reverse complement strand
TGTAGAAGCAGCTAAGACAACTGGAGTAGGAGAAATTGAAAAAGTTCACACACCAGGAACATTAGATGCGGCTAAAGAAGCAGCCAACAACGCCATCGATGAAGCAGCAAGAGCTGAAACAGAAGAAATCACAAATGATTCAAGCTTAAGTGAAGATCAAAAAGCAGCTAAGAAAGCAGAAGTAGAAGCAGCTAAGAAAGATGCGAAAGCTAAGATTGAAGCAGCTAAGAACAAAGACAGTATCGATGCAGCACAAGCAGCAGGAACAACTGTCATTGGAAAAGTCCATGAAAATGGAAACTTAGATACAGCGAAAGCCAAAGCCAAAGCAGCCTT
>NZ_CAMHZQ010000060.1 GCF_946190275.1 Streptococcus mitis | reverse complement strand
GTAGCGTCTACCTCAGCGTCAACAAGCGCGGTAGCGTCTACGTCAGCGTCAACAAGCGCGGTAGCCTCTACCTCAGCAAGCACAAGTGCCGTAGCGTCTACCTCAGCATCAACAAGTGCAGTAGCCTCTACGTCAGCAAGCACAAGCGCAGTAGCCTCTACCTCAGCCTCAACAAGCGCTGTAGCCTCTACCTCAGCATCAACAAGTGCGGTAGCCTCTACCTCAGCCTCAACAAGCGCTGTAGCGTCTACCTCAGCGTCAACAAGTGCAGTAGCCTCTACATCAGCAAGTACTAGCGCTGTAGCATCTACATCAGCAAGCACAAGTGCGGTAGCGTCTACGTCAGC
>NZ_CAMHZQ010000059.1 GCF_946190275.1 Streptococcus mitis | reverse complement strand
GCTAAAGAAGCAGCCAACAACGCCATCGATGAAGCAGCAAGAGCTGAAACAGAAGAAATCACAAATGATTCAAGCTTGAGTGAAGATCAAAAAGCAGCTAAGAAAGCAGAAGTAACTAAAGCTCAAGAAGATGCGAAAGCTAAGATTGCGGCAGCAACAAATAAAGACATCATCGACACTGTAAAAGCTACAGCTGATAAAGTAATTAAAGCAGTTCATACTAATGGAAGCTTAGATGATGTGAAAGCAAAAGCGAAAGCAGAATTAGAAGACGCAGCAGAAGCTGAAAAAGACGAAATCAGAAAAGATCCAAGCTTAACAGAAACAGAAAAAGCTGAGAAACTGAAAGA
>NZ_CAMHZQ010000058.1 GCF_946190275.1 Streptococcus mitis | reverse complement strand
ATGCCGGAACCACCTGTCAGATGTGCCAGAAACACGTGCCGGAGACGCCGGAAGCACCTGCCAAGCACGTTGGAACCACCTGCTCAACTCGCCTGAACCACCTGCCGGACATGCCGGAACCACCGGCTCGACTCGCCGGAACCATTGCCGGACATGCAAAATCACCTGCCGGCTACGCCACAACCAGTTGGTGAACACTTTGGAATCACCTGCCAGGCTTGCTGGAACCACCTGCCAGTCATGCCAAAATCACCTGCCAACTACGCCAGAACCGCTTGGCGGACACTGCGGAAACACCTGTCGGGCCGGCTGGAACCACATCTCAGACGTGCCAGAAACGTGTTCATGAGATGCTGGAACCACACCCCGAACAGAC
>NZ_CAMHZQ010000057.1 GCF_946190275.1 Streptococcus mitis | reverse complement strand
GAAGATGCGAAAGCTAAGATTGCGGCAGCAACAAACAAAGACATCATCGATACTGCGACAGAAACAGGTAAGAACGTCATCGGAAAAGTCCATGAAAATGGAAACTTAGATACAGCCAAAGCGAAAGCCAAAGCAGCCTTAGACGAAGCAGCAGCGACAGAAAAAGCAGCAATCGAAGCAGACGGAAGCTTAAGTTCAGCAGACAAAGCGACAAAACTAGCTAAAGTAGATGAAGTTAAGGAAGCAGAACAAGCGAAAATTGATCAAGCAACAACAGCAACAGGTGTAGAAGAAGCTAAGACAGCTGGAGCAACAGCAATCGCAGCAGTACACCAAGCAGGAGACTTAGAGCAAGCTAAGACAGATGCGAAAGCAGCAATCGATGAAGCA
>NZ_CAMHZQ010000056.1 GCF_946190275.1 Streptococcus mitis | reverse complement strand
CCAGACTCATTAACACAAGATGAGAAAGATGCAATTGTTGCTAAAGTTAAAGCAGTAAATCCAGGAGCTGAAGTTGTAGTAGATGATAAAGGAAATGCAACAGTAACAGTAAATGGTAAAACAGCGGTCATTCCAGCAGCAGACTTAACTAAGTCAGCAGAAGAAGCAGCTAAACCAAATGCAGGCAACGACATTGTTAAACCAGCAGATAAGACAGTAGTAGCAAACCCAGACTCATTAACACAAGATGAGAAAGATGCAATTGTTGCTAAAGTTAAAGCAGTAAATCCAGGAGCTGAAGTTGTAGTAGATGATAAAGGAAATGCAACAGTAACAGTAAATGGTAAAACAGCGGTCATTCCAGCAGCAGACTTAACTAAGTCAGCAGAAGA
>NZ_CAMHZQ010000055.1 GCF_946190275.1 Streptococcus mitis | reverse complement strand
CAAGCCGAAAAAGACAAAGTCAAAGAAAAAGTTCAAGCTAAGAACCCAGGTAAGGAAGTAACGGTAGGAGCCGACGGAACAGCAACAGTGACAGATCCAACCACAGGAATCAGTCACACAATTCCAGGAACAGAGCTAGTGAACCAAGACTTCGAATCAGTGAAACCAACCGACAAAGTTCCAGTCAAAGACAAAGCCCACTTAACTCCAGAAGAGAAGAAACAAGTGGCAGACAAAGTCAAAGACAAGAACCCAGGTAAGGAAGTCACAGTAGGAGCCGACGGAACCGCAATATTGAAAGATCCAAATACAGGAATTACACACACAATTCCAGGAACAGAGTTAGTGAACCAAGACTTCACTCCAGTGACACCAACTGAGAAAGTACCAGTGAAGAAAGC
>NZ_CAMHZQ010000054.1 GCF_946190275.1 Streptococcus mitis | reverse complement strand
GAAGATGTTACAGAAACTAAAACCATCACCCGTACCATCAAGTATGTCGATGCGACTGATGAAACGACAGAAGTAGCAACACCAGTTACGCAAACAGTTGAATTAACAAGAACCAACAAGCGTAACAAAGTGACAGGTGAAGTAACAGAAGGCGCTTGGTCAACAGGTACATGGGGTTCTCAAACCTCTCCAAAAGTGACCAACTATGACGCCCCAGATAAGGCAACTGTAGCGGAAGCAACGGTCACTTCAACGACAGACAATACGACGGTAGTTGTGAAGTATCCACAAAGTATTGCCGATGAAATTGAACGCAAAACTGTTACCCGTACCATCAAGTATGTCGATGCGACTGATGAAACGACAGAAGTAGCTAGACCAGTTACGCAAAGAGTTGAGTT
>NZ_CAMHZQ010000053.1 GCF_946190275.1 Streptococcus mitis | reverse complement strand
AGTACGGAAGAAGTGACAGTCACTGTAGAAGTAACGCCACAAAAAGACGATTACGATCCACAGCCAAAAGCACAAACGGTAGACAATGGAACAGTGCCAAACGTAGAAGACAGTGTAGACAAGACAGGCTTACCAAGTGGCACAAGAGTCACATGGAAAGACACGCCAGATGTAAGTACACCAGGCAGTCATCCAACCGTAGCCTTAGTCACCTATCCAGACGGAACAGTCGATGAAGTCACAGTGCCAATCACGGTTAAGGAACAAAAAGATACGTTCAACCCAACTGCGAAAGAACCAGCTCCAACGGCCAAACACGGTAGTGACCCAAGTGCAGAAGGAAGTATCAATACAGACAATCTGCCAAAAGGTACAACCTACACATGGGTAGAAAAACCAGATACCAATACAAC
>NZ_CAMHZQ010000052.1 GCF_946190275.1 Streptococcus mitis | reverse complement strand
GTTAAGTACGAAGACGAATCAGGAAATGCGATTTCAACACCAAATGAATTGAAAAAAGGTGTAGAAACAGGAACAGTTTACAATACAACTACAGAAGATGTTAAGAAACCAAGAATTCAAACAGAAGATGGAAAAGTATATAAACTGAAAGAGAAAAAAGCAGATTCAGCTCCAGAAGAAGGCAAAGTAAGTGATACACCAGCAGTGATCACATACGTATACACACTAGAAAATGGAGACGTAACTGTTAAGTACGAAGACGAATCAGGAAATGCGATTTCAACACCAAATGAATTGAAAAAAGGTGTAGAAACAGGAACAGTTTACAATACAACTACAGAAGATGTTAAGAAACCAAGAATTCAAACAGAAGATGGAAAAGTATATAAACTGAAAGAGAAAAAAGCAGATTCAGCTCCAGAAGAAGGCAAAGTAAGTGATACACCAGCAGT
>NZ_CAMHZQ010000051.1 GCF_946190275.1 Streptococcus mitis | reverse complement strand
AGATTATTGGTGGCTTCCAGTTTGGCGTTGGAATAGAGTAGTTGAAGGGCGTTGGCAATTTTCTCTTTATCCTTGAGGAAGGTTTTAAAGACAGTCTGAAAAAGAGGATGAACCAGCTTAAGATTGTCCTCAATAAGTCCGAAAAATTTGTCTGCCTCCTTGTTCTGAAAGTGAAAAAGCAAGAGTTGATAGAGATGGTAGTGGTGTTTCAAGTCCTCTGAATAGCTCAAAAGCTTGTCTAAAATCTCTTTATTCGTCAAGTGCATGCGAAAAGTAGGGTGATAAAAACGTTTATCGCTGAGTTTACGACTATCCTGTTGAATGAGCTTCCAGTAACGCTTGATAGCCTTGTATTCATGGGATTTTCGATGAAACTGATTCATGATTTGGACACGCACACGACTCATAGCACGGCTCATGTGTTGGACAATATGGAAACGATCCAACACGATTTTAGCGTTTGGAAAAAG
>NZ_CAMHZQ010000050.1 GCF_946190275.1 Streptococcus mitis | reverse complement strand
GCAGGAACAACTGTCATTGGAAAAGTCCATGAAAATGGAAACTTAGATACAGCGAAAGCCAAAGCCAAAGCAGCCTTAGACGAAGCGGCAGCGACAGAAAAAGCAGCTATTGAAGCAGACGGAAGCTTAAGTACTACAGAAAAAGCTGAAAAAGCAAAAGAAGTAGACAAAGTGAAAGCCGAAAAAGCAGCTAAGATCGACGAAGCGACAACAGCAACAGGTGTAGAAGAAGCTAAGACAGCTGGAGAAGCAGCAATCGCAGCAGTACACCAAGCAGGAGACTTAGAGCAAGCTAAGACAGATGCGAAAGCAGCAATCGATGAAGCAGCAGCAGCAGAGAAAGCAGAAATCGCTAAGGACACAAGCCTAAGTGAAGATCAAAAAGCAGCTAAGACAGCAGAAGTAACTAAAGCTCAAGAAGATGCGAAAGCTAAGATTGCGGCAGCAACAAACAAAGACATCATCGATACTGCGACAGAAACAGGTAAGAACGT
>NZ_CAMHZQ010000049.1 GCF_946190275.1 Streptococcus mitis | reverse complement strand
TATTCAAAATAAGTGCAGTCTTCTCTTACTTATTTTTCGTATTTGGTCTTTCTCAGCTGACGCTTATTGTTCAAAATTATTGGCAATTTTCTTCCCAGATTGGCAATTTCGTCTGGATTCAAAATATCTTGAGTTTACTATTTAGCGGAGTCATGATTTGGATTCTGTTTAAGACAGGGCACGGCTATCTTTTTCGCATTCCGAGAAAAAAATGGCTTTGGTATTCGATTTTGACAGTATTAGTGCTAGTTTTCCAGATCTCTTTTAACGTTCAGACAGCTAAACATGTTCAGTCAACTGCTGAAGGTTGGGCTGTATTGATCGGTTATAGTGGGACCAACTTTGCCGAGCTAGGTATCTATATAACTTTGTTCTTTCTGACTCCACTTATGGAAGAGTTAATCTATAGAGGATTACTGCAACACGCCTTTTTTAAGCATTCGAGATTTGGCCTTGATTTGCTTCTTCCGTCAATTTTATTTGCTCTTCCTCATTTTTCAAGCCTGCCTAGTTTGTTAGATATCTTCGTCTTTGCAACA
>NZ_CAMHZQ010000048.1 GCF_946190275.1 Streptococcus mitis | reverse complement strand
AAAACCATCACCCGTACCATCAAGTATGTCGATGCGACTGATGAAACGACAGAAGTAGCTAGACCAGTTACGCAAAGAGTTGAGTTAACAAGAACCAACAAGCGTAACAAAGTGACGAATGTCGTAACAGAAGGAACTTGGTCAACAGGTACATGGGGTTCTCAAACCTCTCCAACTGTAACCAACTATGACGCACCAGATAAGGCAACTGTAGCAGAAGCAACGGTTACTTCAACGACAGACGATACAACAGTTGTCGTGAAATACCCACAAGCTACAGAAGATGTTACAGAAACTAAAACCATCACCCGTACCATCAAGTATGTCGATGCGACTGATGAAACGACAGAAGTAGCTAGACCAGTTACGCAAAGAGTTGAGTTAACAAGAACCAACAAGCGTAACAAAGTGACGAATGTCGTAACAGAAGGAACTTGGTCAACAGGTACATGGGGTTCTCAAACCTCTCCAACTGTAACCAACTATGACGCACCAGATAAGGCAACTGTAGCAGAAGCAACGGTTACTTCAACGACAGAC
>NZ_CAMHZQ010000047.1 GCF_946190275.1 Streptococcus mitis | reverse complement strand
TTTGTAAATGTACTCTGGAATGTCTTTCTTATCCTTCGTTCCTTTGTCTGAAGGGTTGATTTCTTTGCCTGCTTCATCTACATAACTTGTTACGACTTGACGGTATACATGCGTTGTATTGCCTTTTTCGTCTTTCTTCGTTTCTTTGTAAATGTACTCTGGAATGTCTTTCTTATCCTTCGTTCCTTTGTCTGAAGGGTTGATTTCTTTGCCTGCTTCATTCACATAACTTGTTACGACTTGACGGTATACATGCGTTGTATTGCCTTTTTCGTCTTTCTTAGTTTCTTTGTAAATGTACTCTGGAATGTCTTTTTTATCCTTCGTTCCTTTATCTGAAGGGCTGATTTCTTTGCCCTCTTCATTCACATAACTTGTTACGACTTGACGGTATACATGCGTTGTATTGCCTTTTTCATCTTTCTTAGTTTCTTTGAAGATGTACTCTGGAATGTCTTTCTTATCCTTCGTTCCTTTATCTGAAGGGCTGATTTCTTTGCCTGCTTCATTCACATAACTTGTTACGACTTGACGGTATACATGCGTTGTATTGCCTTTTTCATCTTTCTTAGTTTCTTTG
>NZ_CAMHZQ010000046.1 GCF_946190275.1 Streptococcus mitis | reverse complement strand
TGAAGAATAAAGGAGAGCAAACTGTACACTTAACAGATGCCCCACAAGTCTTCAATGTGGAATATGAGGAAAAAGCAACTACATCAACCCCAACATTTACAGTAGGAACACAAAATCCACAAACAGGAAATGTTGAAGTAACGGTCGGTGGTGTTCCTGAAGGTACTAAAGTTACATTGCCAGGTGTTACTGGTGAAAAAGTCGTAACTGGTGGAAAAGTAGTGTTATCTCATAATGATTTACCAGATGAACCAAAAACAGGAAAAGGAATCGCACAAGAAGACGGCAAACTTCCAAAAGAAGGAACAAGTGAAATCACAATTCCTGGTAAATTAACTAGCGCTAAAGGTGAACCAGCAAAAGAGTTCGAAGTAGCAATTCCACTACCACTTGTAGTTCCAGATCCAGAACATTTAATATCAAAAGAAATAGAAAAATTGGTAGAAGAAGTTAAAAAATCTAATCCAACTAGCGATGTTAAGGCGGATGATAAGGGCAATGTTACTGTAACGGATAAGACAACTGGCGATTCAGTACTCATCCCAGTGAAAGACTTAACAGTAAAAGACTTCGCCCCAGTGACACCGACTGAGAAAGTACCGGTGAAGAAAGCTGGAGAATTGACTCAAGCCGAAAAAGACAAAGTCAAAGAAAAAGTTCAAGCTAAGAACCCAGGTAA
>NZ_CAMHZQ010000045.1 GCF_946190275.1 Streptococcus mitis | reverse complement strand
ACGATTTTAGCGTTTGGAAAAAGTTGTCTAGCCAAGTCATAGTAGGGGCTAAACATATCCATAGTAATGATTTTCACTCGACATCGGACTGCCCTATCATATTTAAGAAAGTGATTTCGGATAATAGCTTGTGTTCGTCCCTCAAGAACAGTGATAATATTGAGCTTTTCAAAATCTTGTGCAATGAAGCTCATCTTTCCCTTAGTAAAAGCGTACTCATCCCAAGACATAATCTCAGGAAGACAAGAAAAATCATGCTTAAAACGGAAGTCATTGAGCTTGCGAATGACAGTTGAAGTTGAAATGGACAGCTGATGGGCAATATCCGTCATAGAATTTTTTTCAATCAGCTTCTGAGCAATTTTTTGGTTGATAATACGAGGGATTTGGTGATTTTTCTTGACGAGAGAGGTTTCGGCGACCATCATTTTTGAACAGTGATAGCACTTAAAACGGCGTTTTTTAAGGAGAATTCTAGTAGGCATACCAGTTGTTTCGAGGTAAGGAATCTTAGACGGTTTTTGAAAGTCATATTTCTTCATTTGACTTTCACAATCAGGACAAGATGGGGCGTCGTAGTCCAGTTTGGCGATGATTTCCTTGTGTGTATCCTTATTGATGATGTCTAGAATCTGGATATTAGGGTCTTTAATATCGAGTAGTTTTGTGATAAAATGTAAT
>NZ_CAMHZQ010000044.1 GCF_946190275.1 Streptococcus mitis | reverse complement strand
CTTGCGTGCCTTTAGTTTCGAGTGGTTTAGTATATTCTGGAGTTTCTTCGCGAACTGCGGCTTCGCCCTCATGACCTAACTCTTGCGTGCCTTTAGTTGCCACTGAATCAGTGTACTCGGGCAACTCCGGTTGCACTGCCGCTTCTCCCTCGTGTCCGGCTTCTTGCGTGCCTTTGGTTTCGAGTGGTTTAGTATACTCTGGTGTTTCTTCGCGGACTGCAGCTTCACCTTCATGACCCGGTTCTTGTGTGCCTTTTTTCTCTTCTGAAACTTTATACTCTGGTAACTCCGGTTGCGCCGCCGCTTCGCCTTCATGACCTAGTTCTTGCGTACCTTTAGTTTCGAGTGGCTTAGTGTATTCTGGAGTCTCTTCTCGGACTGCGGCTTCGCCCTCATGACCGGGCTCTTGCGTGCCTTTCGTTGCTAACGGTTCTGTGTAGGCTGGAGATTCTTCGCGGACTACTGCTACGCCCTCATGACCTGACTCTTGCGTGCCTTTTGTCGCTACCGGCTTAGTGTATTCTGGAGTCTCTTCTCGGACTGCGGCTTCGCCCTCATGACCTGACTCTTGCGTGCCTTTTGTCGCTACCGGCTTAGTGTATTCTGGAGTCTCTTCTCGGACTGCGGCTTCGCCCTCATGACCTGACTCTTGCGTGCCTTTCGTTGCTAACGGTTCTGTGTAGGCTGGAGATTCTTC
>NZ_CAMHZQ010000043.1 GCF_946190275.1 Streptococcus mitis | reverse complement strand
TAACTGTTGTAGCAGGAGGTTCTGCAGTTGTAGGTGCCACGGTAGCTGTCGTAGAAACTGTAGCTACTGGTGCGACAGTCGTAGGCTCATTTTGTTCTTTAGGCTCGTACTTCCACGCTACGCCATATCCATCACGTTCAAGACGTCCATCACGAATAAAATCGCTTGCAGGCTCTCCATTGTAAGTAAATTCACGGTTAAGTTGTACCAGAACCCTCTTACCTTCGCCATCCAACTCAATGTGCGCTGGGTCTTCGATGGTAATCAAATCACCTGGCATATAGTGTTTACCTACTTCAGCTGATTGAATTAAATCAACTAAAACTTTATAAGCTGTTCCGTACTGAAGCAATTTTTCTGTTATCAACGTTAAAACTAATGCGTAGCTAACTTTGCCGTAGTGGTCGCTTTCAGTCTTGTTCTGCTTAACTGCTTGGTCTGTGGCCGTCTGCTTAGCTTCGGCTTGTGCCAATTTCTGTTCATTCTCTTGAAGCTTAACGTGAGTTTCTTCTAACTTAGCCTGAGCCTGTACAAGAGCGCTCGTTGGGTCAAGTTCCGTTCTAATAAAGTCCAAAACTGCTTGAATCAGCACCTCTTCATTATCATGCGTGCGATTTCCTGGCAATTCAACACGCTCATAGCTGTAGCGACCAGTTTCTTCTTTCTCAATCGTTACGATTGTGACATTCTTTTCCCCTTTTAGAATAGGGCTTCCTGTTAATTTGTAAGTCATGCGTTATTTCCTTTCATTTTTGCTTGCGTTTCTTCAAATAACTCTTTAAGTGCTGGGTCATATTCCATCACCGCCTTAAAGGCCTGCAATTCAGCCAAAGCCAGCGTATAGCGTGCCTCTAAATGCGCACGATTCAATTCGCCTTCTGCCAAACGGTTGACGAGTGATTCAGCGACAAGCTTGTCGATTGTGTGATTATCCATGTATGTTCTCCA
>NZ_CAMHZQ010000042.1 GCF_946190275.1 Streptococcus mitis | reverse complement strand
TAAATCGTGTTAGGATCTTTGGTTGGAAGGGCATCGTACTGCGCTTGTGTTCCTGCCCAATACTTGAGGGCTTGTTGTCCCTGTTGGTTGACGATGTTCTGGCCAGGCGCTCCATCTGCGCCCCTAGCGCCTGTTGCACCTCGTTCGCCATCGTTAACATTATCCAAATGAGCAAACCCAGAGGCCTTAAGACCTCTGTAGCTCACTTCAATTCGAACCTCGAACCAACCACCAGAGCGCTGTGTAGCACTCCATGTTCCAAATTTTCCAGCTGAATCAGGAGTCTGATTTCTCAATACCCCCCAGTTATTATTTCCGAAACCTCGATAGTAGTAATCAAGAGTATAGCCACTCGTGAGCTTCTCTCCATCATAAAATACATCTGCGAATAAATTTAGCTGACTAGTCGCACCGTTTCGATAGCTTCCTTCGATACGGACATTGACACTTAAACTATGGCCATTCTCACCCCTTAAGCTATCTCGTTGAGTCGGTGTCAGCGTGTCAAATGTTGGACGGTTTTCTAAAGCATTCAGACGCGCCTTGATTGGGATATCATTGTATAACTCCGATTTCAAGGCATAACCTGACAAGGATTGATGGCTTGTCAGATAGCCTTTTTGTTCCAGCTCATTTTTCGTAACCTGTTGCTCTTTAATGCCCTTGATATCCTTACCGATTTCAGCCGCTAGACTTTCAAGGTTATTCATAGGCTTCACGCTTTCGCTGCGTTATAGGTTGCGACCAAGTCAAGGTTGGCAATCTGGTCTACACGTCCGCTGACTTCGGTTACTTTGCCGAGAAGTGCGCCGTTTTCATCCTGACCCATGTTCGTGATTTTATCCGCAATTTCTTTCAGCGTATCAAGATTTTCAGGAACAGACTCACCCAAGATTTCAGCTTTGACTTCTGATTTAGCTTGAGTGACTGCTTGTGAGATAGCCTGCGTCATTGCTGA
>NZ_CAMHZQ010000041.1 GCF_946190275.1 Streptococcus mitis | reverse complement strand
AGCGCGGTAGCCTCTACCTCAGCAAGCACAAGTGCAGTAGCGTCTACGTCAGCGTCAACAAGCGCAGTAGCGTCTACGTCAGCGTCAACAAGCGCTGTAGCGTCTACATCAGCATCAACAAGCGCCGTAGCCTCTACATCAGCGTCAACCAGTGCCGTAGCGTCTACGTCAGCAAGCACAAGCGCAGTAGCCTCTACTTCAGCATCAACAAGTGCGGTAGCGTCTACCTCAGCAAGCACAAGCGCGGTAGCGTCTACCTCAGCAAGTACTAGCGCGGTAGCTTCTACCTCAGCGTCAACAAGTGCGGTAGCCTCTACGTCAGCAAGCACAAGCGCCGTAGCGTCTACCTCAGCGTCAACAAGTGCCGTAGCGTCTACCTCAGCATCAACAAGTGCAGTAGCATCTACCTCAGCGTCAACAAGTGCCGTAGCATCTACATCAGCAAGTACTAGCGCAGTAGCCTCTACATCAGCAAGCACAAGTGCCGTAGCCTCTACCTCAGCAAGTACTAGCGCTGTAGCGTCTACATCAGCGTCAACAAGTGCAGTAGCGTCTACCTCAGCATCAACAAGTGCAGTAGCATCTACCTCAGCAAGCACAAGCGCCGTAGCGTCTACCTCAGCAAGCACAAGTGCAGTAGCGTCTACCTCAGCAAGCACAAGTGCAGTAGCGTCTACCTCAGCGTCAACAAGTGCAGTAGCGTCTACCTCAGCAAGCACAAGTGCCGTAGCGTCTACCTCAGCATCAACAAGTGCAGTAGCGTCTACCTCAGCATCAACAAGTGCTGTAGCTTCTACATCAGCGTCAACAAGTGCAGTAGCGTCTACCTCAGCATCAACAAGTGCAGTAGCCTCTACGTCAGCGTCAACCAGTGCCGTAGCCTCTACCTCAGCCTCAACAAGTGCCGTAGCGTCTACCTCAGCGTCAACAAGCGCGGTAGCGTCTACGTCAGCGTCAACAAGCGCGGTAGCCTCTACCTCAGC
>NZ_CAMHZQ010000040.1 GCF_946190275.1 Streptococcus mitis | reverse complement strand
GAAGGAAGTATCAATACAGACAATCTGCCAAAAGGTACAACCTACACATGGGTAGAAAAACCAGATACCAATACAACACCAGGAAACAAACCAGGGAAAGTATTAATCACCTACCCAGATAAGAGTACAGAAGAAGTGACGGTAACGGTTGAAGTAACACCACAAAAAGACGATTACGATCCACAGCCAAAAGCCCAAACGGTGGACAACGGGACAGTGCCAAAGGCAGAAGACAGTGTTGATAAAATCGGCTTACCAGAAGGTACAAGAGTTACATGGAAAGAAACACCAGTAGTGAACACCCCAGGCAGTCATCCAAGTGTAGCCTTAGTCACCTATCCAGACGGAACAGTCGATGAAGTGACAGTACCAATTACGGTAAAAGAACAAAAAGATACGTTCAATCCAACAGCGAAAGAGCCATCTCCAACTGCTAAACACGGTAGTGACCCAAGTGCAGAAGGAAGTATCAATACTGATGGCTTACCAAGTGGCACAACGTATAAATGGGTAGAGAAACCAGATACCAATACAACCCCAGGAAGCAAACCAGGAAAAGTATTAATCACCTATCCAGATAAGAGTACGGAAGAAGTGACGGTAACGGTTGAAGTAACGCCACAAAAAGATGATTATGATCCACAACCGAAGGCCCAAACAGTGGACAACGGGACAGTGCCAAAGGCAGAAGACAGTGTAGACAAGACAGGCTTACCAAGTGGCACAAGAGTCACATGGAAAGAAACTCCAGTAGTGAATACACCAGGAGCACATCCAACTGTAGCGTTAGTGACATACCCAGACAGAACAGTCGATGAAGTCACAGTCCCAATCACGGTGAAAGAACAAAAAGATACGTTCAATCCAACAGCGAAAGAGCCATCTCCAACTGCTAAACACGGTAGTGACCCAAGTGCAGAAGGAAGTATCAATACTGATGGCTTACCAAGTGGCACAACGTATAAATGGGTAGAGAAACCAGATACCAATACAACCCCAGGAAGCAAACCAGGAAAAGTATTAATCACCTATCCAGATAAGAGTACGGAAGAAGTGACGGTAACGGTTGAAGTAACGCCACAAAAACACGATTACGATCCACAACCAAAAGCCCAAACAGTGGATAACGGAACAGTGCCAAAGGCAGAAGACAGTGTAGACAAGACAGGCTTACCAAGTGGCACAAGAGT
>NZ_CAMHZQ010000039.1 GCF_946190275.1 Streptococcus mitis | reverse complement strand
TGTCGCACCAGTAGCTACAGTTTCTACGACAGCTACCGTGGCACCTACAACTGCAGAACCTCCTGCTACAACAGTTACACCTAACCAATAATGGAGGTGCTTATGGACGTCTTACAACAAATAGAGCATTTCTTCATGAATGTGCTACCAGTTGCCACGCCAATCGTCGTTGCTTGGCTTGGCTATAAAATGCCGAAGAAATCAAAGGAACTAACAGACCAAATCATTTCAGAATTGAATGATGTCAAAGGTAAAATCAAAGATGTCCAAGAAACTGCATGCGACAGCAACACCAAAATCGACGAAGTGCAGGCAAAGCTAAAACTACACGACGATGCGCACCTTGTCACGATGAGGATGCGCCTTGATCGTGATATTCGCAGGGCAATCCGTCGTGGATTTACCACAAAGGATGAGTTCTATGTAGTGGAGAATATGCACAATAGCTATAAAGCTTTGGGCGGTAATGGCTACATTGACCATTTGTACAACAATTTTGAAGCGTTGCAAATCAGAGACGACATCTTAGTTGAAGACGAGAAAGGGGCGCAGAATGGTCTGTAATCTCAATACGACCAATCTTGCTCAAGTGGATGGTGGTTACCTCATCAAACAAGGTGATGTGGCTTCTACCTTTGGATTTGTCCTCTTAGACGAAGATTATCGAGCTGTCCCCTCTCTGGATGGGGAGGTGGCGGTCGTTAGTCTGACCATGGGCAAGTACCAATGGAAGAAGAGCGTAACTGTCACAAACTCAGGCGTGAATTTTAATCTGGACACTATCTTACCAATTGGGAAATACCGCTTAGAGATTAGCGCTGGTGGGTATATTTTCCCGAGCGACAAAGAGACACATATCAAGATAGTGGCTTCAGATAAAGAATTGGTCACAGAGGAAGTCCATGCTCTCAAGGAGCTGGATATAGCAAAGGAAGTTGAAAAACAACTTGCAGAAAAAACAGTAACAGATGGTGGAGTATGTCCGGAATTTCCAGACCTACTCTTTTTTTACAACTTAGGAAAGGTATAGAAAAAAATGGAAACTACAAAATTAACAGAATTTGCCCGCACATTGGGAGAAGATAACAAACGAGTTAACGAAGAATTGAAAACCAAGGTTAGCACGTCAGCAATGACGCAGGCTATCTCACAAGCAGTCACTCAAGCTAAATCAGAAGTCAAAGCTGAAATCTTGGGTGAGTC
>NZ_CAMHZQ010000038.1 GCF_946190275.1 Streptococcus mitis | reverse complement strand
TGTCGCACCAGTAGCTACAGTTTCTACGACAGCTACCGTGGCACCTACAACTGCAGAACCTCCTGCTACAACAGTTATATCTAACCAATAATGGAGGTGCTTTATGGACGTCTTACAATCAACAGAGCATTTCTTCATGAATGTGCTACCAGTTGCGACACCAATCGTCGTTGCTTGGTTAGGCTATAAAATGCCGAAGAAATCAAAGGAACTAACAGACCAAATCATTTCTGAATTGGACGATGTTAAAGGGAAAATCAAAGATGTCCAAGAAACTGCATGCGACAGCAACACCAAAATTGACGAAGTACAAGCCAAGCTTAAACTGCACGACGAAGCGCACCTTGTAACCATGAGGATGCGCCTTGATCGTGATATTCGCAGAGCTATCCGTCGTGGATTCACTACCAAGGATGAGTTCTATGTAGTAGAGAACATGCACAATAGCTATAAGGCTCTTGGTGGCAATGGCTACATTGACCACTTGTACAACAATTTTGAAGCGTTGCAGATTAGAGACGACATCTTAGTTGAAGATGAGAAAGGGGCGCAGAATGGTCTGTAATCTCAATACGACCAATCTTGCTCAAGTTGATGGCGGTTACCTCATCAAACAGGGTGATGTGGCTTCTACCTTTGGATTCGTCCTTTTGGACGAAGATTATCGAGCCGTCCCCTCTCTTGAGGGGGAGGTTGCGGTCATTAGTCTGACCATGGGCAAGTACCAATGGAAGAAGAGGGTGACTGTCACAAACTCAGGCGTGAATTTTAATCTGGATACTATCTTGCCAATTGGGAAATACCGCTTAGAGATTAGCGCTGGTGGGTATATTTTCCCAAGTGACAAAGAAACCCACATCAAGATAGTGGCTTCAGATAAGGAATTGGTCACAGAGGAAGTCCATGCTCTTAAGGAGCTGGATATAGCAAAGGAAGTTGAGAAACAACTTTCAGAAAAAACGGTAACAGATGGTGGAGTATGTCCGGAATTTCCCGATCTACTCTTCTTTTATAATATTGGAAAGGTATAGAAAAAAATGGAAACTACAAAATTAACAGAATTTGCCCGTACATTGGGAGAAGATAACAAACGAGTTAACGAAGAATTAAAAACCAAAGTTAGCACTTCAGCAATGACGCAGGCTATCTCACAAGCAGTCACTCAAGCTAAATCAGAAGTCAAAGCTGAAATCTTGGGTGAGTC
>NZ_CAMHZQ010000037.1 GCF_946190275.1 Streptococcus mitis | reverse complement strand
TTTGAAGATGTACTCTGGAATGTCTTTCTTATCCTTCGTTCCTTTATCTGAAGGGCTGATTTCTTTGCCTGCTTCATCTACATATGTTGTAACAACCTTACGATAAACATACTCAACTGTTGCAACCCCTTCTTTTAATTCTCCTGATTCAGAAGCTGATGATTCAGATTTCTTCACAAATTCGTAAACATCACCGTTAGCTGTTGTGATTGTTGTTGGTTTGTGATCAGTTGTATCGTACTGAGTTCCAACTAAATCACCATTAACATCCATCACTGTTGTTGGAATTTCTTTTCCTTCTGGAGATTTCCCTGAAATTGGAAGTCCATCTACATCAACATAGTTAACCACTACAAATCCAATATGTGCTTCCGGTAATTCTTCTGTAGTGTTTTGTAATTCATATACATAAGTAATAACTGATGTTCTACCTTTTACATCTGATGTTTCAGCATCCGAATGTTTCGTTACTTTTACAAATTTATAGACTTTACCTTCAGCTGTTGTAATAGTTTGTGGTTTATTATCTGTTGTGTCGTATGGTGTTTTCACTAGTGAAGCTGGAGTATCGATTACTGATTTATCAACTTTAACACCATTTTCAGTTGTTCCTGATAATGGACGACCTGATTTATCTACATAAGTAACAATTACATTACCATATTTTTGTTTTGTTTCTGGTTCTTTTGCTTCTTCGTAAACATAAGTAACATTTTGTGGTTGCTCACTTACTTTACCTTTTTCCTCAGCAGATCCTGCTTTAGTTTGTTCTTTAAGAAGATACACTTTACCATCTTTTTCGATACGTTCAGGTTTAAAGTTTGAAGTTGTTGTATCGTAATCTGTTCCCACTACAGTATCTTTTGGTTGAACTGTTTGAGTTTCTTTCAATGTAACTCCAGTAGTTGTTTCATAAGATACTGTTACTCCTTGACCTTTAACTGCTCTATAAGTGTAAGTGGCTGTTTGAGGTTGTTCAGTAAAGTTAGTTGGAATTTTATCTACTTTTACAAATTCATAAACTTTACCATCTTTATCTGTAATGCGATTTGGATGTTCTAAGTTTACTTTTTCGTTCAGTGATTTCTTACCAGTATTTGTCGGATCTTTGATTTCTTTTCCAGATTCATTAACAAATTTTTGAATAATTTCACCTTTAACTTCAGAGTAAACATACGTTACTACTGCTGGTGTATCACTTACTTTGCCTTCTTCTGGAGCTGAATCTGCTTTTTTCTCTTTCAGTTTATATACTTTTCC
>NZ_CAMHZQ010000036.1 GCF_946190275.1 Streptococcus mitis | reverse complement strand
AAACGCTAAGACGGTGGAAGTATCAGAAAACGGAACAGCAACCGTAACGTTTAACGATGGCACAACCGCAACGTTGATACCAGATAAGACAGTAGTGGAAGACTTCGAACCAGTGAAACCAACTGAAAAAGTTCCAGTCAAAGACAAAGCCCACTTAACTCCAGAAGAGAAAAAACAAGTGGCAGACAAAGTCAAAGACAAGAACCCAGGTAAGGAAGTAACAGTAGGAGACGATGGCACAGCAACAGTGACAGATCCAACAACAGGAATCAGTCATACAATTCCAGGAATAGATTTAACGATAATTGTTCCTCCAGTAGTTGACATCCCAGAATTCAACGGTGGGGTAAATGGAGAACTTCCAGATCCAGTAGAATTACCTAAAGTTAAGTTAATCATCACTAAATGGATTGATGAACAAGGTAATGAATTGAAACCAGCAGATGCGAAAGCTCCAGCAGTATTAGGTGAAGCGAATGAAGCATTTGAACATGGTGAAATTGAAGGTTACGTATTTGTAAGAACAGATGTTAATGAAGAAGGTGATGTTGTAACTCATGTCTTCAGAAAAGTTACTCCAACTAAACCAGAAGGTAATGGGGAACAACAAGGTGGAGATAACACACCACAATCAACACCTGAAGTACCAACTGATAACACAGAACGTAAACCTGAAACAGAAAAACCTACTGTGCCAGATACCAAACAGGCTGAACAACCAACTCAAACAGTTGATGCTCAGGTAGCTCCTTCTCAAAATCAAGCAGTATTGCCAAATACTGGTACGAAAGCAGATCGTGCTACAGGCGCATTAGGAGCTCTCTCTCTTCTTGGAGCATTTGGTTTGCTATTTGCTAAAAAGAAGAAAGATGATGAAGAAGAAACACGAAACAATTAAGATGAGTCATTAAATTGAACTGAAAATGGGTTGTGTTAATTCTTAGAGGAAGTAACGGATAGAAAGAAGTTTAAAAGCTACTTTCTATCCGTTTTTCTTTAGAATGAATGCAAGCACTTTAAAAGATGCGTAAAGGAGAAGGTTTGATATGGTTGGATATAGATTAAAAGATATTTTGAGTGAAATAAACGGAACAAATTGGTATTGAAATTATAGTCTTGAACATGATATTGGGAGGGCTACAGGACGTGTTATAGATTTCAACTTTCATCTTTCATATAGTCTAATGAGGTTTTACCTTTGCAGATTGTATAGAGTCAATGAAGAGGGGGTTCCCCTCTTTTTAATATACTGTTTCCTATAAAATAAGTGCATAGAATCAAGTTTACCTTGTTTGTGGCAAGACAGATATGAGATAGGGAATAGATTCATTAAAATATCAATTGGAATTAGATCTCTTTTCAGGGTAGGGCTTTCTCTTTTTTCGTGGGCGCATACGTTTTACCTGATATTTACTCGATATTCTTGAGAAAAATTCCAGGAGCTACAATGAATATAAATCAACTGATGTGATAGGCGATGATGGATTTATTTTATAGGTAGAGGAAGAATCGCTTTTTTGTTCTTGATTTTACAATATAATAATACGTTATATATATTAATAATTTTTAATTTTATTCGATGAGATAAACTGGTTTATATTTGTGTAAATATGTTAAAAATGGTATAATAGAGCTGTGATAGCTGTGATAGCTGTGATAGCTGTGATAGCTGTGATAGCTGTGATAGCTGTGATAGCTGTGATAGCTG
>NZ_CAMHZQ010000035.1 GCF_946190275.1 Streptococcus mitis | reverse complement strand
AAAATGTAATTGTTCCATATGATTCTTTCTAATGATGGTTTGGTCGCTTTTCATTATAGATCTTATGGGACTTTTTTCTACAACAAAATCGGCTCCATAATATCCATAGGGATTTACCCACTACAAATATTATAGAGCCAGAATAGAAAGCAGTTGCAGTTATGTAACTGCTTTTTTTGAGGAAGTTCTATATATTGACATGCAGTCGGGTCTTTGCTACAATCAGTTATGGAGGATACATCTAATGAAAGTAATAAAAAAATTGATGCAAATCGCATTAGCAATCTTTTTCTTTGGTCTGCTAGCAACAAGTACAGTATTGGCGGATGATGCTGATTCAGAAGGTTGGCAATTTGTCCAAGAAAATGGTAGAACCTACTACAAGAAGGGTGACATCAAAGAAAAGGCCTGGCGAGTGATTGATGGCAAGACCTATTATTTTGATCATGTATCAGGAGAAATGGTTGTCGGCTGGCAATATATCCCTTTTCCATCTAAAGGAAGTACCATTGGTCCTTACCCAAATGGTTTAAGATTAGAATCTATGCCAATGCCACAATGGTATTACTTTGGTAAAGATGGGGGCCTACAAGAATTTGTTGGCAAGCAAGTTTTAGAAGCAAAAACTGCTACCAATACCAACAAACATCATGGGGAACAATATGATAGCCCAGCAGAGAAACGAGTCTATTATTTTGAAGATCAGCGTAGCTATCACACTTTAAAAACTGGTTGGATTTATGACGAGGGACACTGGTATTATTTACAGAAGGATGGTAATTTCGATGCTCGTATCGACAGTTTAACGGTTGGGGAGCTAGTGCGTGGCTGGACCAATGATAACTCAACTTGGTACTATTTAGATCCAACAACTGGCATCATGCAAACAGGTTGGCAATACCTTGGTAATAAGTGGTACTACCTTCGTTCATCAGGAGCTATGGCAACTGGTTGGTATCAAGATGGTTCGACTTGGTATTATTTAGATGAGCAAAATGGCGATATGAAAACAGGATGGCAATACCTTGGTAACAAGTGGTACTATCTCCGTTCCTCAGGAGCTGTGGCAACTGGTTGGTTCCAGGTCGGTAGTAAATGGTACTATGCTTATAGCTCAGGTGATTTAGCAGTGAATACCACTGTAGATGGGTACTACGTCAACTATAATGGCGAATGGGTTCAATAATGAAAGAGGCGATTGTAAAGGAAACAATCGCTTTTTTTGTGAAAATATAATAAAATAGATAGGAAAGAAGTAATACTTGTATGAAAAATGGGACGGCTTTTTAGTCTAGCAAAAGGAAAAAATGACAAAAAAAATTGGTGTCGGTCAGGCACATAGTAAGATTATTTTAATAGGGGAGCATGCGGTCGTTTACGGTTATCCTGCCATTTCCCTGCCTCTTTTGGAGGTAGAGGTGACTTGTAAGGTAGTTCCTGCAGCGAGTCCTTGGCGTCTCTATGAGGAGGATGCTTTGTCCATGGCAGTTTATGCTTCTCTGGAGTATTTGAATATCAAAGAAGCCTGCATTCGCTGTGAGATTGACTCGGCTATTCCTGAAAAACGAGGAATGGGTTCATCAGCAGCTATCAGCATAGCGGCCATTCGTGCGGTATTTGACTACTATCAGGCAGATCTGCCTCATGATGTATTAGAAATCTTGGTCAATCGGGCTGAGATGATTGCCCATATGAATCCAAGTGGTTTGGATGCTAAGACCTGTCTCAGTGACCAGTCTATTCGCTTTATCAAGAACGTAGGATTTACAGAGCTTGAGATGAATCTATCTGCCTATTTGGTGATTGCAGATACAGGCGTTTATGGTCACACTCGTGAAGCCATCCAAGTGGTTCAAAGTAAGGGCAAGGATGCCCTACCGTTTTTGCATGCCTTGGGAGAATTAACCCAGCAGGCAGAAGATGCGATTTCACAAAAAGATGCTGAAGGGCTGGGACAAATCCTCAGTCAAGCCCATTTACATTTAAAAGAAATTGGTGTCAGTAGCCCTGAGGCAGACTCTCTGGTTGAAACGGCTCTTAGCCATGGTGCTCTGGGTTCCAAGATGAGCGGTGGTGGGCTAGGAGGCTGTATCATAGCCTTGGCAGCCGATTTGACACACGCACAAGAACTAGCAGAAAGATTAGAAGAGAAAGGAGCTGTTCAGACATGGATCGAGAGCCTGTAACAGTACGTTCTTACGCAAATATTGCTATTATCAAATATTGGGGAAAGAAAAAAGAAAAAGAGATGGTTCCTGCTACTAGCAGTATCTCTCTGACTTTGGAAAATATGTATACAGAGACGACCTTGTCACCTTTGTCAGCCCATGCGACAGCTGATGCCTTTTATATCAATGGTCAGCTACAAAATGAGTCTGAGCATGCCAAGATGAGTAAGATTGTTGACCGCTACCGTCCAGCTGGTGAGGACTTTGTTCGTATCGATACTCAAAACAATATGCCGACCGCGGCGGGTCTGTCCTCAAGTTCTAGTGGTTTGTCTGCCTTGGTCAAGGCTTGCAATGCTTATTTCAAGCTTGGATTGGATAGAAGTCAGTTGGCACAGGAGGCTAAGTTTGCCTCAGGATCTTCCTCTCGGAGTTTTTATGGACCACTAGGTGCTTGGGATAAGGATAGTGGGGAAATTTACCCTGTAGAGACAGACTTGAAGTTAGCTATGATTATGTTGGTGCTAGAGGACAAGAAAAAACCAATCTCTAGTCGTGATGGGATGAAACTTTGTGTGGAAACTTCGACGACCTTTGATGACTGGGTGCGTCAGTCTGAGAAGGATTATCAGGATATGCTGGTTTACCTTAAGGAAAATGACTTTGCCAAGGTTGGGGAGTTAACGGAGAAAAATGCCCTTGCTATGCACGCTACGACCAAAACTGCGTCACCAGCCTTTTCTTATCTGACGGATGCCTCTTATGAAGCCATGGACTTTGTTCGCCAGCTACGTGAGCAAGGAGAGGCTTGTTACTTTACTATGGATGCTGGTCCCAATGTCAAGGTTCTCTGTCAGGAGAAAGACTTGGAGCATTTATCAGAAATCTTCGGTCAACGTTATCGCTTGATTGTGTCAAAAACAAAGGATTTGAGCCAAGATGATTGCTGTTAAAACTTGCGGGAAGCTCTATTGGGCAGGCGAATATGCTATTTTAGAGCCAGGGCAGTTGGCCTTAATAAAGGCCATTCCCATCTATATGAAGGGCGAGATTGCTTTTTCTAATAGTTACCGTATTTATTCGGATATGTTTGATTACGCAGTAGATTTGACGCCAAATCACGACTACAGCTTGATTCAAGAAACAATTGCTTTGATGAATGGCTTCCTCGCTGATCGTGGGCAAACCTTGCGACCTTTTTCTCTAGAAATCCGTGGAAAAATGGAACGAGAAGGGAAAAAGTTTGGTATGGGTTCTAGTGGCAGCGTCGTTGTCTTGGTTGTCAAGGCTTTACTGGCTCTGTATGATGTTTCTGTTGATCAGGATCTCTTGTTCAAGCTGGCCAGTGCTGTCTTGCTCAAGCGCGGAGACAATGGTTCTATGGGAGACCTTGCCTGTATTGTGGCAGAGGAATTGGTTCTTTACCAGTCATTTGATCGCCAGAAAGTGGCTACTTGGTTGGAAGAAGAAAATTTGGCGACAGTTTTAGAGCGTGATTGGGGCTTTTCAATTTCGCAAGTGAGACCAACTTTAGAATGTGATTTCCTAGTGGGATGGACCAAGGAAGTGGCTGTATCTAGTGATATGGTTCAACAAATCAAGCAAAATATCAATCAGAATTTTTTAAGTTCCTCAAAAGAAACAGTGGCTACTTTGGTAGAAGCCTTGGAGCAGGGGGAATCAGAAAAAATGATCGAGCAAGTAGAAGTGGCCAGTCAACTTTTAGAAGGCTTGAGCGCAGATATTTACACGCCTTCGCTCAGACAACTGAAAGAAGCCAGTCAAGATTTGCAGGCTGTTGCCAAGAGTAGTGGCGCTGGTGGTGGTGACTGTGGGATTGCCTTGAGTTTTGATGTGCAGTCAACTGAAACCTTAAAAAATCGTTGGGCCGATCTGGGGATTGAGCTCTTATATCAAGAAAGGATAGGACATGACGACAAATCGTAAGGATGAGCACATCCGCTATGCCCTTGAGCAGAAAAGTTCCTATAATAGCTTTGATGAGGTGGAGTTGATTCATTCTTCCCTGCCTCTTTATGACCTGGATGAGATTGATTTGTCTACAGAGTTTGCAGGTCGAAAGTGGGACTTTCCTTTTTATATCAATGCCATGACGGGTGGAAGCGATAAGGGGAGAGAAATCAATCAAAAACTGGCTCAGGTGGCAGAGGCCTGTGGGATTTTGTTTGTGACGGGCTCTTATAGCGCAGCCCTCAAAGATCCAACAGATGACTCTTTTTCTGTCAAGACTAGCCATCCAAATCTCCTCCTTGGAACCAATATTGGATTGGACAAGCCTGTTAAGTTGGGCCTTCGGACTGTAGAAGAGATGGGTCCCCTTCTCCTGCAAGTTCATGTCAATGTTATGCAGGAATTACTCATGCCTGAGGGAGAAAGAAGGTTCAGAAACTGGCAATCGCATCTAGCAGACTATAGCAAGCAAATCCCTGTTCCGATTGTCCTCAAGGAAGTGGGCTTTGGGATGGATGCCAAGACTATTGAAAGAGCCTATGAACTAGGTGTTCGTACAGTGGACCTGTCAGGCCGTGGTGGCACCAGCTTTGCCTATATTGAAAACCGTCGCAGTGGTCAGCGTGATTATCTCAATCAATGGGGCCAGTCTACCATGCAAGCCCTTCTCAATGCCCAAGACTGGAAAGACAAGGTTGAACTCTTGGTCAGTGGTGGCGTTCGGAATCCGCTGGATATGATTAAGTGCTTGGTCTTTGGTGCTAAGGCTGTAGGATTGTCACGAACCGTTCTGGAATTGGTTGAAAACTATTCAGTTGAAGAAGTAATCAGCATTGTCCAAGGCTGGAAAGCAGATCTACGCTTGATCATGTGTGCCCTTAATTGTGCAACCATAGCAGATTTGCAAAAAGTAGACTATCTTCTTTATGGAAAATTAAAAGAAGCAAAAGATCAGATGAAAAAGGCGTAACCACCGCCTTTTTTCCAGGCTCTTTGTCAACTGTAGTGGGTTGAAGAAAAGCTAATATCTAGAAAGGACAAATTTCGTCCTTTCTTTTTTGAT
>NZ_CAMHZQ010000034.1 GCF_946190275.1 Streptococcus mitis | reverse complement strand
GTTGACAAAAAATAAAAAGTCGGTATAATAGTAAGAGTTGAAAATA
Source organism: Streptococcus mitis (assembly GCF_946190275.1). Lineage (GTDB taxonomy): Bacteria > Bacillota > Bacilli > Lactobacillales > Streptococcaceae > Streptococcus > Streptococcus mitis_DC. The sequence goes on along the minus strand of NZ_CAMHZQ010000034.1, from coordinate 5,208 downwards.
ACAACTCTGGTCCGTTGGTCAAGGGGTTAAGACACCGCCTTTTCACGGCGGTAACACGGGTTCGAATCCCGTACGGACTATGGTATGTTGCGGTTAGAACACTTGATGAAAAAAGTTTTAAAAAAGTTTCAAAAAAGTGTTGACAAGCGAAAGCGACTGTGATATACTAATATAGTTGTCGCTTGAGAGAAGCGAGTGACAAAGACCTTTGAAAACTGAACAAGACGAACCAATGTGCAGGGCGCTACAACTAAGGTTGTAGTACTGAACAATGAAAAAACAATAAATCTGTCAGTGACAGAAATGAGTGAGAACTCAAACTTTTAATGAGAGTTTGATCCTGGCTCAGGACGAACGCTGGCGGCGTGCCTAATACATGCAAGTAGAACGCTGAAGGAGGAGCTTGCTTCTCTGGATGAGTTGCGAACGGGTGAGTAACGCGTAGGTAACCTGCCTGGTAGCGGGGGATAACTATTGGAAACGATAGCTAATACCGCATAATAGTAGATGTTGCATGACATTTACTTAAAAGGTGCAATTGCATCACTACCAGATGGACCTGCGTTGTATTAGCTAGTTGGTGGGGTAACGGCTCACCAAGGCGACGATACATAGCCGACCTGAGAGGGTGATCGGCCACACTGGGACTGAGACACGGCCCAGACTCCTACGGGAGGCAGCAGTAGGGAATCTTCGGCAATGGACGGAAGTCTGACCGAGCAACGCCGCGTGAGTGAAGAAGGTTTTCGGATCGTAAAGCTCTGTTGTAAGAGAAGAACGAGTGTGAGAGTGGAAAGTTCACACTGTGACGGTATCTTACCAGAAAGGGACGGCTAACTACGTGCCAGCAGCCGCGGTAATACGTAGGTCCCGAGCGTTGTCCGGATTTATTGGGCGTAAAGCGAGCGCAGGCGGTTAGATAAGTCTGAAGTTAAAGGCTGTGGCTTAACCATAGTACGCTTTGGAAACTGTTTAACTTGAGTGCAAGAGGGGAGAGTGGAATTCCATGTGTAGCGGTGAAATGCGTAGATATATGGAGGAACACCGGTGGCGAAAGCGGCTCTCTGGCTTGTAACTGACGCTGAGGCTCGAAAGCGTGGGGAGCAAACAGGATTAGATACCCTGGTAGTCCACGCCGTAAACGATGAGTGCTAGGTGTTAGACCCTTTCCGGGGTTTAGTGCCGCAGCTAACGCATTAAGCACTCCGCCTGGGGAGTACGACCGCAAGGTTGAAACTCAAAGGAATTGACGGGGGCCCGCACAAGCGGTGGAGCATGTGGTTTAATTCGAAGCAACGCGAAGAACCTTACCAGGTCTTGACATCCCTCTGACCACTCTAGAGATAGAGTTTTCCTTCGGGACAGAGGTGACAGGTGGTGCATGGTTGTCGTCAGCTCGTGTCGTGAGATGTTGGGTTAAGTCCCGCAACGAGCGCAACCCCTATTGTTAGTTGCCATCATTTAGTTGGGCACTCTAGCGAGACTGCCGGTAATAAACCGGAGGAAGGTGGGGATGACGTCAAATCATCATGCCCCTTATGACCTGGGCTACACACGTGCTACAATGGCTGGTACAACGAGTCGCAAGCCGGTGACGGCAAGCTAATCTCTTAAAGCCAGTCTCAGTTCGGATTGTAGGCTGCAACTCGCCTACATGAAGTCGGAATCGCTAGTAATCGCGGATCAGCACGCCGCGGTGAATACGTTCCCGGGCCTTGTACACACCGCCCGTCACACCACGAGAGTTTGTAACACCCGAAGTCGGTGAGGTAACCGTAAGGAGCCAGCCGCCTAAGGTGGGATAGATGATTGGGGTGAAGTCGTAACAAGGTAGCCGTATCGGAAGGTGCGGCTGGATCACCTCCTTTCTAAGGATAAGGAACTGCGCATTGGTCTTGTTTAGTCTTGAGAGGTCTTGTGGGGCCTTAGCTCAGCTGGGAGAGCGCCTGCTTTGCACGCAGGAGGTCAGCGGTTCGATCCCGCTAGGCTCCATTGGTGAGAGATCACCAAGTAATGCACATTGAAAATTGAATATCTATATCAAATAGTAACAAGAAAATAAACCGAAACGCTGTAGTATTAAAAGAGTTTATGACTGAAAGGTCAGAAAATAAGGTTAAGTTAATAAGGGCGCACGGTGGATGCCTTGGCACTAGGAGCCGAAGAAGGACGTGACAAACGACGATATGCCTTGGGTAGCTGTAAGTAAGCGATGATCCAGGGATTTCCGAATGGGGGAACCCAACAGGTACTACCTGTTACCTGCATCTGTTAAGGATGTGAGGAGGAAGACGCAGTGAACTGAAACATCTAAGTAGCTGCAGGAAGAGAAAGCAAAAGCGATTGCCTTAGTAGCGGCGAGCGAAACGGCAGAAGGGCAAACCGAAGAGTTTACTCTTCGGGGTTGTAGGACTGCAATGTGGACTCAAAGATTATAGAAGAATGATTTGGGAAGATCAGCCAAAGAGAGTAATAGCCTCGTATTTAAAATAGTCTTTGTACCTAGCAGTATCCTGAGTACGGCGGGACACGAGAAATCCCGTCGGAATCTGGGAGGACCATCTCCCAACCCTAAATACTCCCTAGTGACCGATAGTGAACCAGTACCGTGAGGGAAAGGTGAAAAGCACCCCGGGAGGGGAGTGAAATAGAACCTGAAACCGTGTGCCTACAACAAGTTCGAGCCCGTTAATGGGTGAGAGCGTGCCTTTTGTAGAATGAACCGGCGAGTTACGTTATGATGCGAGGTTAAGTTGAAGAGACGGAGCCGTAGGGAAACCGAGTCTGAATAGGGCGGATTAGTATCATGACGTAGACCCGAAACCATGTGACCTACCCATGAGCAGGTTGAAGGTGCGGTAAGACGCACTGGAGGACCGAACCAGGGCACGTTGAAAAGTGCTTGGATGACTTGTGGGTAGCGGAGAAATTCCAAACGAACTTGGAGATAGCTGGTTCTCTCCGAAATAGCTTTAGGGCTAGCGTCGACATTAAGATTCTTGGAGGTAGAGCACTGTTTGGGTGAGGGGTCCATCCCGGATTACCAATCTCAGATAAACTCCGAATGCCAATGAATTATGGTCGGCAGTCAGACTGCGAGTGCTAAGATCCGTAGTCGAAAGGGAAACAGCCCAGACCACCAGCTAAGGTCCCAAAATAATTGTTAAGTGGAAAAGGATGTGGGGTTGCACAGACAACTAGGATGTTAGCTTAGAAGCAGCTATTCATTCAAAGAGTGCGTAATAGCTCACTAGTCGAGTGACCCTGCGCCGAAAATGTACCGGGGCTAAAACAATTTACCGAAGCTGTGGATACCTTTATAGGTATGGTAGGAGAGCGTTCTATGTGTGATGAAGGTATACCGTGAGGAGTGCTGGAACGCATAGAAGTGAGAATGCCGGTATGAGTAGCGAAAGACAGGTGAGAATCCTGTCCACCGTAAGACTAAGGTTTCCAGGGGAAGGCTCGTCCGCCCTGGGTTAGTCGGGACCTAAGGAGAGACCGAAAGGTGTATCCGATGGACAACAGGTTGATATTCCTGTACTAGAGTATGTAGTGATGGAGGGACGCAGTAGGCTAACTAAAGCAGACGATTGGAAGAGTCTGTCTAAGCAGTGAGGTGTGATATGAGTCAAATGCTTATATCTATAACATTGAGCTGTGATGGGGAGCGAAGTTTAGTAGCGAAGTTAGTGACGTCACACTGCCAAGAAAAGCTTCTAGCGTTTAAACATACTCTACCCGTACCGCAAACCGACACAGGTAGTCGAGGCGAGTAGCCTCAGGTGAGCGAGAGAACTCTCGTTAAGGAACTCGGCAAAATGACCCCGTAACTTCGGGAGAAGGGGTGCTGACTTTAAGTCAGCCGCAGTGAATAGGCCCAAGCAACTGTTTATCAAAAACACAGCTCTCTGCTAAATCGTAAGATGATGTATAGGGGGTGACGCCTGCCCGGTGCTGGAAGGTTAAGAGGAGTGCTTAGCGTAAGCGAAGGTATGAATTGAAGCCCCAGTAAACGGCGGCCGTAACTATAACGGTCCTAAGGTAGCGAAATTCCTTGTCGGGTAAGTTCCGACCCGCACGAAAGGCGTAATGATTTGGGCACTGTCTCAACGAGAGACTCGGTGAAATTTTAGTACCTGTGAAGATGCAGGTTACCCGCGACAGGACGGAAAGACCCCATGGAGCTTTACTGCAGTTTGATATTGAGTGTCTGTACCACATGTACAGGATAGGTAGGAGTCTAAGAGATCGGGACGCCAGTTTCGAAGGAGACGCTGTTGGGATACTACCCTTGTGTTATGGCCACTCTAACCCGGATAGGTGATCCCTATCGGAGACAGTGTCTGACGGGCAGTTTGACTGGGGCGGTCGCCTCCTAAAAGGTAACGGAGGCGCCCAAAGGTTCCCTCAGAATGGTTGGAAATCATTCGCAGAGTGTAAAGGTATAAGGGAGCTTGACTGCGAGAGCTACAACTCGAGCAGGGACGAAAGTCGGGCTTAGTGATCCGGTGGTTCCGTATGGAAGGGCCATCGCTCAACGGATAAAAGCTACCCTGGGGATAACAGGCTTATCTCCCCCAAGAGTTCACATCGACGGGGAGGTTTGGCACCTCGATGTCGGCTCGTCGCATCCTGGGGCTGTAGTCGGTCCCAAGGGTTGGGCTGTTCGCCCATTAAAGCGGCACGCGAGCTGGGTTCAGAACGTCGTGAGACAGTTCGGTCCCTATCCGTCGCGGGCGTAGGAAATTTGAGAGGATCTGCTCCTAGTACGAGAGGACCAGAGTGGACTTACCGCTGGTGTACCAGTTGTCTTGCCAAAGGCATCGCTGGGTAGCTATGTAGGGAAGGGATAAACGCTGAAAGCATCTAAGTGTGAAACCCACCTCAAGATGAGATTTCCCATGATTTTATATCAGTAAGAGCCCTGAGAGATGATCAGGTAGATAGGTTAGAAGTGGAAGTGTGGCGACACATGTAGCGGACTAATACTAATAGCTCGAGGACTTATCCAAAGTAACTGAGAATATGAAAGCGTAAGGTTTTCTTGATTTGAATAGATATTCAATTTTGAGTAGGTATTACTCAGAGTTAAGTGACGATAGCCTAGGAGATACACCTGTACCCATGCCGAACACAGAAGTTAAGCCCTAGAACGCCGGAAGTAGTTGGGGGTTGCCCCCTGTGAGATATGGAAGTCGCTTAGCT
>NZ_CAMHZQ010000033.1 GCF_946190275.1 Streptococcus mitis | reverse complement strand
TAGCTGTGATAGCTGTGATAGCTGTGATAGCTGTGATAGCTGTGATAGCTGTGATAGCTGTGATGTTATTAGTAAATATTAGTCATCATAGTGATTTTTATAATTTAACTCTTTTTTGGAGTTGAAGTTATAAAAATTGCTTTTTCTATATTATATTGTCCTTAGGAGGGAACATGGAACATAAAAATAAGTCATTCGGTCGAATTAAACGTCATCAAAGTGATAAGGTTTTGCGCTATTCTATTCGTAAATATAGCTTTGGTGCAGCTTCAGTAGCTGTAGCAGCACTGATGTTTTTAGGTACGCATGCCGTTAGTGCGGATGCTGTTGATGCTAAAAACCAACCTACCATAGGCGCACCGAATCCAAATGAGGAGAAATCGCCTCTGATAGAGCCTGCTCCAACATCAAAAAATGAGGAAATCAAGGAAACTGAAAAAGTTGAGGTAGCCAAGGAAACTGAGGAAAGAGAGAAACCATCTGAAAATAAAGAAACCGTAGAGGCTAATTCTCTAAATAACGGCACATCTACTAGTGCCATAATTGCAACTAAAGATGCTAGTGCTGATAAAGTGACGGAAAAACAAAGATTAGATAAGTCTCAGTTACAAGCTAGTATTACAAAAGTTCAAGAACTCTTGGCTAAAGTCAACAAGGAAAAAGCTCCAGCTTCAACCCTCGCTGCAATTCAAGCAGATTTAGAAAATGCTAAAAATGCATTAAATAATAATGAGTTGACACAAGCTGAAATTGATACCATCGCTAAAAAACTTAATGAGAAAGTTTTTGTCTTATCTTCAATGCCTAAGGTTGTCGCTCCTAAAACAGGAAAAGATGAAACGGTAGAAACTCCTAAGACTGAAACAGAGATTAAACACTCTCTTGAAACGGTAAAAGAGGATCTTCAAAAATACGTGAAGAAATCAGAAATTACAACTGATAAACCAAACGTAACAGCAGCAGAAGAAATTCTAGAAAACATTTCAAAACAATTAGAAAATACTACGTTAACATCAAAAGAATTAACAGCACTGTTGGAACAAGCGAAGACAGTTAGAAATACATTAGTGAATGAAGAGTTGCGTGCAACTTCAGGCGCTCGTGATTCACGTAATGGTCAAAGTATGGGTGAAGGGGTTAACTTTAGAGCGAATGGTGTACCAGTAGAAGGTGCGTTGTACAATGTTAAAGAGTATATCTCAGAGCCTGCAGGAGGAGGTTCGACAGTTGAAGGAAATCGTCCGCGAACAATCGAAAAAGTATTCATGAAAGCAAAATATAGTACGGAGGGTAATCAGAAATTTATTACTTACGATGTTTACTTCCATAATGATGGTAACGCGTTGGGTGGGAATTTTGTTGGTGATGCCTTTTGGTTCTATCCACCTCGTGATCTTTTGTATGATGTTGGTAGCAATTATCCGGTAGGAGTTGTTTCTGATGCTTACTATGAACGTTATGAAAAAAAAGCAGGAACAACAGGGACACTTTCTCACAATCCGGATAATTTTACTCAAGTGGGTGAAAGATATACGGTCCCTTTAAGAGCAGGGCAAAATCAGGATTACGGTTCACAAAGATTATGGCCCGGCGCAGGTGGTATTTTTGAGTTTGGTGGTGGTCCAACCAGACCTGATCAGAGACAGCAGATGTTGAAGAAATTGGAAAATAATCCAGACCTAAATCGTATTATTCGATTAAATAATGACCCTAATGGACCTTATCCTCGTGGATCTTATTCTCATCTATTAACTATATCAAAACAGCAAAATTTCGCTTATAAATATCACGTTAAGATGCGTTTAAAAGATGATGTTACAGCTGAACAAGCCAAAAAAGCGGGGGCTATGGCTGTAAGCGCTAAAGCGGGAAGTGGAACAACTGCGTACGAAGCATATGTGTATGCTGCTACTGGAACAAGCTTACTAGCACCTCCAACTATTAATACATTAACAAAATATGATGGAACCTTAGTGTCGACTGACCGCGTTATCTCAGGTACTGGTGTAGCTGGTGCAACGATTACATTAACGTTGCAAGATGGTACAACTCGTTCTATACCTGTTAATAATGGTGGAAGCTGGAGTTATACTTTAAAGCAAAATGAGAAGCTAACCCAAAATACAAAACAGGACGCCTCTATTAAATCTCCTAATACAATTTCTGCTAAGCAAACAAAAAATGGTGAAGAATCATCAGCTACGTCAGTAAATGTTCAACTAGCTAGAGCTATTTCTATTGATACTCCACTTCAAGCAGGACGTGATATTTCTGTTAAAGTAGCTCACGATACAGGACGATTCTATATTCAAGTTAGAAATGCTGCTAATACAGCCACTGTTTATGAGTATGGTGTTATACAGGAAAATGGTAGATGGAGAATTGAAAACAGCGCAGCGGCTAATGCTATTGATCTGAAGGTCACTGATGGCGATAATCCTTCTGAGAAAAAAATTACTCTTCATGTTAATGATTCGCATAGAAAAAATAATATTCCGTTCACAATTACCAAGGATCATGTGGTAAGAGTTCGTTCTCACCACGTGAATGGGGACAATAACCCAGCAGACCCAGGTCACGAAAATGATGGATGGGTTACAGCAAATAAAGCAACGAATACAGATCCAACAATTACAATTAATAATTCAAATGCTACTTATACATCAGATGGTACTTTGAATAAAGACAAGTTAAAAACACTTGTAACGGTAAATGATGCTGAAGATACTCCAGGTAAAACTGTAGGTAATACGGCAGCAGAGAATTTAGCTGTAACAGCTACTAAAGACGGTAAAAATGTTGATTTAACAAAACCTCTTAAACAAGGTACTTATAATCTTACCTATAGAACAACAGATGCTGCAGGAGCTATAGCGACAAAAAATCATACAATTACAGTAAACTATGCAGTTGTAGCAAAATCAAAGATAAACTTGGTACAAGGGGAAAGTGTTTCAGATGAAATTAAACGTAGCTTATTAGAATTACGTGATGGAAACGATAAAGTAGCAATTCCAAATAACGCTAGAGTGGAAGTTACTTTAGATACAAGTTAAAGCAGATAGTAAGACAGCAGTGGCGTCAGTTGTACTCCAAGGGAAAACAATAGCTTCGACGAATATAAATTATCGTGTATTACCGACCTTCCCAATAGCTCATACAGTATATGATTTTAAAGGTGTAAACCGATCTGATGATGAATCTAAATATTACGTCAATACAGGTATTCCAGGAGGAATGAAATGGTTTGCCAAGCGAGGTAATGAAGCAGAGATAGATGCTTCAGGGTTGAGAGATAAGATAAACTCAGACCCAGTAGGGGAAACAACTTACAAGTTTGGTGGTAAATACAACTATGGTCGATTTACTGACAGTCCACAGCCAAATGAAAAATTAGAGCATGCAGCTACATTTACTCATAAGGTGTTTGATATTAAGCCTAATGATACAAAGGTTACTGTAGCTCAAGGAGGAACGTTATCAGAAGCACAAGCTATTTCAGCCGTTGCCAAAGTAACTGGTTCTCCTGATTTGCCTAGTGGAACAACTTATGAATGGGTAGATGATAGAGGGAATAAGATTACCCCAACAGCGAACACAGCTGGTGTTCAAAACTTTAAAGTGAAGGTAACACTACCTCCAGCTCAAAGTGGCAATGATGCACCAGAAGCCACTAGGAGACAGCCATCTAAAATCATTACTGTTCCTGTTAATGTTACCCCGCCAGCACCTACGGTTACTACAGAACCAAGATATAGTGGAACTCTAGTATCGACTGACCGTAGTATTTCAGGTAGAGGTATAGCTGGTGCAACGATTACAGTGGCACTACAAGATGGAACAACTGGTACAACACTAGTTAATAATCAAGGTGAATGGACTTATAATTTAAAAACAACTGAAAAACTTACTCAAAATACGAAGAAAGATGCCTCTATAAAAGCTGACAAGGAAATAACTGTTAAGCAATCTAAAGACGGAGTAGAATCATCAGCTACGTCAGTAAATGTTCAACTAGCTAGAGTAATTTCTATTAACACGCCAGTTCAAGCAGGAAGAGAGATTACTGTTAAAGTACCTCATGATGCTGGACAATTCTATGTTCAACTGAATTATGATACAAGACAAGTGTATGAATATGGTGTTAAACAGGAAAATGGACAATGGAAAATAACAGATCCTAATAAAGCGAACACTACTGAGTTAATAGTAAAAAATGGAGATAATGTTTCAGAAAAAGAGTTAACTTTACGAATTAAGGATTCGAATAAAAAAACAAATATTCCATTTACGATTCCTTCAGGTGAGAATAAGTTAAGAGTTCGTGTGCATCATGTTAATGGTCAAAACAATCCAGCTAATCCAGCTAGTGAACCAGGACAAGGATGGGTTATAGCATCTGAAGCAACGAACGAATCTCCAACTATTACAGTGAAAGAACCGACAAAAACTGCCTATACAGCAGACGGTAGCTTAACGATGGCTGGACTGAAAAAGCTTGTGACAGTAGCGGACAAAGAAGATGATGCAGATAAGACAGTAGGAAATAGAGCTAGCGATAATTTCACGTTGACTGTGAAACAAGGGGCTAATGTAGTAGACTTATCGAATAATAAATACCTTAAAAAAGGTACTTATACATTATCGTATACAACACGTGATGCTGCAGGAGCTACAGCGATAAAAGAACATACCATTACAGTTTCATCACTTGCAGAATCAAAAGGAGCATCTATCACTTATCCAGTTGATACAGCAAAAGTAGTTTATGGCAATAGTGATGTTGAAAATGGAAACTTCAAGCCAACAACTAAACAAACTTTCGCGAATAAGTTGACTGAAGTGAACCGTGGTAACAACAATCTTCCAACAATTAACGGAACAGGAGTAACATTTACGCCTGGTACAACAAATGATAAGGAAAAAGTTGTAGTAGCTACATTCCCAGATGGTTCAACATTAGATATTTCACACGCTAAAGTGGCGAAACCAGCAGCACCAACGATTACGCCAAGTGCAAACTTTAAAGGAGATTTAGGTTCGACAGAACGTAGTATCTCAGGTACAGGTATCGCAGGAGCTACAGTTAAGATTGATTTACAAGGTGGTAAAACAGTTGAGACAACAGTTGGTTCAGATGGAAATTGGACATACAACTTAAAAAATAACGAAGTTTTAACGCAAAACATTAAGCAAGATGCGAATACAAAATCAACGAAGCCAGTTTCAGTGAAACAAGTGATGCATGGAATCGAATCAACAGATACAACAGCTAATGTTCAATTAAGCGATGTAATCACTTTTGATGAACCGCTACAAGCTGGTCGTGATATTACACTTCGTGTCCCTCATGATGCTGGAAGATTCTATGTGATAATCGCAAGTAAAGAAGGTAATACCTTCCAATATGGAGTTAATAAAACTGATAACGGATGGCAAGTAGAAGAAAGTGTTAATAATAGACCAACAGGAAAAACAAGAACTGAGCTAACTGTTTCAACAACTTCAAACCCAGCTGAACGAGTATTCAAATTACACATTAAAGATTCAAATCAGAAAACAGATATTCCATTTACAATGAAAGCTGATGCTAGAAGTGTAATGGCACGTGTACACTATGATAACTCGAAGGGAAATCCAGCTGTAAATGGAGGTTGGACATATACAAATCCAACGAATACAAATCCAACAATCACAGTAAAAGCACCAGAAATACGTAATTACACTGCGGACGGTAGCTTAACGATGGATGGCTTGAAACAACTTGTGACAGCAGCGGATACAGAAGATGACGCGAATAACACAGTAGGACGCACAGCTAAAGAAAACTTAAGTGTAACAATCAGACAAGGAAATAAAGTTGTTAACTTAGCAAATAATGGTTATCTGAAAAAAGGTGAGTATACTTTAACGTATACAACGACAGATGCAGCAGGCGTATCAGTAACGAAAGAGCATACAATTACAGTTTCATCAATACCAGAAGTTTCAATCAAAGCAGCAAAAGATGCAACTGCACAAGGTATAGTTCCAACTACAGAATCAAATAAAGTGATTAATAGTGTTACAATTCCAAGTAATCAACCACAACCAATTAGTAAAGTACTAAAAGATAACGGACGTATTACAGAAGTAGATGGCGAGAAAGTTGCGACAGTTGTATTAACATATTCTGATAATTCTACAAAAGAAGTAACAGTTCCAGTCTTGGAAGTTAAACCAATCGACATCGTAACCACATTTAATGAAAAAGATAATACTGTAACGATTAAGCCAAATACAACAGTAGAAATTAACGATAGATTACAATTTGGAATTCGTGGAAAATCGATGGCACTAACGAAAACAGCTAGTGGATACACAAATAGTGTTAATGACCGTACTATTACTGTAAATCAAGACGGAAGTATCACAATAACTTTAGTAGGCGAAGAAAAATTCCAAGCAGGAGACCGCATTGTAACCCGTCACGAAAGCAATAAGAACGGTAAAGTTGATTCATACGAAACAGAAGCATTCGCAGGATTGAAACCAGTTGAAAAAGTTCCGGCAATCAATTTAACTGCTTTAACTAACAAAGAAAAAGAAGACGTTAAAGCAGCCGTGAAAAAAGCGAACCCATCTGTTAATACCGCTGAATTAGAAGTAGCAGCAAATGGGGATGTAACATACAGACATAAAGGTGCAGGAGTAGGAGCTAGTGACCCAACACCAGTAATTACATTGTCAGAAACTGTACGTGAACGTAACGATGCAGAGAAGATTGATCCAACAATAGCAACATTAACACGTTATGTTAAAGAAACAAAACATACAGATGAACAAATAAAAAATGCAATTACGGGTGAACATATTGCTAACAAAGCAATTACAGGAGAAATTCCAACTAATGGTGGAACTGTAGTAGTTAAAGTAACATATACAGATGGAAGCTCTGAAGATGTAAAAGTTCCTATTATAGTGACGCCGGAATTAACGCCAGTTAAGAATCTAAATGACTTAACAAACAAAGAAAAAGAATCTGTAAAAGCTAAAATACAAACGTTGAACCCAACAGCTACAAATATAGTTGTAAAAAATAATGGTGAAACAACACTAACTATACCTGACGTTACAACCGCAAAGTTGACACCAGATAAGACAGTAGTGGAAGCACAATCAAATGCGATAGCAGATCCAGCGAAGACACCGGTTGTGAAACTAACAG
>NZ_CAMHZQ010000032.1 GCF_946190275.1 Streptococcus mitis | reverse complement strand
GCTGCTTTCGGTGTTGTGCCTGCTGCTGGCTCTTCTGCTTTTGGTGTTGTGCCTGCTGCTGGCTCTTCTGCTTTCGGTGTTGTGCCTGCTGGCTCGTCCGCTTTTGGCGTTGTTCCTGCTGCCGGTTCTTCCGCTTTCGGTGCTGAGGCCGCTGGCTCGTCTGCTTTTGGTGTTGTTCCTGCCGCTGGTTCTTCTGCTTTCGGTGTTGTGCCTGCTGGTTCTTCCGCTTTTGGCGTTGTGCCTGCTGCTGGTTCTTCCGCTTTTGGCGTTGTGCCTGCTGCTGGTTCTTCTGCTTTCGGTGTTGTGCCTGCTGCTGGTTCTTCCGCTTTTGGTGTTGAGGCCGCTGGTTCTTCTACTTTCGATGTTGGAGCCGCTGGTTCTTCTACTTTCGATGTTGGAGCCGCTGGTTCTTCTGATTTTGGTGCAGGTGTCGTTGGCTCTTCTGCTTTGGGTGCTGGAGTAGCTGGTTCTTCTGATTTTGGCGCTGGAGTCACTGGCTCTTCTGATTTTGGTGCTGGTGTCACTGGTTCTTCTGCTTTTGGCGCTGGAGTCACTGGTTCTTCCACTTTTGGCGTTGTTGCCACTGGCTCTTCTGCTTTTGGTGCTGAAGACGCTGGTTCCTCTACTTTTGGTGCTGGAACCACTGGTTCTTCCGCTTTTGGCGCTGAAGACGCTGGTTCTTCTGCTTTTGGCGTGGTAGACGCTGGTTCTTCTGCTTTTGGTGCTGAAGTCGCTGGTTCCTCTACTTTTGGTGCCGGTGTAGCTGGCTCCTCCACTTTTGGTGCTGGTGTCGTTGGTTCCTCTGATTTTGGCGCTGGTGTAGCTGGCTCGTCTGCTTTCGGTGCTGGAGCCACTAGCTCCTCTGATTTTGGTGCTGAAGACGCTGGTTCTTCCACTTTTGGTGCCGGTGTCGTTGGTTCTTCCACTTTTGGTGCTGGTGTCGATGGCTCGTCTGCTTTCGGTGCTGGAGCCACTAGCTCCTCTGATTTTGGTGCTGGAGTAGTCGCTGCTTCTTCTGCTTTTGGTACTACTGGAGCTTCTGTTTCTTCTTTAACTTCTGGGCTTGTCACAGCTGGTGCTACTGGGGCAAGTTCTTCAGCTGATTCTTCCGCACTTTCCACTATTGGTGCTGATACAGGCTGATAGACTGGGCTATAGTTCACAGTCATTTTTTCAACTTTCTCAGTGACATCTGTTAATTCAAAGGTAACAGCTTTTGTTTCCTGATCTTTCTTGAGCAAGACTTCGTAAGTGCGAACTTCGCCACTGGCACCACTTTCTTTGATGACAATCTTGTGTTTTGTGACTGTATCTGAAACCGTTTCAGCTTCGGTAAAGTACAATTCATTGTGCGGTAAGAATAAATTCTTGCCTGAAGCTTGATTCATTTCTTGAAGTACATCTACAGGGATATTGCTTGCTTCGCTGATAACACTTAATGTATCTCCCCACTTAATGACATACTTAAATAAATCACCTTCTTTTTGAATATCAGCTTTTACTTCTGCAACTGTTCTGGCTACCCAAACACCATCTTGTTCACTGGCTGATACAGTTGGAGCTAAAAAGCCCAGCCCCAATAAAATCACACCTGTCGCAACAATTGCACCAGTTCTCAATTTTCTAAAGCCACGTAGGGATAATGTCCCTCTAACATTTGTTTGTCTCATAATGTTTATTTTTCCTCACTATTCTATATTTTCCAAAGTAGACCCTACCTAAGTCTACTAGCCTATGTTTGCAATATGGATAGGCTTCTACAGATTTATCTATCTATTTTCAAGATAAAATTTCTATAGATTTTTATGCACAATTCCATATATAAAATGTGAAATTCCTTTCTAATAAATTCCATAACCTTAGTATATCATATTTAAGACTAAAGTACAAAGAAAGCAACTGAAAGCAATGATTTTCACCACTGCTTTCGGCTCTATTTTGAATTGTTAAATAATCATTCTCTATCCACCATTCTTGAATAGAAAAACAAGATGTATCCTCTATTCCAGACTAATTTTTTCAAACTTATTCGCTATCCAGCAAGAGCTCTTTTGGTTGTTTTCTGAGGAGATTGCTTGAAGCAAGCGCCATAACGAGAACCACTAGAACCAAGGCTAGGACAAAGACGATAATAAAGTCTGATGTCTGAATGGAAATGTCTAGGCTCGACAAGGTCTTGCTAAAGCCATCTACTTCTGCACCACCACCAAGGTTAGAGGCTTGAGCAGCCTTGCTGGTTTGCTTGGCAACACCTGAAGTGACATTGGCAAGAACAGTATTTCCGATTGCACGGGCTGTGTAGCTGGCTAGGAAGTACGCAGAAACTAGAGCAGGGATGGCAATAAAGATAGATTCAGTGATGAATTGCCCCAAGATACTTGCCTGCTTAAGACCGATAGAGAGGAGGATCCCCACTTCCTTGCGACGGGCGTTGATCCAAAGACTAAGCAAGAGGGCAAGGAGAAGGACTGAGAAGCTCAAGCTGCCCCAGAAGAGGAGGTTGGCCATCTTGTACATACCAGAGATGGATTGCTCAAGAGCTGGGTAGTTAGAGGAGCTCTTCACCAGTGTGTAGCTCTTCCAGTTGATACCACTGATGCCATTCAACTCTTTCATGACATCATCCAAGTTTTTATCCGCTGTTACAAAGAAGGTTGCGTCCCCATAAATAGCTGTGTCTTCTGTGTATCCATAAAGTTTTGCAGCAGTGTGAATGTCTGTGATAGCTGTATTTTCATAGAGTTCTTGTGAGTAGGTTACTGCTGACTTATTATGACCATCAAAGAGACCCTTGATTGTCACTTCGACTGTTTCCTTAGCACCTTTTTCATTGTCTGCATCGTAGACATTGGAGTCTAGTTTGACCTTATCCCCTACTTTCCAGCCGTGTTTGGCTGCCAAGTCCTTGTGCATGAGAATCTTGTCCTTGTCATCGTTTGTTAGGTGCTCACCTTCGACTAATTTATAAGAACCAGAGACAAACTTGTCTTCTTTGGAAGAGTCATTGACACCTGTAATCATCAAACTACTTCCAAAATGTTTAGCACGGTCAGGTGTCAGATTTTTCTTGGTTTCTGGCGTTTCAATCAGGTCGTATCCAGTCAAGTCCCCGATAGCGTTGATGCGTTTAACATAAGACTCGATGGCCTTGTTTTCAGTGATTTTTTTGATATCCTCACCCTTGATATTTCCAGCACCACGAGGCGTTCCTTGATTAACGCGACGATTGATTTGCATGGAGAAACTATTGGTGATATTTTTAAAGGTCTCCTGAGAAGCCTTGGCAGTAGCTCCCTTGATCGACAAGCCTACCAAACTCAAGCTCGCCATGAGGAGAATAATCAGGAAGATGACAATCGATTTGAAAAACTTCCTTGTAACATAGGCAAATGCGTTGTGTAACATAGATTCCCTTTCTAGATTTTGTTTTATTTTATAGTTCTAATACTCAATGAAAATCAAAAAGCAAACTAGGAAGCTAGCCGTAGGTTGCTCAAAGCACTGCTTTGAGGTTTGTAGATAAAACTGACGAAGTCAGTAACCATATATCTACGGTAAGGCGACGCTGACGTGGTTTGAAGAGATTTTCGAAGAGTATAACAGAAAAAGCTCGTATTATTTCATAGTATTGCGAGTTTCAGTCAGTTTCTTATCCTTCAATTCAAGTGTAATATCTGACGCTTGTGCCACTTCTTTGCTGTGGGTTACAACGATGACACATTTACCTGTTTTCTGGGCAAGTGATTTGAGCAGTTCGATAATATCTCCAGCAGTTTTAGGGTCCAGATTTCCTGTTGGCTCATCAGCTAGAATAACTGGAGCTTCTGATACCAAACTACGAGCAATGGCAACACGTTGTTGTTGACCACCTGATAACTGGAGAACATTCCGCTTGATCTGACTTTCATCCAAACCAAGCTCAAGCAGCGTATCCTTACTTGCCTTTTTATTGACCAAGCGGATATTTTCCAGCGGAGAAAGATAATCTATCAAGTTATAATTTTGAAAGACCAGGGAAATATGGTGCATGCGATGGTAAGAATAGCCCTTCTTACGAATGTCCTCTCCTTGAAAAAGGATAGAACCTTCAACAGGACTATCTAGACCAGCAAGTAGGGACAAGAGTGTGGATTTTCCTGCTCCTGACTCACCAATAATACTATAAAATTTCCCGGGTTCAAAATTATAATTGATCTGATATAAAACCGCTTCAGCAGTATTCTTATAACGGTAGGTAAGGTCTTGTAATTGTAATAAAGTCATGATTTCTCCTTCTTAACTAATAGATGATAAAATTTCTTTCGGTGATTTTCTAAATAAGAATAGGAAACAAAGGGCTACAGATAAGCAACTAATCAATAACAGAAAGACATAGGACTCTGCAAAAGATAGGATCTTGGTTGATAAACTGCTTGCTTTGGCTAGTGTATCTTGTAAGCTTACCTGATCTCCGCTTGCTAGTAGAGTTTGGAGTAGGTAAGTTGTGATGGCGTTTCCTGCAACAAATGCTGGAAGCAAAGCACCGAGAGATACCAGAACTACCTCTAAACAGAATTGTAGGAAAATCGAGCTCTTGCCTTTTCCAAGTGCCAGTAAAATCCCCACTTCATAGACCCGTTCTCTCAACCAGAGAGATAAAACAAGAATTAAGGCTCCAGCTCCAGCTATCAACATCCCATAAAGGAAGATGGTCAGGAAGATTTGGAAGGTTGCTACTGAGTCTTTGATTTGTTCAAAAGCCTTGTTTTCCTTTTCGACTTGATAGCCTTGATTCTCCAAAGACAAGTTTTCTACCTGCTTCATGAGTCCGTCCATTTCCTTAGGATTTTCTACATAGAAGCGCGCTGCACTAACTTGAGGTTCACTATTTCCCAAAAGAGTTTGGCTACTGTCATAGTCTGTAAAGACTTGGTTTTCACTGAAGTCAGAAGACAAGC
The DNA here is from genome assembly GCF_946190275.1 of Streptococcus mitis. Taxonomy (GTDB): domain Bacteria; phylum Bacillota; class Bacilli; order Lactobacillales; family Streptococcaceae; genus Streptococcus; species Streptococcus mitis_DC. The sequence goes on along the minus strand of NZ_CAMHZQ010000032.1, from coordinate 2,589 downwards.
CTGTGAATTTCTCCTGTTTTTTACCAGAAAAGATGCCGACAATTTCAAACTCAACTGTTTGTCCTTTACCAGCTTCGGACTGACCAGCATCTAAGGCAATCTTGTCATGAAGCGAAAGACCATTCTTCTTAGCCAACTCTTCGTGGATGAGAATTTTCTTTGAATCTCCTTTTTGAAGATGTCTCCCTTCTTTTAGATTGAAAGCCGAACTGGTAAAGGTCACATCCTTGGATGAATCCTCCAGAGCTGTTAAGCTAACCAAGTTCTTGTCCGCAGCTGACAAATCATCACGTTCAACGCTCTGCTCGCCACTCACTGCTTCCTTGTCTTTTAGTTTTGCGACCGTCTCCAGTTCAGGAGAAACATTTTCCAGTCCCTTAATCTTGCTTACAGATACTAAGTCTGACAACTTGAATGTCTGACCATTTTCTATCTTCTTAATTGAAAAAGAGGTATTGAGTGATTTGTAAAGATTGGTTTCCACTGTTTTGTTGGACTTCATCAGAGTCAAACAGGCTGAAATTCCGGCCAATAGGACCAATAAAATCAGAAATAAAATAAAACTTCTCAGTCGTTTTCTGCTGACATAAGCCCAAGCTCTTTGGATTGGATTCATTTGTCACCTCCATATTTGTAAGACTATTATAAAACCCAAATATGAAATGTTTATGAAATACGAAAAAAGAACTAGAATTCTCACAAATGAGTGATTTTTCTAGTTCTTTTTGATTTATAAAGACTTTATGCAGGGAAAACTACTAAGGATCAGATGAGATCATCTATTTAAGCTTCCTCTTCATCGTCTTTTTTCTTTTTGGCAAATAGTAAACCAAATGCGCCAAGAAGAGAGAGAGCTCCTAATGCACCTGTAGCACGATCTGCTTTCGTACCAGTATTTGGCAATACTGCTTGCGGTTGAGAAACTGATGAATCAGTTTCTGACACTTCATTCGGCAATTGAGCAGGTACTTCAACTGTTTGACTTGGTTGTCCAGCAGGTTGAGCAGCTGGTACTTCAGCAGGGGTAGCAGTATCTGGTCTACGATTTGTATCGGCAGATGGTGTAGCTGGTCTTTGTTGACCGTCACTTGTTGGTCTAACTGGACTCACTTTTCTGAATACATGAGTTACAACATCACCTTTAGTTTCTGTTCTTACAAATACATAACCTTCAATTTCACCATGTTCAAATGCTTCGTTCGCTTCACCTAATACCGTTGGAGCCTTAGCATCCGCAGGTTTCAACTCATTGCCATTTTCATCAACCCATTTAGTGATGAATAATGTTGGATGTTCAGCTACTGGTGGAAGAATTAAGTTGCCATTTTCGTCTACTCCTGTTGTACCGATTGGATCTGTGTACTCTGGAAGTTCTAGTACTGGTGGAAGAATCGTTGTTACTTCTTCACCAGAAAGCTCATGACTGATATTTGTCTTAGGATCAGTGATTATTACTTTACCTGTTGGTTCAACAACTACTGTCTTACCAGGATTAGCTTTTTCCACTGATTCTTTAACTTTATCTTGTTCGTCTTTGCTTAGATTATTCACATCTTTGACTGGCACTTTCTCAGTCGGTGTCACTGGGGTGAAGTCTTGGTTCACTAAATCACTTCCTGGAATTGTGTGTGTAATTCCTGTATTTGGATCTTTCAATGTTGCGGTTCCGTCGGCTCCTACTGTGACTTCCTTATCTGGGTTCTTAGCTTGAACTTTTTCTTTGACTTTGTCTTGTTCGGCTTGAGTCAATTCTCCAGCTTTCTTCACTGGTACTTTCTCAGTTGGTGTCACTGGGGTGAAGTCTTGGTTTACTAAATCGCTTCCTGGAATTGTATGTGTAATTCCTGTATTCGGATCTTTCAACGTTGCTGTTCCGTCGGCTCCTACAGTAACTTCCTTACCTGGGTTCTTAGCTTGAACTTTTTCTTTGACTTTGTCTTGTTCGTCTTGAGTCAATTCTCCAGCTTTCTTCACTGGAACTTTATCAGTCGGTTTCACTGGAGTGAAGTCTTGGTTCACTAGCTCTGTTCCTGGAATGCTATGCGTAATGCCTGTATTCGGGTCTTTCACAGTTGCTGTGCCGTCGGCTCCTACCGTTACTTCCTTACCTGGGTTCTTAGCTTGAACTTTTTCTTTGACTTTGCCTTTTTCGGCTTGAGTCAATTCTCCAGCTTTCTTCACTGGTACTTTCTCAGTTGGTGTCACTGGGGTGAAGTCTTGGTTCACTAAATCGCTTCCTGGAATTGTATGACTGATTCCTGTGGTTGGATCTGTCACTGTTGCTGTGCCGTCGGCTCCTACCGTTACTTCCTTACCTGGGTTTTTCGCTTGAACTTTTTCTTTGACTTTGTCTTTTTCGTCTTGCGTCAACTCACTAGCGTTTTTCACTGGTACTTTTTCAGTCGGTTTCACTGGCTCGAAGTCTTGGTTCACTAACTCGGTTCCTGGAATTTGGTGACTGATTCCTGTGGTTGGATCTGTCACTGTTGCGGTTCCGTCGGCTCCTACTGTGACTTCCTTACCTGGGTTCTTAGCTTGAACTTTTTCTTTGACTTTGTCTTTTTCGGCTTGAGTCAATTCTCCAGCTTT
>NZ_CAMHZQ010000031.1 GCF_946190275.1 Streptococcus mitis | reverse complement strand
GTGCCACCTGGTTTACCGTTTCCTTTGTCGTACTCTGGTGTGTAGATGTCTTTGTCTTTTTCTCTAACCGTTACTTCCACTGGAACTTCATCTTTTGAGCCATCTGGGTAAGTTACGGTGATGGTTCCTGTAATCTTATCGCCTGGTTTCGCTCCTTCTGGGATTGTTACGGTTACTTTGCCATCTTTGCCAACTGTGATTCCTGGGTTATCACTTTCGAACTTAGTTCCTTCTGGAATTTCTTTGCCAGCTTTCTCTTTCAATGGTAATTCAACAGTGCCACCTGGTTTACCGTTTCCTTTGTCGTACTCTGGTGTGTAGATGTCCTTGTCTTTTTCTCTAACCGTTACTTCTACTGGAACTTCATCTTTAGAACCGTCTGGGTAAGTTACGGTGATGGTTCCTGTAATCTTATCGCCTGGTTTCGCTCCTTCTGGGATTGTTACGGTTACTTTACCATCTTTGTCGACTGTAATTCCTGGTGTATCACTTTCGAACTTAGTTCCTTCTGGAATTGGTTTTCCAGCTTTCTCTTTCAATGGTAATTCAACAGTGCCACCTGGTTTACCGTTTCCTTTGTCGTACTCTGGTGTGTAGATGTCTTTGTCTTTTTCTCTAACCGTTACTTCCACTGGAACTTCATCTTTTGAGCCATCTGGGTAAGTTACGGTGATGGTTCCTGTAATCTTATCCCCTGGTTTCGCTCCTTCTGGGATTGTTACGGTTACTTTGCCATCTTTGTCGACTGTAATTCCTGGTGTATCACTTTCGAACTTAGTTCCTTCTGGAATTGGTTTTCCAGCTTTCTCTTTCAATGGTAATTCAACAGTGCCACCTGGTTTACCGTTTCCTTTGTCGTACTCTGGTGTGTAGATGTCTTTGTCTTTTTCTCTAACCGTTACTTCTACTGGAACTTCATCTTTAGAACCGTCTGGATATGTTACTGTGATTGTTCCTGTAATCTTATCGCCTGGTTTCGCTCCTTCTGGGATTGTTACGGTTACTTTGCCATCTTTATCTACTGTGATTCCTGGGTTATCACTTTCGAACTTAGTTCCTTCTGGAATTGGTTTTCCAGCTTTCTCTTTCAATGGTAATTCAACAGTGCCACCTGGTTTGCCATTTCCTTTATCGTACTCTGGTGTGTAGATGTCTTTGTCTTTTTCTCTAACCGTTACTTCTACTGGAACTTCATCTTTAGAACCGTCTGGGTAAGTTACGGTGATGGTTCCTGTAATCTTATCGCCTGGTTTCGCTCCTTCTGGGATTGTTACGGTTACTTTACCATCTTTGTCGACTGTAATTCCTGGTGTATCACTTTCGAACTTAGTTCCTTCTGGAATTGGTTTTCCAGCTTTCTCTTTCAATGGTAATTCAACAGTGCCACCTGGTTTACCGTTTCCTTTGTCGTACTCTGGTGTGTAGATGTCTTTGTCTTTTTCTCTAACCGTTACTTCCACTGGAACTTCATCTTTAGAACCGTCTGGATATGTTACTGTGATCGTACCTGAGATTTCATCTCCTGGATTTTTGTCTTCAGGGATTGTAACAGTTACTTTACCTTTATCATCTACTGTGATTCCTGGTATTAGACTTTCAAACTTAGTTCCTTCTGGAATTGTCTTACCAGCTTCTTCTTTCAATGGTAATTCTACAGTTCCACCTGGTGTTCCTTCTCCATCATCATATTTAGGAGTGTAGATATCTCTATCTGGAGTTGTTACTGTTACTTTAACTGGTACCTCTTCTTTTGATCCATCTGGATACGTTACTTTAATCGTACCTGGGATTTCATCTCCTGGTTCCTTGTCTTCTGGAATTGTTACAGTTACTTTACCTTTATCATCTACTGTGATTCCTGGTGTTAAACTTTCGAACCTAGTTCCTTCTGGAATTGTCTTACCAGCTTCTTCTTTTACTGGTACTTCAACCTTAGCTCCTGGTTTGCCATTTCCATCATCATACTTAGGATTGTATTTATCCGCTTGTTCTTGGACTGTAATCGTAATCGTTTGTGTCGTTACATTGCCGTCCTTATCATGTGCTTTGATGGTTACAGTATAGTCACCTTGATTTCCTGTTGGTGTTCCTGTAATTTGTCCATTCGCATAAGTTAATCCTTCTGGTAAATCTGTTACTTCTACTGGATTTTCTTCTCTTAAGCCTGATCCACCTTCGTTATCCGTTACAGTTACTGGAATTGGAGTGATTGGCTCGTTTTTCGTTACGGTTGCACCTTCAGCTGTGATTGTTGGGCCTGTTACGTCGTTTACAGTTACTGGTACTGGTACTTCTTCACTTGATCCATCTGGATAGGTTACTTTAGCAACCGCATTTCCAACATTACCTTTTGTAGCTGTTGATGGTTTACTTATAACTGTAACGGTTCCTGGGCCATTACCTTTTACTTTAGCAATGACTTCTGCATCTTCAATCACATGATTTTGATCAACCGTTAAACCTTCTCCTGTTGGATTGTATTTATCCGCTTGTTCTTGGACTTTAATTGTGATTATTTCAGTTGTTTCATTACCATCCTTATCATACGCTTTAATCGTTACAGGGTAGTCACCTTTAGGTGCTGTTGGTGTTCCTGTAATTTCTCCATTTGCATATGTTAAACCATCTGGTAATCCTGTTACTTCTACTGGATTTTCTTCACGTAATCCTCGTCCACCTTCATTGTCTTTTACAGTGACTTTGATTGGTGTAATTGGTTCATTTTTCGTTACTGTTGCTCCATCAGCTGTAACTTTTGGTCCTGTTACGTCTGATACAGTTACTGGTACTTTCACTTCATCAGTTGAACCATCTGGATACGTTACTTTTACAATCGCATTTCCTGCATCACCAAATGTTGATGTTGATGGTGTACTTGTAACAGTCAGCTCTCCTGGACCGTTATCTTTCACTTTACCTGTCACTTCATCATCTGTAAGCGTATGACCTTGATCAACTTTCAGACTATCTCCTGTTGGATTATATTTATCCGCTTGAGTTTGAACTGTGATTGTAATTTGTTTTTCTGTAGAGTTACCATCTTTATCGGTTGCTTTGATTGTTACAGTATAATCCCCTTTTTCAGCTGTTTTAGCTGGTGTTCCTGTAATTTCTCCATTTGCATAAGTTAAGCCATCTGGTAAGCCTGTTACTTCTACTGGGTTATCATCACGTAATCCTCGTCCACCTTCATTGTCCGATACATTTACCGGAATTGGTGTAATTGGTTCATTTCTAGTTACTGTTGCTCCATCAGCTTTAATTGTTGGACCTGTTACGTCTTTTACAGTGACTGGTACATCTACTGTTTCACTTGATCCATCTGGATACGTAACTGTTACTACTGCATTAGGTACATTATCTGTTGTTGCTGTTGATGGTTTACTTGTAACTGTTAGTGAACCTGGAGCAAAATCTTTTACTTTAGCTTTCACTTCGTCATCTGTAATTTCATGACCTTGGTTTACTGTTAAGCCTTCCCCTTTTGGAGTGTACTTATCTTTTTGCTCTTGAACAATAATCGTAATTTTAATTGGGGCTTCACTTTCATTACCGATTTTATCATATGCTTTTATTGTTACAGGGTAGTTACCTGCTGGAGCTGTTGGTGTTCCTGTGATTTTTCCATCTTTGAATGTTAATCCGTTCGGTAAACCTTCTACTATGATTGGATCGTTATCACGCATTCCAACCCCGCCTGGGTTATCTTCAGCTGTTACTGAAATTGGCTTAATTGGTTCATTTTTCGTTACAGTTGCGCCTTCTGCTGTAATTGTCGGACCTGTAGTATCAGCTACTGACGTGTCTCGTACTGTTACCGGTACATTTACATCTTCACTTGATCCATCTGGATACGTTACTGTTACTACCGCATCTTCTGGGTTTCCTACAACTGCTGTTGTTGGTTTGCTCTTAACTGTCAATTGAGTTGCTGGTGCGTAATCTTTCACCTTAGCAATAACTTCTGAATCTTCAATCACATGATTTTGATCAACCGTTAATCTTTCTCCTCTTGGATTATGAGCATCCGCTTGGCTTTGTACAGTAATCTTAATCGTAGTTGTTGACGGATTATCGTTTTTATCATATGCCGTAATGGTTACTGTACTTTCACCTGCTGTGCCAGTTGGTTTACCAGTAATTTTTCCATCCGCATATGTTAATCCTTCTGGTAAGCCTGTTACTACGATTGGGTCTGTATCACGCATTCCAACTCCGCCCGTATTATCTTTAGCCGTTACAGAAATTGGCATAATGTCTTCACGATTTGTAACTGTAGCATTATTGGCTGTAATCGTTGGACCTGTTACGTCTTTTACAGTAATTGGAACATCGACTAAGTCATGTGAACCATCCGAGTAAGTTACTTTCACAACTGCATTTCCTGCTGAACCTGCTGTTGTTGTTGATGGTTTGCTTACAAGTGAAAGTGTTCCTTTTCCAGGATTGTTTACTTTAGGAGTTAATTTTTCAATTGTAATGTCTTCATTTTGGTTGACTGTTAATTCCGTTGCAGTTGGAGTGTACTTGTCAGCTTGTTCTTGGACATTAATTTTAACTTTTTTCGTTGAAGGCGTATTGTTCTTATCATACGCTGTAATTGTTAATGTATAGAACCCTTTTCTCGCTGAAGTTTTACCTGTAATGTTTCCATTTGAATATGTTAATCCTGATGGTAAATTACTTACTGTAATTGGATTTGTTTCACGCATTCCAACTCCGCCTGCGTTATCTTCAGCTGTAATTGGAATTGGTGTGATTTCTTCATTTTTCGTTACAGTTGTTTCTTCTGCTGTAATTGTTGGTCCTGTTACGTCTCTTACAGTTACTGGAACAGTTACTGTGTCATGTGAACCGTCTGGGTAAGTCACTTGAACAACTGCATTTCCTGCTGAACCTGCTGTTGCTGTTGAAGTTGGTTTACTTTGAACAGTTAGTTTTCCTGGGGCAAAGTTTTTCACTTTTTCTTTCACAGCGTCATCCGAAATGGCTTGTCCTTGATTTACAGTTAATGTTTCTCCAGTTGGATTGTATTTATCCGCTTGTTCTTGAACTTTAATCGTAATGTTCGTTGTAGTTGGGTTTCCATTCTTGTCATACGCTGTAATCGTTACAGGGTAATCCCCTTTTCCTGCTGTTGGCGTTCCTGTGATTCGATTATTCGCATACGTTAATCCTGTTGGTAATCCAGTTACTTCGATTGGATTTTTTTCACGTAATCCTACTCCGCCCGGATTATCCACAGCTGTTACTGAAATAGGTGCAATCGGCTCATTTTTCGTTACCGTTGCTCCATTTGCTGTGATTGTTGGTCCAACTGTATCACGTGCTGTCACCGTAAAGTTGAAGTTTACTGGATCTGCATTATTCCCATCATTATCTGCAGCGTTAAATGTAATCGTATTTTGTTTACCGATATCTTCTGCTGAAGTTGTGATTGAAATTCGAACAACTTTTTCTGTTTCAGTTGTTTTTACTGGTGTAGTAGTTGCTTTACCTGCATTCACACGGCCAAGGTATTTATTTAAGAAATCTGTAGCATTTAATGTAACAGATGTATTATCTTTTGCTGTTACTGTAAATTCTACTTTTTCACCTTCAACGACTGTTTGACTTGACGGTGTAATTGTTAATGTTGGTTTTTGAGCATCTTTTGCATTTTGTTTAGCTACTGGACTCTCAAGAACTACATTGTTATCGACAGTCTTAGATACTTTTGCAGATACTTCTTTACCATCTGCTACTTCAAGGTCAGCAATTTTCACTACTCCTTGAGGTGTTACAGATACTTTATCCGTTGGTTTACCATTTACAGTCCAGTTATTCCCTGTTTTTGTAACTTTTACCGTTTCAGGAGTTGTTTTTCCTGTTGGAGTATAAGTCAATGTAATCGTATCGATATCTTGTGGGTTGTTGCTATTTGGACGTTTTGGTGGTGTAATTTCCACGCTACCATCTTTATTAGCCACTACGCTAGGTGCTGTTGGAGTCACTGCAAGAACTACTTGACGCTTGATTTCAGCTGGGGCAAATATTGGTCTAGTTGTACTATTTGTATCTGTATAAGCAGTTGGGAATTTTGCTACCGCATTTCTTGTATATTTACCTGAATTATCTAATGTAGTACCTGAATCTAAGTTGTCTCCAGCTTTCCATGTCCATACCATACCTTGAGGTAAATAACTGTTTCCACGATCTCTTTGGTCGTTGCTATCTACTACTTTAAGGTAATTATGAGCATCAACATTTGTAGGGCTATTTGCGATATTTAGAGTTGAGCCTACTGGAACTTTTGCGATACCATTTTCAAGATTCTTAGTTGTAATATCCACAACACGGTACTTGAATTTCAAGTCACGGCTATCAGCTGCACTGCTTCCCTCTACATGAAGAGTTCCGATATGTTCTCCTAATGTTTGAGTATCGATTACTCTACCTGAAGATAAACGAGTTGTATACTTCTTATCTTCTGAACTTCCATCTTTACCCGTTTGAGCTGTAAAACTAGAAGGTCTTACTCCATACGGAAGATTTCCAACTGTTACTTTTGAGATTTTTCCTGAGTTATCCCATACTTTCAATTCAGGGTTAAATTCAGCACCACGATAGACTGTAAAGATTGGTGAATTAGCTGTTTCTGTTAAAGGAACACCATTTAGTGTAGCTTGTGGTTTTTGAACATCTTTTGCAATTGCTTTTGCAGGATCTGAATCCGCACCATTTCCATTTTTAGTAATAGCAGTTACTTCTGTTAAATCTTTTACTTTATTGGCTGGAATTGTAATTTCTCCAGTATTTGAATCGATTCGAACATCTGGATTTGTTACTGTCCATTTACCATTTGTTCCTTTATTTCCTTCAGCTGTTTTTTGCTTGTTGTCTTCACCTGTAAAGCTTACTTTGATTTTATCTACTTTTGTAGAATCTTGTGGTTTTGCAGTTACATCCCCATTATCCTTAGCTGTCGCAATTGGTTTTGTAGCCTTGTCATCTACAACATGAACAGGTGCATCAACAATAAATGTTCCACGCTCTGGAATAATGACTTCCACTTTACCATACACAGGTGCATTTGGTGCTGTAGGTCTTGATACATCTGGATCTTTAAACCAACGATAAGTTGTACCCGCAGGTAATTCATTTGGATTCGCAATACTATTGTAAGCATCTGGAATAACTCCTACTTTAGTACGTTGTTCCTTAGCTTTTGGTTTAAGATTATATCTTTCTGCTTCTTCTGGTTTCAGTGGTAAGGTACCGATAATGGCGTTTTGACCATCTTTATATCGGTCGTATCCTCCTGCCGTATATCCTCCATAAGCAAGATACGGATCATTTGCTAAACGTTTTTTAATATCAGCAAGCATCGGATTACTTTTATCTTTATTCACCCAATCCGACATAATGCTTTGATCTAACTCATTCCCTTCAAGAACTTTCGTTTTGAACGTAATAATTGTACGTTGACCAGCAGCAATATAAAGTTTATCTTCAATAACACCTTTAACTAGGTGGTAACGAAGACCATTTGATGCAATACCCAACATATCATTTACTCGGGTTGCTGCATCTGGATTACGATTCGCACCATCTCTAGAATTTCGATAAATATTATACATCCATCCATTAGATGGTTCAATATAATCCATCCAAGACATTATATTTTCATTAGCAGTGGATCCTGAACGGCGTTCACCATTTTTAGCATAAGCACGATAATTAGAGTTTTTATATTCCCAAGCTGTGGCACTAGGATACTCTTCGTGAGATGTCTGTTGCCCATTTACATATTTTGTATAAGTGAAGTCATATGGATCTCCTACACTACGTGGAATCGCAAGTGAAATTTTCTTAGAAGATCCCGCACGAGCGTTTGCCGCTGGACCTGAATCTAACATCCAGTAATAATATTTATTTCCATCTTTTTCGATACGCTCTTCACGATACACACGAACATTGTCATAGGCTTTATCAGCAGTTCCTTTACTTACGAAGGCATATTGCTTCGTATCTGGCGAGAATACATCACGCTCTGAATAGTTAAGCATTGGGTTTTTATTCCAACCAACACCAAAGTCTGTTGTTCTTGTTTCACGAACTGTACTTGTTCCAGAACCTACTTCTTTTCCATTCTTTTTAACGACAGTTGTAATAACAGCATCTTTTTTCATTAAGTTCGTATCAACATTGACTGTGAAGTATCCATTTGATTGTGATCTAGTTGTGTACTTTCTTCCACCAATTGATACTTCCACATCAGCTTCTGCCGCTGTATATCCGTCAACTTGAGCAATACCTGCTAAACTATCATTGAATGATACTGTGTCTACTTTACTTACTGTAGTATTATATACACTTTGACCATTAACTACTAAGTCAACTCTATCCCCAACTTTAATACCTGGCGCATTTAATTTGAAAGAACCAGTATCATCAAGTTTAGACGTAAGTATCTTTTGACCATTTTTCTTAATCTCAATTGTTGAAGATGGCGTTGCATATCCTGTGATAAATCCAGAGTCCGCTACAACAATCCCAAGACTCCCTTGTTTAGTAGTCTTATCAATGGGTGCTGAGCGAAGATCAGATCCTTCTTCCATGGTTTCGCCATTACGCGAATCACGAGATCCAGTATTAGCAATCGTATTTTCACCTTCTTTTAAAACCTTCTTAGGCGCATTAATCTTAGGCATCGAAGATAAGACAAAAATCTTCTCATTAAGTTTTTTAGCGATTGCATCAATTTCAGCTTGTGTTAATTCAAGACTATTGTTATTAAGCACACTATTAGCTGTTTCTAAATCTACTTGGATTGCAGCAAGGGTTGAAGCTGGAGCTTTTTCCTTGTTGACCTTATCCAAGAGTTCTTGAACTTTTGTAATATTAGCCTGTAATTTAGTCTTATCTAGTGTTTGTTTTTCAACTACTTCTTTATCAAGGGCAGTGGTCTCGTTTTCAGATGCATTCTCAGTTGAAGTTTCAGGTAGTTTCTCAGATAAAGTCTCAGCCGGATTCTCATCAGTGGTTAGTGATTTTTCTTCTTTACCTGTAGTTAGAGAATCTTCTGTTTTAGGCAAATCTACTATTGTAGCAGTATGAGCCTCTTCTTTATCTGGGATAACCGGTGCTTCAGTCGTATCTGAAACTTGAGCAGCCTCAACTCGAACAGCCTGATGCCCAGACAAAAACATCAATGCCGCAACAGCTACTGAAGCAGCACCAAAGCTATATTTACGAATCGAAAAGCGCAGTACCTTTTCACGTTGCTGTCGATTTACCTTATTTGAATTCGATTTGTTTTCCATCGTTCCTCCTAGGGATAATTTAATATAAAAAAAGCAATTTCTATAGCTGGACACTTATCAGGAGTCAAACTATAAAAACTACCATGATGATTACCATTTACTAATAACATCACAGCTATCACAGCTATCACAGCTATCACAGCTATCACAGCTATCACAGCTATCACAGCTATCACAGCTATCAC
>NZ_CAMHZQ010000030.1 GCF_946190275.1 Streptococcus mitis | reverse complement strand
AGGCTCGGTAGCTCAGTTGGTAGAGCAATGGATTGAAGCTCCATGTGTCGGCGGTTCGATTCCGTCTCGCGCCATTTATATATTTTGGAAGGGTAGCGAAGAGGCTAAACGCGGCGGACTGTAAATCCGCTCCTTCGGGTTCGGGGGTTCGAATCCCTCCCCTTCCATTTTACGGGCATAGTTTAAAGGTAGAACTAAGGTCTCCAAAACCTTCAGTGTGGGTTCAATTCCTACTGCCCGTGTTAATAGAATTATGGCGGGTGTGGTGAAGTGGTTAACACACCAGATTGTGGCTCTGGCATGCGTGGGTTCGATCCCCATCACTCGCCTATTTTATATTATTGGGGTATAGCCAAGCGGTAAGGCAAGGGACTTTGACTCCCTCATGCGTTGGTTCGAATCCAGCTACCCCAGTTACTATTTGCCGGCGTGGCGGAATTGGCAGACGCGCTGGACTCAAAATCCAGTGTCCGCAAGGACGTGCCGGTTCGACCCCGGCCGCCGGTATAGTATAGAGTTAGGAACGTTGTTATTCTTCGTTCCTTTTTTGTATTATTTTTGGTATAATAATAGTTATTCAAATTTTATTTAGATTAAGAAAGAGTAGGATAGTATGTCTCATTCTATCGATTTATTAAAACATCGGTATTTGAAAAATATTAAAGAAAATCCTGAATTGTTTGTCGGGATTGAGCTGGAATATCCTGTTGTAAATTTGGAAGGGGATGCCACAGATGTTGAAGTTATCAAACACTTATTCCGATATTTAGTTTCTGCTTTGGATTTTACTGTCGAAAAGGTAGATGATTTTGGGACTCCTATTCAGTTAGTTGACCCAGTAAGTCAGGATACTATTTTATTTGAAGTTTCCTATACTACGATTGAGTTTGCATTTGGTAAGTCTGAAACGATACAAGAGGTTGAAGAACGTTTTAGTATTTATATGACAGCAATCCAGAAGAAGTTAGCTGAATCAAATCATGCTATTGTTGGCTGTGGTATTCATCCCAACTGGGATAAAAATGAGAATTGTCCAGTGGCTTACCCACGCTATCAGATGTTGATGGACTATTTGAATTTGATTAGAAATATGACTAAATCAGACTTACATCAATTCCCTGAATACGGAGCGTTTATTTGTGGGAGTCAGGTTCAGTTGGATGTTTCAAAGTCTAACTACTTACGAGTGATTAATGCTTTTACCCAAATTGAAGGGGCTAAGGCTTATTTATTTGCAAACTCTGAGTTTACAGGTGCTGATTGGGATACAAAAATCTCAAGAGATATTTTCTGGGAAGAATCTATGCATGGTATCTATCCAGAGAATGTTGGTGTCAATGCTAGCCTCTTTAAAGATGAGGATGATTTTTTTGATTATCTAGATCATTCTGCAATTTTTACTGCGGAACGCGATGGGCAAACCTATTATTTTTATCCGATTCAGGCAAGGGACTATTTGGCTACACCTGAAATCCAAGCATATGCACTTAATGGGGATGAGATTATTATTTATCCTCAAGAGAAGGATTTTGAAACCCATCGTAGTTATCAGTACCAAGACTTAACGACTCGCGGAACAGTTGAGTTTCGTAGTGTGTGTACTCAGTCTCTAGAGAGAACTTTTGCTTCTGCAGCTTTTCACTTGGGATTGTTGGTTAATTTAGATAAGTTAGTAGCTTACTTAGAAACAGCACCTTTCTTTAAAGAATTTGGTCGTGATTACAAGTTTTTAAGACGACAATTTTCTAAGAAGAAGCTTACAGATCAGGAAGAGACTGCGATTATTGAAATTTCCAAAGACTTACTTCTGTTAGCTGAGGAAGGTCTGAAGATGAGAAATAAACAAGAAATGATTTATTTAGAGCCTTTGAAGAAAGAATTGGGACTATAATTTCTTTTATAAAGGGAGAATTTTCTGAAAAATCATGATATAATGGAAGAGACTATAGATAAAGGATAGAGAGTAATGACATTAGTTTATCAATCAACGCGTGATGCCAACAATACAGTAACTGCTAGCCAAGCAATTTTGCAAGGTTTGGCGACGGATGGTGGTTTGTTTACACCGCTTACTTATCCAAAGGTAGATTTGGACTTTGACAAATTGAAAGATGCATCTTATCAGGAAGTTGCGAAGCTTGTTTTGTCAGCATTTTTAGATGACTTTACAGCTGAAGAGTTGGACTACTGTATCAACAATGCCTACGATAGCAAGTTTGATACTCCAGCTATTGCGCCTTTAGTGAAATTAGACGGGCAATATAACTTGGAACTTTTCCATGGTTCAACAATTGCTTTTAAGGATATGGCCTTGTCTATTTTGCCATACTTTATGACAACAGCTGCTAAGAAGCATGGTTTGGAGAACAAGATTGTCATTTTGACAGCGACATCTGGTGATACTGGGAAAGCTGCTATGGCAGGATTTGCGGATGTACCTGGTACTGAGATTATCGTCTTTTATCCAAAGTATGGTGTCAGCAAGGTACAAGAGTTGCAAATGACCACTCAAACTGGCGACAATACTCATGTTATTGCTATTGATGGTAACTTTGACGATGCGCAAACCAACGTGAAGCATATGTTTAACGATGTAGCCCTTCGTGAAAAATTGGCTGCCAACAAGTTGCAATTTTCATCAGCTAACTCTATGAACATTGGTCGTTTGGTACCACAGATTGTTTATTATATTTATGCCTATGCTCAGTTGGTTAAGACTGGTGAAATTGTGGCTGGTGAAAAGGTTAACTTCACAGTGCCAACTGGAAACTTTGGTAATATCTTGGCTGCCTTTTATGCTAAGCAAATTGGTCTACCAGTTGGTAAATTAATCTGTGCTTCAAATGACAACAATGTTTTGACAGACTTCTTCAAGACACGTGTTTACGACAAGAAGCGTGAGTTTAAGGTAACAACTAGTCCATCTATGGATATCTTGGTATCTTCAAACTTGGAGCGTTTGATTTTCCATCTTTTGGGTAATGATGCGGTTAAAACAGCTGAACTCATGAATGCCTTGAACAAGCAAGGACAATATGAGTTGACAGACTTTGATGCAGAGATTCTTAACCTCTTTGCAGCTGAATATGCGACTGAGGAAGAAACAGCGGCAGAAATCAAGCGTGTTTATGAGTCAGATTCTTATATCGAGGATCCACATACGGCGGTTGCCTCGGCAGTTTATAAGAAATATCAAGCGGCTAGTGGCGATGTGACTAAGACAGTGATTGCTTCAACAGCGAGTCCATACAAGTTCCCAGTGGTTGCAGTAGAAGCTGTAACTGGAAAATCAGGGCTTGGCGACTTTGAAGCTTTGGCTCAATTACATGATATTTCAGGAGTGGCAGTGCCGCCAGCAGTTGACGGGCTTGAAACAGCTCCTGTTCGTCATAAGACAACTGTGGCGGCTGCTGACATGCAAGCAGCGGTTGAGGCTTACCTAGGACTTTAAGACAGAGGGAGTAAACTCGGTTGGGAAACCAACTGAGTTTCTTTTCATCAGGAGGAAGGATTGTTTAAGAAAAATAAAGACATTCTTAATATTGCCTTGCCAGCTATGGGCGAAAACTTTTTGCAGATGCTCATGGGAATGGTGGACAGTTACTTGGTAGCCCATTTGGGCTTGATAGCCATTTCGGGTGTATCAGTAGCTGGCAATATTATCACGATTTACCAGGCGATTTTCATCGCTCTGGGAGCTGCTATTTCCAGTGTTATTTCAAAAAGTTTGGGGCAGAAGGATCAATCTATGCTAGCATATCATGTGACTGAGGCCTTGAAGATTACCTTACTATTAAGTTTCCTTTTAGGATTTTTGTCCATCTTCGCTGGGAAAGAGATGATAGGACTTTTGGGGACGGAGAGGGATGTAGCTGAGAGTGGTGGACTCTATCTATCTTTGGTAGGCGGATCGATTGTTCTCTTAGGTTTAATGACTAGTCTGGGTGCCTTGATTCGTGCAACTCATAATCCACGTTTGCCTCTCTATGTTAGTCTCTTATCAAATGCTTTGAATATTCTCTTTTCCAGTCTAGCTATTTTTGTTCTGGATATGGGGATAGCTGGTGTTGCTTGGGGGACTATTCTGTCTCGTTTGGTTGGTCTTGTGATTTTATGGTCGCAATTAAAGCTGCCTTTTGAGAAACCGACTTTTGGTTTAGATAAGGAACTATTGATCTTAGCTTTGCCAGCAGCTGGAGAGCGGCTTATGATGCGGGCTGGTGATGTCGTTATCATTGCCTTGGTCGTTTCTTTTGGAACGGAGGCAGTGGCGGGAAATGCGGTCGGAGAAGTCTTGACCCAGTTTAACTACATGCCTACCTTTGGCGTCGCTACGGCAACGGTCATGCTGGTGGCTCGAGCGGTTGGAGAGGATGATCGGAAAAGAGTCGCAAGTTTGAGTAAACAAGTCTTTTGGCTTTCTCTGGTCCTCATGTTACCCTTGACCTTCAGTATCTATGCCTTGGGTGTACCACTAACTCATCTCTATACGACTGATCCTCTAGCGGTTGAGGCTAGTGTTCTAGTGACACTTTTTTCACTACTTGGTACTCCTATGACGACAGGAACAGTCATCTATACAGCAGTCTGGCAGGGCTTAGGGAATGCACGCCTCCCTTTTTATGCGACAAGTATTGGAATGTGGTGTATCCGCATTGGAACAGGATATCTGATGGGGATTGTGCTTGGTTGGGGCTTGCCTGGTATTTGGGCCGGAACCCTTTTGGATAATGGTTTTCGTTGGTTATTTCTACGTTACCGTTACCAGCGTTATATGAGCTTGAAAGGATAGGAAATGCAAAAAACAGCTTTTATTTGGGATTTAGACGGGACTTTATTGGACTCTTACGAAGCGATTTTGTCAGGGATTGAGGAAACTTTTGCTCAGTTTTCTATTCCTTATGATAAGGAGCAGGTGAGAGAGTTTATCCTCAAGTTTTCTGTGCAAGATTTGCTTGTGCGGGTGGCAGAAGATAGAAATCTGGATGTGGAAGTGCTCAATCAAGTGCGTGCCCAGAGTCTGGCTGAAAAGAATGCCCAGGTAGTCTTGATGCCAGGTGCGCGTGAGATGCTAGCTTGGGCAGACCAAGCAGGAATTCAGCAGTTTGTTTACACTCATAAGGGAGACAATGCTCTTACCATTCTCAGAGACTTGGGTTTGGAATCTTATTTTACAGAGATTCTAACCAGTCAGAGTGGCTTTGCTCGCAAGCCTAATCCGGAAGCGGCTACCTATCTGTTAGACAAGTATCAGTTGGATCCTGAGAAAACCTATTATATAGGGGATCGGACTCTGGATGTGGAATTTGCCCAGAATAGTGGTATTCAAAGTATTAATTTTTTAGAGTCGTCTTATGGAGGCAATCATAGGATTCAAGGGTTAGCAGATATTCCTTGCATTTTTGGGGATTGGGAACGATAAGATTGTGTCAGTTTTGTGACAGAGACCTAACAAACTATTTCAAGTAACCGAGTTTGTTACAAGGAATAGACAGTTCTGTTAAATAGGCCCGAGAGGGCTTTTTTTCTGCATTTTTTGTGTTATGATAGACAGGTACTCATTTGAAAGGAATTTGAAAGAATGAAGAAAAGAATATTATTAGCCTCAACAGTAGCTTTGTCATTTGCCCCAGTATTGGCAACTCAAGCAGAAGAACTTCTTTGGACTGCACGTAGTGTTGAGCAAATCCAAAATGATTTGACTAAAATGGACAACAAAACAAGTTATACAGTTCAGTATGGTGATACTTTAAGCACCATTGCAGAAGCCTTGGGTGTAGATGTCACAGTTCTTGCGAATTTGAATAAAATCACTAATATGGACTTGATTTTCCCAGAAACTGTTTTGACAACGACCGTCAATGAAGCTGAAGAAGTAACAGAAGTTGAAATCCAAACACCTCAAGCAGATTCCAGTGAAGAAGCGACAACTGCGACAGCAGATTTGACAACCAATCAAGTGACCGTTGATGATCAAACTGTTCAGGTTGCAGATCTTTCTCAACCGATTGCAGAAGTTCCAAAAGCGGTAGAAGCTCCAAGCACAAAAGAAGTAGCATCAAATTCAGAAGTTACAGAGACAGTGACTACTGCAGAAGAAGT
The DNA here is from genome assembly GCF_946190275.1 of Streptococcus mitis. Taxonomy (GTDB): domain Bacteria; phylum Bacillota; class Bacilli; order Lactobacillales; family Streptococcaceae; genus Streptococcus; species Streptococcus mitis_DC. Next base: position 3,527 of record NZ_CAMHZQ010000030.1, on the reverse strand, counting down.
CGTGCTATCTACAGGAACCTCTGTTTCAGAGGAGCAAACAGCCGAAACAAGCAGTGCAGTTGCAGAAGCGGTTTCTCAGGTAACGACTCCAGCTGATAAAGAGGAAACTCAAGCAAGCCCACAAGCAGTTTCAACAGTGGAAGAAACTACAACTCCAGTAGAAGAAACAGCAATCGAAACAACTGCAACAAGTGCAGAAGAAGCAAAAGAAGTAGCATCATCAAGTGAAGCTACACCAGTAGTTTCTACTTATCAACCAGAAGAGGCGAAAACAGTTTCAACAACTTATGCAGCTCCAGCTGCGCCCGATTATGCTGGACTGGCAGTAGCAAAATCTGAAAATGCTGGTCTTCAACCACAAACAGCTGCCTTTAAAGAAGAAATCGCCAACTTGTTTGGCATCACATCCTTTAGTGGTTACCGTCCAGGAGACAGTGGAGATCACGGAAAAGGTTTGGCTATCGACTTTATGGTACAAGAAAGCTCAGAACTAGGGGATAAGATTGCGGAATATGCTATTCAAAACATGGCCAGCCGTGGAATTAGTTACATCATCTGGAAACAACGTTTCTATGCTCCATTCGATAGCAAATATGGACCAGCTAATACTTGGAACCCAATGCCAGACCGTGGTAGCGTGACAGAAAACCACTATGACCACGTTCACGTTTCAATGAATGGATAAATCAGACTTTGTAATATCATTTTGACGAATGAGATCTAGCTTTCGTGATAGAAAGCGAGTCTCGTTCGTTTTTTCTTTGTCATACTCTTCGAAAATCTCTTCAAACCATGTCAGTTTTATCTGCAACCTCAAAGCTGTGCTTTGAGCAACCTACGGATAGCTTCCTAGTTTGCTCTTTGATTTTCATTGAGTATCAATATGAATGGAAAATGGGAAGTTACCATCTTGTAATAATCCAAGCAACATTCTTGCAATTTATTTTACTTTGCATTATACTTGATTAGTCAATTATTGATAAGTAAACAGAAAGAAGGAAGAAATGTTAGAGATTCAAGATTTACTTTATCAACTCCGCTTGTCTGAGCAAGCGAGTACGCAATTGTTTGAAAAAAGACTTGGGATTAGTTTGACACGGTATCAGATTTTATTATTTTTGCTGAAGCATTCCCCTTGTAATCAAATAGCGGTTCAGGAGCGTTTGAAGATTGATCAGGCTGCTTTGACCCGACATTTTAAAATTCTGGAAAAGGAAGGTTTGGTGGAGCGTCATCGTAATCCTGAAAATCAGCGAGAAGTGTTGGTAGAGGCTACGAAGTATGCCAAGGAGCAGTTAGTGGTGAATCCCCCTCTGCAACATATCAAGGTTAAGGAAGAGATGGAAAGTATCTTAACAGAGTCTGAAAGAACAGAACTCAGCCGTTTAGTAAATAAATTGGTTTTGGGTATTGAAAATATAGAAATTTAAGGAGAAATAGATGTCAATTATGACAACCATTTTAGCAACGATTGTTGCTTTGGAGCATTTTTACATTTTTTATTTGGAAAGTATTGCAACGCAATCAGATGCAACTAGTCGTGTCTTTAACATGGAAAAGGAAGAATTGGCTCGTCCGTCAGTAAGTTCATTGTTTAAAAATCAAGGGATTTATAATGCTCTGCTAGGAGTCTTTCTCTTGTATGGGATTTATTTCTCACAGAATTTAGAAATTGTGACTATTTTTGTTTTATTTGTGATTGGTGCTGCGGCTTATGGCTCTCTCACAGCAGATAAGAAAATTATTTTGAAGCAAGGTGGACCAGCTATTTTGGCCTTGATTAGTATTTTACTCTTTAAATAAATTTGAAAGGCGGTACTAGTCTCGCTAGTCCTTTTCACTCCAGAATAAGGGAAATATGTTATACTTGTTTTTAAGAAAAAAGTCTCATTGAATTAGTTTTGAGGAGTTAGAAATGAAAGTATTAGTGACAGGTTTTGAGCCCTTTGGAGGGGAAAAGGTTAATCCAGCTTTGGAGGCCATTAAAGGTTTACCAGCTGAAATCCATGGTGCTGAGGTTCGTTGGCTAGAAGTGCCAACAGTCTTTCACAAATCGGCTCAAGTATTGGAAGAAGAGATGAAGCGTTATCAACCTGACTTTGTCCTTTGTATCGGCCAAGCAGGTGGAAGAACCAGCTTGACACCTGAGCGAGTGGCTATTAATCAAGATGATGCACGCATTCCTGATAATGAAGGCAATCAACCGATTGACCTTCCTATTCGTCCAGATGGTGCTCCTGCCTACTTTAGTAGTCTACCGATTAAAGCAATGGTTCAAGCTATAAAAAAAGAGGGCTTGCCGGCCTCTGTTTCCAATACAGCAGGGACTTTTGTCTGCAATCATTTGATGTATCAGGCCCTCTATTTGGTAGAAAAGAAATTTCCACATGTTAAGGCAGGTTTTATGCATATTCCTTATATGATGGAACAGGTGGTGAATCGACCAACTACTCCAGCTATGAGTTTAGTGGATATTAGGCGAGGGATAGAAGCGGCAATCGGCGCCATTATAGAACATGGAGATCAGGATCTCAAGTTGGTAGGCGGAGAAACTCATTGATAGAAAAAAGCTTGAGGGAAAACCTTCAAGCTTTTGGACGTTTTCGAGCTAGTACTGCTCGGTAAAAAATTATTTTATTGATTTGAATATAAGGAAGAAGTGAGAAACTAGCAATTCCAAAAGTAATCCAATTGAGGAAGTACCAAGGAAGGAGTTGTAGGTCTAGAATAAAGCGCTGAAATTTGTAGCCTTTCATCAGGAAACGGCTGGTTTTTAGGATTTGTCCTGGTTTGGCTTGTCCTAAATCTAGAGTATCACAGAGGAGAAATTCTACCTGTGAATAAGCATAGTATTGTGGGATATAGAGACTATTTCCGACAATCATCAAGAGGATACTTGCTAGAAAATAGAGACCAAAGGTCATGAGGAAACGTTCAGTTTCAACTGACGTGAGATCCAGATTGGGAAATTCAGGATGGATTTCAACGAATTTCTTTGCTAGAAAGCTACTGTAAAAGAGGAAGTAAATCCCGAGTAAACTAGGAATGCTCCATAAGAAGAGATAGAAACGTTTGAGAAGTAGAGTCAAAAAGGTTTGTGAAAAGTGCTCTTCGTTAAAGAGAGTGAGACTATTTTTGACGGATAGTTCTGTATCTGGATTCTTGATGAGTTTCAGAGTGGTATAAACTGAACTGGTTAGAAGTATTGTTCCGATAAAGGAGACTAATAGAGGAAAAAGGTAGGCTTGGAATACATGGCCAAACACGCTTAAAAAGGGTTGTTCTAAAACACTCTCGTTGATGCGCTCTAAGGGATTGAGGAAACTAGACAAGATGACCAGTATACTAGGTAAGAGATAGATGAGAAAGAGGCGGGGATTTTCAGCTTGAAATTGTCTAGCCTGCAGACGAACGGTTTTTAAATCAATTTTTGGGTATTTCATTCTCTCATTATACCATAAATAGTACATAGCTTGCTAATGGTTTGAAATCAGTGGGTTTCTAGCGTGTTAAGTAAAAGTGAATAC
>NZ_CAMHZQ010000029.1 GCF_946190275.1 Streptococcus mitis | reverse complement strand
AGTACTAGCGCTGTAGCATCTACATCAGCAAGCACAAGTGCGGTAGCGTCTACGTCAGCATCAACAAGTGCGGTAGCGTCTACGTCAGCAAGCACAAGCGCTGTAGCGTCTACCTCAGCAAGCACAAGCGCTGTAGCGTCTACCTCAGCAAGCACAAGCGCCGTAGCGTCTACCTCAGCAAGTACTAGCGCCGTAGCCTCTACCTCAGCGTCAACAAGTGCTGTAGCCTCTACCTCAGCAAGTACTAGCGCCGTAGCATCTACCTCAGCGTCAACAAGTGCCGTAGCCTCTACGTCAGCAAGTACTAGCGCAGTAGCCTCTACGTCAGCGTCAACAAGCGCCGTAGCCTCTACTTCAGCGTCAACAAGCGCGGTAGCGTCTACCTCAGCGTCAACAAGCGCGGTAGCGTCTACGTCAGCGTCAACAAGCGCCGTAGCGTCTACGTCAGCAAGCACAAGCGCCGTAGCCTCTACATCAGCATCAACAAGTGCTGTAGCCTCTACGTCAGCATCAACAAGTGCCGTAGCCTCTACGTCAGCGTCAACCAGTGCCGTAGCCTCTACCTCAGCCTCAACCAGTGCCGTAGCGTCTACCTCAGCATCAACAAGTGCCGTAGCGTCTACCTCAGCATCAACAAGTGCTGTAGCTTCTACATCAGCATCAACAAGTGCCGTAGCGTCTACCTCAGCATCAACAAGTGCAGTAGCGTCTACCTCAGCAAGCACAAGCGCGGTAGCCTCTACCTCAGCAAGCACAAGTGCAGTAGCGTCTACGTCAGCGTCAACAAGCGCAGTAGCGTCTACCTCAGCGTCAACAAGTGCTGTAGCGTCTACCTCAGCGTCAACAAGCGCGGTAGCGTCTACGTCAGCGTCAACAAGCGCGGTAGCATCTACCTCAGCAAGTACTAGCGCCGTAGCATCTACCTCAGCGTCAACAAGTGCCGTAGCCTCTACGTCAGCAAGTACTAGCGCAGTAGCCTCTACGTCAGCGTCAACAAGCGCCGTAGCCTCTACTTCAGCGTCAACAAGCGCGGTAGCGTCTACCTCAGCGTCAACAAGCGCGGTAGCGTCTACCTCAGCATCAACAAGTGCAGTAGCGTCTACCTCAGCAAGCACAAGCGCGGTAGCCTCTACCTCAGCAAGCACAAGTGCAGTAGCGTCTACGTCAGCGTCAACAAGCGCAGTAGCGTCTACCTCAGCGTCAACAAGCGCGGTAGCGTCTACGTCAGCGTCAACAAGCGCGGTAGCCTCTACCTCAGCGTCAACAAGCGCGGTAGCCTCTACCTCAGCAAGTACTAGTGCGGTAGCCTCTACCTCAGCAAGCACAAGTGCTGTAGCCTCTACGTCAGCAAGCACAAGCGCCGTAGCGTCTACCTCAGCAAGTACTAGCGCCGTAGCGTCTACCTCAGCAAGCACAAGTGCCGTAGCGTCTACCTCAGCATCAACAAGTGCCGTAGCGTCTACCTCAGCCTCAACAAGCGCTGTAGCCTCTACCTCAGCAAGCACAAGTGCGGTAGCCTCTACCTCAGCGTCAACAAGCGCGGTAGCGTCTACCTCAGCAAGCACAAGTGCCGTAGCGTCTACGTCAGCGTCAACAAGTGCCGTAGCCTCTACGTCAGCGTCAACCAGTGCCGTAGCGTCTACCTCAGCGTCAACAAGCGCGGTAGCGTCTACGTCAGCGTCAACAAGCGCGGTAGCATCTACCTCAGCAAGTACTAGCGCCGTAGCATCTACCTCAGCGTCAACAAGTGCCGTAGCCTCTACGTCAGCAAGTACTAGCGCAGTAGCCTCTACGTCAGCGTCAACAAGCGCCGTAGCCTCTACTTCAGCGTCAACAAGCGCGGTAGCGTCTACCTCAGCGTCAACAAGCGCGGTAGCCTCTACGTCAGCGTCAACAAGCGCCGTAGCGTCTACGTCAGCAAGCACAAGCGCCGTAGCGTCTACATCAGCATCAACAAGCGCCGTAGCTTCTACATCAGCGTCAACAAGTGCGGTAGCCTCTACATCAGCAAGTACTAGTGCGGTAGCCTCTACCTCAGCAAGCACAAGTGCGGTAGCTTCTACATCAGCGTCAACAAGTGCCGTAGCGTCTACCTCAGCAAGCACAAGCGCTGTAGCGTCTACCTCAGCAAGTACTAGTGCCGTAGCCTCTACCTCAGCCTCAACAAGCGCGGTAGCGTCTACCTCAGCAAGCACAAGTGCGGTAGCCTCTACCTCAGCGTCAACAAGCGCTGTAGCCTCTACCTCAGCAAGCACAAGTGCCGTAGCGTCTACGTCAGCGTCAACAAGTGCCGTAGCGTCTACATCAGCATCAACAAGCGCTGTAGCCTCTACATCAGCAAGTACTAGCGCTGTAGCCTCTACCTCAGCAAGCACAAGTGCGGTAGCATCTACATCAGCATCAACAAGCGCAGTAGCCTCTACCTCAGCAAGCACAAGTGCCGTAGCGTCTACCTCAGCAAGCACAAGTGCCGTAGCATCTACCTCAGCAAGTACTAGTGCCGTAGCCTCTACCTCAGCAAGCACAAGTGCTGTAGCCTCTACGTCAGCAAGCACAAGTGCGGTAGCTTCTACATCAGCGTCAACAAGTGCCGTAGCGTCTACCTCAGCATCAACAAGTGCCGTAGCGTCTACCTCAGCATCAACAAGTGCCGTAGCGTCTACCTCAGCATCAACAAGTGCGGTAGCCTCTACCTCAGCAAGCACAAGTGCGGTAGCTTCTACCTCAGCGTCAACAAGTGCGGTAGCTTCTACCTCAGCAAGCACAAGTGCCGTAGCGTCTACGTCAGCGTCAACAAGTGCCGTAGCGTCTACATCAGCGTCAACAAGCGCTGTAGCCTCTACCTCAGCGTCAACAAGCGCCGTAGCGTCTACTTCAGCGTCAACAAGTGCAAGCACACCAGCCTCTGAGTCTGAGTCAACAAGTGCATCTGCATCAATAGACACAGTATCTTCTGAAACACCATCAGAATCAGTAGCTAAGTCAAGACAGCAATTGCCAAATACAGGTACAGAAGTTTCCAAAACATCTGTGCTTCTAGGAGCTTTGGCAGCTGTGACTGGTTTAGGTCTATTTGCGAAACGCCGTAAACGTGATGATGAAGAAATGTAAACAATCAGCTTATCTCATACTTGATTTGCGATAGATGTGTCTATCGAGTTTGGATAAAAAAGTCTGTAAAATCATAAAAACGCATATTATCAGGTGTTCAAAAACTTGATAGTATGCGTTTTATTGTGGAAATATTTCCTTTCTTTTCGGATGGAATTGAGTTTCCTAGCCTTGTGTTTGTATAGTCGGTTAAAAAATTGAGTACGAAAATCCACTTCATAAAAGTATTGATAGATTATACTCTTCGAAAATCTCTTCAAACCACGTCAACGTCGCCTTGCTGTAGGTATGGTTACTGACTTCGTCAGTTCTATCCACAACCTCAAAACAGTGTTTTGAGCTGACTTCGTCAGTTCTATCTGCAACCTCAAAGCAGTGCTTTGAGCAACCTGCGGCTAGTTTCCTAGTTTACTCTTTGATTTTCATTGAGTATTAGTGGGCTTTTCTTGCACTGTTTTGATCTTTTATTTCCCTCGATTATATATTAGAGAGGATTAGTAGAAGAGGGGTGAGTTATTAGAATGATTATTCGCCATTTTATACCAAGCAATAATCAGACAGCAAGATAAGAGTACAGTTGTAGATAGTTAGAAACGTTTATCTGATCTTGTGTAGAGAAGATTGATGTCATCAATAAAAGATTAACGAGCAACCAATATAGATATAGTGTGATTTTTCTATAAGGATGGAAAAAAGAAGGGAAATTTGATAAGATAGGAATATGGATTTTGAAAAAATTGAACAAGCTTATACGTATTTACTAGAGAATGTCCAAGTCATCCAAAGTGATTTGGCGACCAACTTTTATGACGCCTTGGTGGAGCAAAACAGCATCTATCTGGATGGTGAAACTGAGCTAGAGCGGGTCAAAGAGAACAATCATGCCCTTAAACGCTTAGCGCTTCGTAAGGAAGAATGGCTCAAGACCTACCAATTTCTCTTGATGAAGGCTGGGCAAACAGAACCCTTGCAGGCTAATCACCAGTTTACGCCAGATGCCATTGCTTTACTTTTGGTGTTTATTGTGGAAGAATTGTTTAAAGAGGAGGAAATCACTATCCTCGAAATGGGTTCCGGGATGGGAATTCTAGGCGCTACTTTCTTGACCTCGCTTGATAAAAAGGTGGATTATTTGGGAATGGAAGTGGATGATTTGCTGATTGATTTGGCAGCTAGCATGGCAGATGTAATTGGTTTGCAGGCTGGTTTTGTCCAAGGAGATGCCGTTCGTCCACAAATGCTCAAAGAAAGCGACGTGGTTATCAGCGACTTGCCTGTCGGTTATTATCCTGATGATGCCGTTGCGTCGCGTCATCAAGTTGCCTCTAGTCAAGAACATACCTACGCCCATCACTTGCTCATGGAACAAGGACTTAAGTATCTCAAGTCAGACGGATACGCTATTTTTCTCGCTCCGAGTGATTTGTTGACCAGCCCTCAAAGCGATTTATTGAAAGGCTGGTTGAAAGAAGAGGCGAATCTAGTTGCTATGATTAGTTTACCTGAAAATCTCTTTGCTAATGCTAAACAATCTAAGACTATTTTTATCCTACAGAAGAAAAATGAAATAGTAGTAGAGCCTTTTGTTTATCCACTTACTAGCTTGCAAGATGCAAGTGTTTTAATGAAATTTAAAGAAAATTTTCAAAAATGGACTCAAGGTACTGAAATATAAAATAGATTTTGTTATAATAGATGAAAACGCTTAAAAGAGGAGTCTTGTTATGACAAAAACAATTGCAATCAATGCAGGAAGTTCAAGTTTGAAATGGCAACTTTATCAAATGCCAGAAGAAAAAGTATTGGCGAAAGGCTTGATTGAACGTATCGGTTTGAAAGATTCAATTTCAACTGTAAAATTTGATGGTCGTTCTGAACAACAAATTTTGGATATTGAAAATCACACACAAGCTGTTAAAATTTTATTGGATGACTTGATTCGTTTCGATATTATCAAGGCTTATGACGAGATTACAGGTGTTGGACACCGTGTTGTGGCTGGTGGAGAATATTTCAAAGAATCAACAGTCGTTGAGGGAGATGTTTTAGAAAAAGTTGAAGAGTTGAGCTTGTTGGCTCCTCTCCACAATCCAGCCAATGCAGCAGGTGTTCGTGCCTTCAAGGAATTGTTGCCAGACATTACCAGTGTAGTTGTTTTTGATACTTCATTCCACACAAGTATGCCAGAGAAAGCTTATCGCTACCCTCTCCCAACAAAATATTACACAGAAAACAAGGTTCGTAAATACGGTGCCCACGGTACAAGTCACCAGTTTGTAGCAGGAGAAGCAGCAAAACTCTTGGGCCGTCCATTAGAGGACTTGAAATTGATTACTTGCCATATCGGTAATGGTGCTTCTATTACAGCTGTTAAGGGTGGTCAATCTGTCGATACTTCAATGGGCTTCACTCCACTTGGTGGTGTGATGATGGGAACTCGTACAGGGGATATTGACCCAGCTATCATTCCTTACTTAATGCAATATACAGAGGACTTTAACACGCCTGAAGATATTAGTCGCGTCCTTAATCGTGAATCAGGGCTTATGGGTGTTTCAGGTAAATCTAGTGATATGCGTGATGTGATTGCTGCTATGGAAGAAGGGGACCACGATGCCACTTTAGCATATGAAATGTATGTTGATCGTATCCAAAAACATATCGGTCAATACCTTGCGGTCCTAAATGGAGCAGATGCTATTATCTTTACTGCAGGTATCGGTGAAAATGCTGCAAATGTGCGTGAAGATGTTATCTCAGGTATCTCTTGGTTTGGTTGTGATGTTGACCCAGAAAAGAACGTCTTTGGTGTGACAGGAGACATCTCAACAGAGGCTGCGAAGATCCGTGTATTGGTTATTCCAACAGATGAAGAGCTAGTTATTGCCCGTGACGTTGAACGCTTGAAAAAATAAGTAAAACTAGAAAAAAATATTCCGTACAAGGAGTTGGGAAAGAGATTTTTCCAGCTTCTTTTTCTGATGAAATTGTGCAAAACCTTGCTATGATTGGCTTTTTTGAAAAATATGGTATAATAGTAGTAATTTAATAGATGGAGTTGAGTTTTGAAGAAAAACTTTCGTGTAAAAAGAGAGAAAGATTTTAAGGCGATTTTCAAGGAAGGAACAAGTTTTGCCAATCGCAAATTTGTTGTCTACCAATTAGAAAATCAGAAAAAACATTTTCGAGTAGGTCTATCAGTTAGCAAAAAACTGGGGAATGCCGTCACTAGAAATCAAATTAAGAGACGGATTCGTCATATTATCCAGAGTGCCAAAGGGAGTCTGGTAGAAGATGTCGACTTTGTTGTCATTGCTCGAAAAGGGGTCGAAACCTTGGGATACGCAGAGATGGAGAAAAATCTACTCCACGTATTAAAATTATCAAAGATTTACCAGGAAGGAAATGGGAGTGAAAAAGAAACTACAGTTGACTAGTTTGCTAGGACTGTCTCTATTGATCATGACAGCATGTGCAACAAATGGGGCAACTAGCGATATCACAGCCGATTCGGCTGATTTTTGGAGTAAATTTGTTTACTTCTTTGCGGAAATTATTCGCTTTTTATCGTTTGATATCAGTATCGGAGTGGGGATTATCCTCTTTACAGTCTTGATTCGTACAGTCCTCTTGCCAGTCTTCCAAGTGCAAATGGTGGCTTCTAGAAAAATGCAAGAAGCTCAACCACGCATTAAGGCGCTTCGAGAACAATATCCAGGTCGAGATATGGAAAGCAGAACCAAGCTAGAGCAAGAAATGCGTAAAGTCTTTAAAGAAATGGGTGTCAGACATTCAGATTCTCTTTGGCCGATTTTGATTCAGATGCCGGTTATCTTGGCCTTGTTCCAAGCTCTATCAAGAGTTGACTTTTTAAAGACAGGTCATTTCTTATGGATTAACCTTGGTGGTGTGGATACAACCCTTGTTCTCCCGATTTTAGCAGCAGTATTTACCTTTTTAAGTACTTGGTTGTCTAATAAAGCCTTGTCTGAGCGTAATGGAGCTACGACTGCGATGATGTACGGGATTCCAGTCTTGATTTTTATCTTTGGGGTTTATGCTCCAAGCGGAGTTGCTCTCTACTGGGCAGTGTCCAATGCTTATCAAGTCCTGCAAACCTATTTCTTGAACAATCCATTCAAGATTATCGCAGAGCGCGAGGCTGTAGTACAGGCACAGAAAGATTTGGAAAATAGAAAAAGAAAAGCCAAGAAAAAGGCTCAGAAAACGAAATAATAAGGAGGAATCTGGTAATGGTAGTATTTACAGGTTCAACTGTTGAAGAAGCAATCCAGAAAGGATTGAAAGAATTAGATATTCCAAGAATGAAGGCTCATATCAAAGTCATTTCTCGCGAGAAAAAAGGATTTCTTGGTTTATTTGGTAAAAAACCAGCCCAAGTGGATATCGATGCTATTAGTGAAACGACAGTTGTAAAAGCAAACCAACAAGCTGTAAAGGGAGTTCCAAAGCAAATTAATGATTTGAATGAGCCTGTTAAAACAGTCAGTGAAGCAACGGTTGATTTGGGTCATGTTGTAGAGGCAATTAAAAAGATTGAAGAGGGAGGCCAAGGTATTTCTGATGAAGTCAAGGCTGAAATCTTAAAACATGAAAGACATGCCAGCACTATCTTAGAAGAAACTGGTCACATTGAGATTTTAAATGAATTACAACTTGAAGAAACTGCTCTCGAAGAAGTAGTAGAAACTCCTAATATTGAAATCCAAGCTGAGCAAACTGAAAGTCAAGAACTAGAAGACTTGGGCTTGAAAGTTGAACCGAGCTTTGATATTGAACAAGTAGCTACGGAAGTCACGACTTATGTTCAAACGATTATTGATGACATGGATGTTGAAGCTACACTTTCAAATGACTATAACCGTCGTAGCATCAATTTGCAAATTGATACTAACGAACCAGGTCGTATTATCGGCTACCATGGTAAAGTCTTGAAGGCCTTGCAACTGTTGGCTCAAAATTATCTTTACAACCGCTATTCAAGAACCTTCTACATTACTATTAATGTCAATGATTATGTTGAACACCGTGCAGAAGTCTTGCAGACCTATGCGCAAAAATTGGCGACTCGTGTTTTAGAAGAAGGGCGTAGTCATCAAACAGATCCAATGTCGAATAGTGAACGCAAGATTATTCATCGTATTATTTCACGTATGGATGGCGTGACTAGTTACTCTGAGGGTGACGAGCCAAATCGCTATGTCGTTGTAGATACAGAATAAGTAAAATCAGGGTTCTCCTGATTTTTTGCTAGTTAGAAGAGGTTAAGCGGATGTTGAATAAGATAAGAGACTATCTAGACTTTGCAGGTTTGCAATACCGTAATCCGGATAAGTCTGGAGATGAGCGAGAGAAAATGCTGGCATTTCGCCACAAAGGTCAAGAAGCACGAAAGGCTTTTACAGAACTGGCTAAAGTATTTCAAACCAGTCATCCAGAATGGCAACTCCAACAGACTAGTCAGTGGATGAACCAAGCGCAGCGTTTGCGACCACATTTCTGGGTCTATCTACAGAGAGACGGACAAGTAACAGAACCTATGTTGGCTCTTCGTTTGTACGGGACATCTACTGATTTTGGTATTTCCTTAGAGGTCAGTTTCATTGAGCGCAAGAAAGATGAGCAAACTTTGGAGAAACAAACCAAGGTATTAGAAGTTCCAGTTGTAGAAGGAATTTATTATCTAGCCTACTCTGATGGCCAAAGTCAATGGTGGGAGGCGAACGAAGAAAATCGTAAAATTTTAAGAAATAAAATATCCAATCAGGAAGTCCGAAAAGTTTTAGTTAAGGCAGATGTTTCTTTTATTGAAAATCAATCATTAGAAGTGATTTTAGAAAAATTAGATGAAGCTTATGAGCGCTTACTTCCCTACTATCAGGCGACCAGAGGGTAGAAGTCACGAGACCTATCTAGAGTCGAATTGTTTAATTGCTATTCTATGTATTTTTTCATATAATAGTAAAATAGAATGTGTGATTCAATAATCACCTCAAATAGAAAGGAAATTCTATGTCAAATCTATCTGTTAATGCAATTCGTTTCCTAGGTATTGACGCTATCAACAAAGCCAACTCAGGTCACCCAGGTGTGGTTATGGGAGCAGCTCCGATGGCTTACAGCCTCTTTACAAAACAACTTCGTATCAATCCAGCTCAACCAAACTGGATTAACCGCGACCGTTTTATTCTTTCAGCAGGTCATGGTTCAATGCTCCTTTATGCTCTTCTTCACCTTTCTGGTTTTGAAGATGTCAGCATGGATGAAATCAAGAGCTTCCGTCAGTGGGGTTCAAAAACACCAGGTCACCCAGAATTTGGCCATACAGCAGGGATTGATGCTACGACAGGTCCTCTAGGTCAAGGGATTTCAACTGCCACTGGTTTTGCCCAAGCAGAACGTTTCTTGGCAGCCAAATATAACCGAGAAGGCTACAATATCTTTGACCACTATACTTACGTTATCTGTGGAGACGGAGACTTGATGGAAGGTGTCTCAAGCGAGGCAGCTTCGTACGCAGGCTTGCAAAAACTAGATAAGTTGGTTGTTCTTTATGATTCAAATGACATCAACTTGGATGGTGAGACAAAGGATTCCTTTACAGAAAGCGTTCGTGACCGTTACAATGCCTACGGTTGGCATACTGCCTTGGTTGAAGATGGAACAGACTTGGAAGCAATCCATGCTGCTATCGAAGCAGCTAAAGCTTCAGGTAAACCATCTTTGATTGAAGTGAAGACTGTTATTGGATACGGTTCTCCAAATAAACAAGGAACTAATGCCGTACACGGTGCTCCTCTTGGAGCAGATGAAACTGCAGCTACTCGTCAAGCTCTCGGTTGGGAATACGAGCCGTTTGAAATCCCAGAACAAGTATATGCTGATTTCAAAGAACATGTTGCAGACCGTGGCGTATCAGCTTATCAAGCTTGGACAAAACTTGTTGCAGATTATAAAGAAGCTCATCCAGAACTGGCAGCAGAAGTAGAAGCAATCATCGATGGGCGTGATCCAGTTGAAGTGACTCCAGCAGACTTCCCAGCCTTAGAAAATGGCTTCTCTCAAGCAACTCGTAATTCAAGCCAAGATGCCTTGAATGTCGTAGCTGCTAAGTTGCCAACCTTCCTAGGTGGATCAGCTGACCTTGCTCACTCAAACATGACTTATATCAAAACGGACGGACTTCAAGACGATGCTAATCGCTTGAACCGTAACATTCAGTTTGGTGTTCGTGAATTTGCAATGGGAACGATCTTGAACGGGATGGCTCTTCACGGTGGACTTCGTGTATACGGTGGAACTTTCTTCGTCTTCTCTGACTATGTGAAGGCAGCTGTCCGCTTGTCAGCCTTGCAAGGACTTCCTGTGACTTATGTCTTTACCCACGATTCTATTGCAGTTGGGGAAGATGGCCCAACGCACGAACCAGTTGAACATTTGGCAGGTCTTCGTGCTATGCCAAATCTAAATGTTTTCCGCCCAGCAGATGCGCGTGAAACTCAAGCAGCTTGGTACCTTGCAGTGACAAGTGAGAAAACACCAACTGCCCTTGTCTTGACACGTCAAAACTTGACTGTCGAAGAAGGAACAGACTTTGACAAGGTTGCAAAAGGTGCCTATGTTGTCTATGAAACTGCAGCAGACTTTGATACCATCTTGATTGCGACAGGTTCAGAGGTCAATCTTGCTGTCTCAGCTGCCAAAGAATTGGCTAGTCAAGGTGCAAAAATCCGCGTAGTCAGCATGCCATCTACAGATGTCTTCGACGCACAAGATGCAGCATACAAGGAAGAAATTCTTCCAAATGCAGTTCGCCGTCGTGTTGCAGTCGAAATGGGTGCAAGTCAAAACTGGTACAAATATGTTGGTCTCGATGGTGCCGTTCTAGGTATTGATACCTTTGGAGCTTCTGCTCCAGCACCAAAAGTATTGGCAGAATATGGCTTTACTGTAGAAAACCTTGTAAAAGTTGTTCAAAACTTGAAATAATCGGCTCTTTGTCAACTGTAGTGGGTTGATGAAAAGCTAAGCTCGAGAAAGGACAAATTTCGTCCTTTCTTTTCTGAT
>NZ_CAMHZQ010000028.1 GCF_946190275.1 Streptococcus mitis | reverse complement strand
GGACCAGAGTTGTTATTTTCAACTCTTACTATTATACCGACTTTTTATTTTTTGTCAACTACTTTTTTAAACTTTTTACAAATTTTCAATTCTTTTCAAGTACAGTTTTTCAAATTATAGTAAAAAGAGCCAGAATTGTACTGACTCTTCTATTGTTCATTAAACTTAGAAGCACGTTCTTCTCCCCACCAATAGGGGATTAGTTCTGCGACTTTCACCGTCTTTCTTGTATCGTAGTCCATCATGAATTCTGCATCTTTATTTTCAGCATTAAGCTCTAAAAGGAATTCTCTACAGGCACCGCAAGGCATGGCTGAACTTCCACCATAAGGTGGTTTATCTCGAAAGGCTAAGACTTTTTTAACCTTAGTTCGTCCCGAAAATTGGTACATATTGAAGAGTGCTGCCCGCTCTGCGCAGAGATGGAAAACACCACAAGTTCCCTCCATACAGAATCCTGTAAATATTTGTCCATCTTCTGCTTCTACTGCAGCTACAACATGATTGGCATAAACAAAGTCTGATACTTCATGTGGATTGTATAGCTTCTGTGCTTCTTCGTACATCTTTTCCCAGATGTCCATTGTTGCATCCTTCTTACTTAGAGATTTCCTTTAACATATTTTCGATATGCTGAATTGATTTTTCACGTCCAAGCAAGAAAATTGTATCTGGTAATTCTGGTCCATGCATTTCACCTGAAACAGCGATACGAATAGGCATGAAAAGATTTTTCCCTTTAATACCTGTTTCTTTTTGGACTGCTTTAATTTGTGGGAAGATATTCTCTGTTACAAATTCATCATCTGTCATCGCTTCAAGTTTTGCTTTGAAGGCTTCAAGAACTGTTGGGACTGTTTCACCTGCCATGACTTCGCGCTCTGCTTCGGTCAATTCTGGGAAATCTGAGAAGAAGAGATCTGTCAATGGGATAATTTCATCGACTGATTTCATTTGTGGTTTATAGAGTTCAACTAATTTTTCAGCCTTGTCAGTCAATCGACCTGCTTCTTCTAGGAATGGTTTTGCCATTTCAAAGATAGTTTCTAGGTCTGCATTCTTGATATAATCATTGCTCATCCAGTCTAGTTTTTTCTGGTCAAAGGCTGCTGGAGACTTGCTGAGGCGATTTTCATCGAAAAGTTTAATCAATTCTTCACGAGAGAAAATCTCATCTTCGCCACCTGGGTTCCAACCAAGAAGGGCGATAAAGTTAAAGACTGCTTCTGGTAAATAGCCTTTTTTACGGTAGTCTTCGATAAACTGAAGGGTATTGGTGTCACGTTTAGACAATTTTTTCCCAGTTTCAGAGTTGATAATCAAAGTCATGTGACCAAACTCTGGAGCTTCCCAACCAAGTGCTTCATAAACCATGAGCTGTTTTGGTGTATTAGCAATGTGGTCGTCTCCACGGATTACGTGAGAAATTTGCATATCATGGTCATCGATGACAACGGCAAAGTTGTATGTTGGGTAACCGTCTTTCTTTTGGATAACCCAGTCACCACCGATATTGCCACCTTCAAATTCGATATCGCCTTTGACCATATCATGCCACTTGTAGATACCTGACTCATTGACAGCCAAACGAACAGTTGGGATGATCCCTGCTGCTTCACGTTCTGCGATGTAAGCTGCTTTTTCTTCTTCACTCATACCAAGGTATTCATTGATGTAGCGTGGTGTTTCGCCAGCTGCTTCTTGGCGTTCGCGTTCAGCTGCCAACTCTTCTTCTGTAACGTAAGATTTGTAGGCTTTTCCTTCAGCTAACAGTTGGTCGATGTATTTTTGATACAAGTCCAAACGCTCAGACTGGCGGTAATTTTCATGTGTTTCTGGGCTTTCATCCCAATCCATACCTAACCAGCGAAGGTTTTCAAGTTGTGAACGTTCACCATCCTCGACATGACGTTTACGGTCAGTATCTTCGATACGAATGATAAAAGTTCCACCATGATGACGTGCGTAAAGGTAGTTGAACAATGCTGTACGGGCATTCCCGATGTGTAGTAGTCCTGTTGGACTTGGTGCGTAACGTACGCGGATATCTTTTGACATAGTTTCTCCTATAAAGTCTCTAGGCGTCTGCCTTTTTACTCTCTATATTATATCACAAGTCTTGGCTGAGTCCAATTTCTATGGATAAAGAGAGTAAAAAGAGTGGACAAACCACTCTTTTCTTCTATTATAGACGTGCGTTAAGTTCTTTGCTCAATTCTTCAAATCCCGGTTTTCCAAGGAGAGCAAACATGTTACGTTTGTAAGCTTCAACACCTGGTTGGTCAAATGGGTTGATAGCATTCAAGTAACCTGAAAGGGCGATAGCCAATTCGAAGAAGTAGATTGTGTAACCAAGAGTGAAAGCGTCTTGCTCTGGAAGAGTCACGTACATGTTTGGTACATCACCATCTGTGTGGGCAAGAAGAACACCATCAGTCGCTTTTTTGTTTACAAAGTCAACGTCTTTTCCTTGAAGGTAACCAAGTCCATCAAGGTCTTCTTCCAAGCTAGGGATAATCACGTTTTTACGAGGTTTGTCAACACGGACAACTGTTTCAAACATGATACGAGTTCCTTCTTGGATAAATTGACCAAGTGAGTGCAAGTCAGTTGAGAAGTTGGCTGAGGTTGGGTAGATACCTTTTTGGTCTTTCCCTTCTGATTCACCAGCCAATTGTTTCCACCATTCTGAGAAGTATTGAAGTGATGGCTCGTAGTTTACCAAGATCTCAGTTGCATAGCCTTTACGGTAAAGGATGTTACGAACTGCTGCGTATTGGTAAGCTTCGTTTTCAGAGATTTTATCTGAAGTGTAGTCTTTGCGAGCTGCATTCGCACCTTCCATAAGGGCTTTGATGTCAGCACCTGAAGCAGCGATTGGAAGCAAACCAACGGCTGTCAATACTGAGAAGCGTCCACCGATATCATCTGGAACAACAAATGTTTCCCAACCGTTAGCATCTGCTTCAACCTTAACAGCACCTTTTTGGCGGTCAGTTGTTGCATAGATACGTTTGTTGGCTTCTTCTTGACCGTATTTCTTAACCAAGAGTTCTTTGAAGACACGGAAAGCAATCGCTGGTTCAGTTGTTGTACCTGATTTAGAAATCACGTTTACTGAGAAGTCTTTGTCTGCAACATACTCTACCAAGTCAGCAAGGTAAGTAGATGAGATTGAGTTTCCTGCGTAAAGGATTTGTGGAGCCTTGCGTTCTTCTTTTGTTTGCAAGTTAGCAAAGTGGTGGTTCAAGAAGTCGATTGCTGCTTTGGCACCAAGGTAAGATCCACCGATACCGATTACAACCAAGACATCGCTGTCTGATTTGATTTGCTCAGCAGCTTTCAAGATGCGGTCAAATTCTTCGCGGTCGTAGTTTTCAGGAAGGTCCAACCATCCCAAAAAGTCGCTACCAGCACCAGTTCCTTTACGGATCAATTCATCTGCTGCTGTTACTTGTGATTGCATGTATTCCACTTCATGTGGTGCAACAAATTTGTCTAAAACTTTTGAATAATCAAATTTAATATGTGACATGTTATTCCTCCAATATTTCTTCTTTTCTATCATAACGCTTACCTTAGTTTTTTTCAAGTTTTTTTGTCGAATTTCTCCATTTTTTATCAGAATTCAAACGTTTGCGTAAAAATCCCACATTCCAAAAATTTTGAAAAAATAAAATAAAGAACGACCAGATGTCCCAGTCGTTACAGTTCATTCAATAAATACTCAAATAATTCTAAATTGCCATCTTCTTCATTAACCAGAAACTCTGGATGCCACTGCAAACCGATAATGCGGTGCTCATCGATAGACTCAATCGCTTCGATGGTCTGGTCTCTTGGATCAATAGCAGTTACACGGAAATTAGGTGCCAAATCTTTAATGCTTTGACGATGGACAGAGTTGACCTGACTTTCTTTCCCAAATAGCTTAGCCACCACGCTTCCCTCCACTGTCTCAATAGAGTGAGATGTTCCGAAAGGTAGTCCTTGCCAGTGACCTTCGATTTCTTGATTGAGGGTTCCACCAAAGGCAACATTGACAAGTTGAACACCGCGACAGATTGCCATAATTGGTTTATTCTGACGGAGCGCTTCCTTCAAGAGTGCCAATTCAAATTCATCACGGACCAGATTGTAATCATCGCTCTCGATGGTCTTTTTCTCTCCATAAAATTGAGGGTGGACATTTTGACCGCCTGTCAAGATAAGTTTATCTATCATTTCTACATAATCGCGTACAACTGACTCATCACCAACAGGAATGACTAAAGGGAGACCACCGACTTGACGGATGCTCTCTGCGAATCTACAAGATACAGATGAATGAATGTTTTTGCCTTCTGCGTCTACGGGACATAGATTTGCAGCAACTCCTACAACAGTTCTAGCCATGATGCCTCTCCTTTCGAATATTAACGATAGTCCTATCATATCACTCAAAATGACTTTCGTCTAATATGTTTTTTTAAAGGCCGTGATAAAAATTTTTTATAGACAAGAAAAAGCTGCCCACATAGGACAACTTTTTTCTTATTCAAAAACAAATTGATTGTGATAGAGTTCTGAGTAAAATCCACCTAACTTCAAGAGTTCATGGTGGTTACCACGTTCAATGACTTCTCCATCTTTGAGGACAATAATCTGGTCTGCATTGAGGATGGTCTTCAAACGATGGGCAATGACGAAACTGGTTCTGCCTGCTACAACCGCCTCCATGGCATGCTGAATCTTACTTTCTGTCACCGTATCTACGTTTGAAGTTGCTTCATCTAGAATGAGAACTTCTGGATCTGTCATCAGGGTTCGAGCGATGGAAATCAATTGTTTCTGCCCTGTTGAGAAGATGCTCTGGTCATCATCGATAAGAGTATCGTACTTATCAGTTAAGCTTTCGATATAGTCGTGAATGTGAGTTGCCTTGGCTGCTACCTCAACCATTTCTTGACTAGCATCTGGCACACCGAAACGGATATTGTCTCGAATGGTTCCGCTAAATAAGACCGAATCTTGCAAGACAATTCCCACCTTGCTTCTGAGGCTATCCAAGTCGTAGTCACGGATGTCTTTGCCGTCAAAATAAATACCACCAGCATCAACATCATAAAAGCGATTGATGAGGTTCATAATAGTCGTTTTCCCTGACCCTGTCGGCCCAACAACCGCTGTCATCTGGCCTTTCGGAGCGGAAATGCTGACATCTTTCAAAATAGGTTTATCAGGCAAATATGAAAAATCAATGTGACTGATTTCAACACCTTCTTGCAACTTAGTGAAAATTGGAGCCTTCTCAGGTCGAATTTCTTCCTCTGCGTCAAACATTTCCTGAATCCGTTCAGCCCCCGTAAAGGCTAACTGAAGGCTTCCCCAACTAGCTGCAACTTGAATAATAGGCTGGTAGTACTGCTGTGAAAATTGGGCAAACATAACAATCAAACCTAGGGCTGTACTTGTTTCAATAGCCTTATCATTCAAAAGTACAGCTGAACCAGCAAAGATGACGATGGCTGTATTAACCAGACTCATCCCATTCATGACAGGGAAAAGAATTCCTGAGAACATTCTTCCTTTAAAGGTTGCCTTGCGTACGCGCTCATTTTGTTCAAGAAATCCTGCCATCATATCCTCTTGAATCCCTTGCACAATGACAGCTTTTTGGCCTGAGATACTCTCATCCATATAGGCATTGAGCTTCCCTACCTCTTTCTGCTGGAGGTTGGTATATTTCCGTGCCATTTTCACGATGAAAATCAGCATGAGGAAGGCTACTGGTGTGCTGGCAATGGTGATGAGAGCCAGAGTCACATTTCTCGAAAACATGACAAGAATCAGACCAATGTATAAAACAATATTGCTCATGACCTGAATCAAGCTCTCGTTAAAGGCTTGGAGGATATTATCCAAATCACTGGTAAAACGAGACAGGATATCGCCATCTTGTCGGCGGTCAAAGAAAGAAACCGTCAAGCGAGCAAGCTTACCGAAGAGGCCTTTGCGCATCTCGTTTGTCGACTCTGCAATCACGCGCGTCATGAGACACATGTATATCACACTAGAGATAAATAGAACTAAAACCAGCAGGCCAAGATTGACCATGATTCCTGATAGGCTTTGCCAAATAAGTTCTGGATTGCCATCTTGATAAGCTTGAACTAAATTAGCTAGCTGCGTCACTGCTTGTCCAGAAAATACCGGAAAGAGAGCTTGGGCAAGAGTCGCCATAACAATCATCAGGATGACAACTACAAATGATAGCTTGTAGACTTTAAAATAATTCCAAAAAAATTGAACTGTCTTCATTTTACTCCTCCTTTCCTTTCTGTGTCTCATAGATTTCACGGTAAACATCATTGTTGGCAACCAAGCCTGCATGCGTGCCTTGACCAATCAATCGTCCTTGATCTAGAACCAAGATTTTATCTGCATGAACAACCGAGCTAATCTTTTGCGCGATGATAATGGTTGTTGTTCCCTTCAAGTCCTTATTCAAAGCTTCTTGAACCAGGCGCTCTGACTTAGCATCCAAGGCCGAGGTCGAATCGTCAAAAATCAGAATACGTGGATTGCTGACAATCCCACGAGCAATCGACATCCGTTGTTTTTGCCCACCAGAGAAGTTGGTTCCTCGTTCCTCAACTGGACTTTCAAAGGTTTTCTCCATACGATGAATGAATTCACTAGCCTGGGCAATATTGGCTGCTCGCTCCATTTCAAATAGAGTGGCATCACCCTTACCCTGTCTCAAGTTATCTGCAATCGTTCCACTAAAGAGAATGGCACGTTGGAGAACGATAGAAACTGTTTTACGCAGGGTCCCTTCACTCACTTCTCGAATATCCTTGCCATCGATTTTGATAGCCCCTTCCTGCGGGTCAAAGAGACGTGGAATCAATTGAGCCAAGGTTGATTTTCCTGCACCAGTCGCTCCAACGACACCAACCATTTGACCAGGTTCAATAGTAAAGCTCACATCTTTCAACATCGGTTCCTTATCCATTGGATAGGTAAAGGTTACATTTTCAAAGCTAAGACTTCCGACCAACTCTTCATCTGGCACATCCTTGAAAGTCATAGCTGGCTCTGCATCCAGAATTTCTCGAATACGACGCATGGAAATCATAGCACGACTGACAGAATTTCCCAAAAATCCAACCATAACAATGGTAAAGATAATCTGGCTTAGGTAATTGACAAAGGAAGCAATGGAGCCAACAACTGACGGATCCGACTGAACCATCCCTGCAACTAACCAAATAGAGAGGAATACCGCCCCATAACCGACCAACATCATAAAGGGTTCCACTACTGAAAAGGCATAACCAATGTAAAGATTTTGACCGAGTAGCTCGTCTGAAACCTCCGTAAACTTAGCAAACTGCTCTTTTTCTTGGACAAAGGACTTGACCACGCGAACGCCACGCAAATTTTCCTTGGCAATGGCATTGATGCGTTCAAGAAGTGTTTGAAACTTGGCAAAACGAGGCCCCATCATTCCCATCATGACGGCAGTCAAGCCAAAAATTAAGATTACCATGAGAACAATCACCCCCCACAGAGAAGGTAAGGTTTGAACCGCCAGAATAAACGAACCGATGAACAAGAGGGGAAGTCTGAAAAGAATTTGGAAGGTCATCATGACAACGTTCTGAATCTGGTTGATATCATTTGTCATTCGAACGACTAGATTTCCCGCATTAAATTGTTCAATATTGGCATAAGAAAAGGTTTGGATTTTACGGAAGGCATCCTCCCGAAGATCGGATGAAACTCCTTGGGCAATATAGGCCGCAAGGACAACATTGAGCCCACCAGCAACCAGACCAACTAAGGCCACACCAATCAACCAAGCCCCGATACTATAAATAGCTTCATATTTTCCAGTAAGGAGGGCGTCTAACACTTCCTGCAGGTAACGCGGTTGCAAAAGTGAACTAGCAACCATCAAGCCTGTCATAAGGAGCGAAGCCAAAGCCTGCCACTTGTAGTTTTTTATTTTCTGAATCAGCATACTTTCTCCTTAAAAAATAGACAAAAGGGAGCGACAATGTGTCAGCTCCTTCTCATTCTGTTTGTGTGATGTTATTCTAGCAAAAAAGTGAGAACTTGTCAAAGAAGTCTCCTTGATACAGCTAGAATGACTAGTAATTTTCTCTTTATAGTTTCTGTTTTAACTCGACCAAGACATTCATAGCCTGCATAGGTGTCATATTGTAAACATCCAGTTTAGACAATTCTGCTAGGATAGGATGTTCTTCAGTCGTATCAAAGAGTGAAATCTGTTCTGTGACAGCACTTGTTTGCCTCACGGGAGCAGGACTTTCTGTCCCTTGATTCTCTAACTGAGTCAAAATCTTATCCGCCCTTGCTAAAAGGTCTGCTGGTAAGCCAGCAATCTTGGCAACATGGATACCGTAGGATTTATCAGCTGGTCCTGGTTCGATCTTGTGAAGGAAGGTGACCTGCCCATCCTGCTCCAAAGTTGCCACGTGAACATTGACTAAGTGCTCCAAGCTAGACTCCAGACTAGTCAACTCATGGTAGTGGGTCGCAAAGAGGGTCTTAGCTCCAATATGCTCATGGATGTATTCGATGATAGACTGAGCAAGAGCCATACCGTCATAAGTTGCAGTTCCCCGTCCCAATTCATCAAAAAGAATCAAGGAATTTTTGGTCGCATGCGAAATTGCATTATTGGCCTCCATCATCTCCACCATAAAGGTTGACTGACCTGAAACCAAGTCATCTGCTGCTCCGATACGGGTAAAAATTGCATCAAAAATCGGTAAATGGGCACTTTCTGCTGGCACATAAGAACCCAACTGGGCCATAACTGCCGTCATGGCTAACTGACGCATATAGGTTGACTTCCCACTCATGTTGGGCCCTGTAATCAGTTGAATACTGGTATCTTCTGCCATCTGAATCGTATTGGGAATATAGGTCTGAGCCCCCATGACCTTTTCAACGACAGCATGGCGCCCTTTCTGGATATCAATCCGCGAATCATCTCCAAACTCAGGTCGAATCAAATGCTGGGTTTCAGCTACAACCGCCAGACTTTGCAAGACATCAACTGTCGCAATTCCTTGGGCTAGAGCCTGCAAACGCTGGATGTACTTGCTGACTTCCTCACGAATACGCATAAAGATTTCGTACTCTAGGTTGGACGACTTCTCACGCGCCTCCAGCATATCGCCCTCGATACGGGCCAATTCTTCGGTTCCAAAACGTTCTGAGTTTTTCAGCGTCGCCTTGCGGAAAAAGTGAGCGGGCACATTTCCCAGTTGAGAATTGGTCACATGGAAATAGTAGCCATCCTTTTTATTGTAGTCAATCTTGAGCGTACTGATACCAGAGTTTTCTCGCTCCTTTGCTTCAATCTCAGCAATCCAGCTAGTCCCTTCTCTGAGCACACGACGGTACTTGTCTAAAGTCTCATCAAATCCAGTCCGGATAATGCCACCTTCTGTAATCACATGGGGAGCTTCAGGAGCAATCGCTGCGCTAATCAAACTCTCCAACTCAGGGATTCCATCCAGTTGTTCGATGAGATAGGCCAGAGCAGGTTGCTCCATCCCTTCTAAAATCGCACGAATCCGTGGCACACTAGACAAGGTGGTCGCCAACTGCAAGAGATCCTTGGGATTGGTTTTGCCAAAAGAAACCCGACTAGCCAAGCGCTCAATGTCATAGACACCTTTGAGACTATCCGTTAAATCACTGCGCTCAAAGAAGTGGTCAAGAAAGACCTGCACCACCTCTTGACGTTGGACGATTCGCTCCTTGTCAATCAAGGGACGATGGATCCAAGAACGCAAGAGCCGCATACCCATTGCTGTTTTGGTTTCATCCAAAAGCCAGAAAAGACTGCCTTGCTTCTTGCCTGAACGGGCATTCTCAACCAAATCCAGACTAGCCTTGGTCGCATAATCCATCTGCAAGAAATCTTTGATTTCATAGCGGATAACAGGCTTGAGGTGGTTCAATTCCCTCATCTGAGTCCGATGAACATACTGGAGTAGCTTACTAGATGCCGCTTGCTCCACAGCTGCCAATCGTGAATCCAGTAAATGAAGGTCTTCAAAGCCTTCTTTTTCATAGGAAAGCACCAAATTCATCTGACGACAAAGGATTTGTTCTTCTTCCTCAGACAAGTCATAACCCAGCACCACTTCTCGAGCCTTGAGATTGCGGATTTCCCCACAAACCAGCGTGAAATCCAAAAGACCTGTCACATAAAAGTCACCCGTCACCAGGTCCATATAAGCTAGGCCAAATTGATTGCCTTCGCGGTCTATGGCAACCAAAAAATTATTCTGACTGTCTGGCTTACTGCTATCGACCACTGTCCCTGGCGTAATGACCTGAACAACCTCTCGTTTCACAACCCCAACTGCTTGTTTAGGATCTTCCATCTGCTCTGCGATAGCCACCTTATAACCCTGCTCAATCAAGACATCAATGTACTGTTGGGCAGAATGATAGGGAACACCCGCCATAGGAATCGGATTGTCGGCATTCTTGTTGCGACTCGTTAAGGAAATTTCCAGAATCTGCGCAGCATTGACCGCATCCTCATAAAATAATTCATAAAAATCACCCATCCGAAAGAGCAAAAAAGCATCTGGATATTGCTTTTTAATATCCACATACTGTTGCATGCCGGGTGATAGCTTTTCTGTCGCCATTTTCCGTCTCTCCTTGTCAAAAATAAGTCTTGAGAGCAACTCCCAAGACCTTACTTATCTTTCATCAAATCTAGCAAACGATCTTCCATGAGTTTGGCAACGTGCTGGTCTCGACAAATGACCAATAAGGTATTGGCACCAGCAACTGTTCCTAAAATCCATTCATCCTTGTTTGCATCTACAATATTTGCCAAAACAGAGGCTTCTCCCAGTTTGGTATGAAGCACCAAGGTAAACTCTGCTCTTGCAACACCTTCTAAATGATGAGACAAAAATTCCACCAAATCAATCTTTTCTGTCTCATTTGCTAGTACATAATACACCATATCATTTTTCTTGACCTTGGTCAAGCCGATTTCGCGCAAATCACGAGACAGGGTTGTCTGCGTCACAAAAACATTGTGCGCCTCCAACCGATCTTGAATTTCTTTTTGTGTACTTAATTTCTCCTCAGTAATCATTTTTTTTATTAACTGATGACGATCTCTTTTTCTCATAAAATCCTCTTATGTGAATATTTATAACTATTTTTATAACTATATTATACCAAAAAAATAGGAGATTTCAAAAATTTTTTCTTCTTTCTTTAAAATTGTGATAAAATAGTAGAAAAGTCCAAAAAGGAGCTCTTAATGAATACAAAAGAATTGATTGCTAGCGAGTTGGCTAGCGTCATTGATAGCCTGGACCAAGAGGCTATTTTAAATTTACTGGAAACCCCTAAAAACTCAGAAATGGGAGACATTGCTTTCCCTGCTTTTTCTCTTGCAAAAGTCGAACGTAAAGCACCTCAAATGATTGCGGCAGAACTGGCTGAAAAAATTAATAGCCAAGCCTTTGAAAAGGTTGTCGCAACAGGACCTTACGTTAACTTTTTCCTTGATAAATCTGCCATCTCTGCTCAAGTATTGCAAGCTGTTATCACTGAAAAAGAACACTATGCTGACCAAACTATTGGCAAACAAGAAAATGTTGTTATCGACATGTCTAGTCCCAATATCGCTAAGCCATTCTCTATTGGCCACCTGCGCTCAACTGTCATCGGAGATAGCTTGTCACATATTTTCCAAAAAATCGGTTATCAAACAGTCAAGGTCAATCATTTAGGAGACTGGGGTAAGCAGTTTGGGATGCTGATTGTTGCCTACAAAAAATGGGGTGACGAAGAAGCTGTAAAAGCTCATCCAATTGATGAACTTCTTAAACTCTATGTCCGCATCAACGCTGAAGCTGAAAATGACCCTAGCTTGGATGAAGAAGCACGCGAATGGTTCCGTAAACTTGAAAATGGAGACGAGGAAGCTCTCGCACTTTGGCAATGGTTCCGTGATGAAAGTTTGGTGGAATTTAACCGCCTTTACAATGAACTGAAGGTTGAATTCGACAGCTACAACGGAGAAGCCTTCTACAACGATAAGATGGATGCAGTTGTAGATATTCTTTCTGAAAAAGGCCTTCTTGTTGAGTCAGAAGGTGCCCAAGTTGTCAATCTTGAGAAATATGGAATTGAACATCCAGCCCTCATCAAGAAGTCTGATGGAGCAACTCTCTACATCACACGTGACTTGGCTGCAGCTCTTTACCGTAAAAACGAATACCAATTTGCTAAGTCTATCTACGTTGTTGGTCAAGAACAATCTGCCCACTTTAAACAGCTCAAAGCCGTCTTGCAAGAGATGGGCTACGACTGGAGTGACAACATTACCCACGTTCCTTTTGGTTTGGTTACAAAAGAAGGGAAAAAACTCTCTACTCGTAAAGGGAATGTCATCTTGCTAGAGCCAACTGTTGCAGAGGCTGTTAGTCGTGCCAAAACCCAAATCGAGGCTAAAAATCCTGAACTTGAAAACAAAGACCAAGTAGCGCATGCTGTTGGGGTTGGAGCCATTAAATTTTATGACCTCAAGACCGACCGTACAAATGGGTATGACTTCGACCTAGAAGCTATGGTATCCTTCGAGGGTGAAACTGGACCTTATGTTCAATACGCCTACGCTCGTATCCAATCTATCTTGCGCAAAGCGGATTTCAAACCAGAAACAGCTGGCAACTATAGCCTGAATGATGCTGAAAGCTGGGAAATCATTAAACTCATCCAAGACTTCCCACGTATTATCAACCGTGCGGCAGATAACTTTGAACCTTCTATCATTGCCAAATTTGCAATTAACCTGGCTCAAGCTTTTAACAAATACTATGCACATACGCGTATCTTGGATGAAAGCCCAGAACGCGACAGCCGTCTAGCCCTCAGCTACGCAACAGCAGTCGTTCTCAAAGAAGCCCTTCGCTTGCTTGGAGTAGAAGCGCCAGAGAAGATGTAAATCGTTACAAGAGGATGGAACTAAAGTTCCTAATTGTTAGACGCTAGCCGCTTATATGCGGACTAGCTAACTGCTTCACTAGTAAAGAAACATAAATATTATCGATTTATGTTTCTTTACGTCGTAATTAGAGATACTTGTCTAAACGCTTCACTAATTCACCTAACCAAATAATATCGATTTGGTTAGGCTTATGTCGTAATCTTTTAATTACTTGATTGTAAAGCAGTCTAAGTAACTGACGTTCAATCCTATACGGGCTTGGTTTTAGAAGCCTATCAAAAATCTTATCAAGTTTTGCTGGCTTGTTCTGCTATTTTAGATCCACTAAATCGATTTATTCACTACTATTTCTTTATCATACAGGGAGATTTCCTATGAGCCAATATGCTTATATCCTCGTTGTGATTAGCTTGGTTTTCCTTTTTCTGCTCAATAAGTACGAGAAGGAGAGACTGCAAAGGCTCTACCAAGAACAACTGTTGAAGGATGAAACATTTAGGGCTGACATCAAAGAGAAAATTCACACGACTGAAAATATCAATGATGTCATTGCTTATATCAATAAAACGGCTCTTTGTCAACTGTAGTGGGTTGATGAAAAGCTAAGCTCGAGAAAGGACAAATTTCGTCCTTTCTTTTCTGAT
>NZ_CAMHZQ010000027.1 GCF_946190275.1 Streptococcus mitis | reverse complement strand
CCCACAAATGAAGGTAATATTCATTTCTACACTTATATACAATTCCCTGCACTTCTTCATACAATTCTTTAAGCATAGTGTTCCCCTTTCTGTGTACAGTCTAACAGATTCAGAAACACTTTTGGCACATTTCATCCATTCTGTCCCCTTCACCGCCTCAACTGCACAAAAAAGAGAGGACAAGCCTCTCTTTGAGTTATAATTCTGCAATTTGGTTTAGGTTTACTTCTGCAACTGTGTCATTACCAAACATAGAGATAATCATTTTCACTTTGTTATTATCAATTTCTGTAATCTTACCAGTGTAGTCTGCAAAAGCACCATCAATAATACGTACAGTTTGACCAACTTCAACATCGATATCAAACTCTTGTACGGTTTGTCCCATAGAAACCAAGATATCACGGATTTCTTGTTCCAATAATGGAGTTGGTTTTGATCTATTTCCGTGAGATCCAACGAATCCTGTAACGTTTGGTGTGTTTCGAACAACAAACCAAGCTTCATCTGTCATGACCATTTCTACAAGAACATAACCTGGAAAGCGATTTTCTTCTACTTCTTTTCTCTTTCCATTTTTTTCAACTTGCACTGTTTGTGTTGGAATTTCAACGCGTAGAATATTATCCAACATATTGTAGGTTTGTGCACGTTGTAATAGATTTTCTTTTACCTTATTTTCATAACCAGAATAAGTTTGTAAAACAAACCACCCTTTATCAAAACTATCCATGATATTTCCTTTCATAAATAGAAGATTTCTAGTGTAATTAACTCCACTAACCTTCTAAAAAATGTTAATAAATCGAATCAAACCTGAAACAATCAACTGGTCAAAAATGTAAATAATTACTACAAAGAAAGCCGTGTATTCCATAATAGAACGAAAATCTCTCCAGCTTTCCTTGCGAGTTGGCCATGTTGTGTCTTTAAGAAGTCTAAAAATATCTCCAATAAAACGCATCGCTCTCTCCTATCTCGTTTCTCTGTGTGTAGTATACTTGCCACAATGCTTACAAAATTTATTTACTTCTAGTCGTGTAGGCTTGGGGGTTCCACTAATCTTGATTGAATAGTTTCTCGAACCACAAACCGCACAAGCTAGGCTTGCTTTTTTTAGTGCCATAACGCCTCCATCTTATCTATTATAACAAGAAAGCAAGGCTTTGACAAGCATCTTAGCGAAATAGATTGACTACTGAATCCCATATCGTTTGAGCTTTTTCCTTAATCTTAGCATCCGAGATAGCCCGACTAGCCTCATCTACTAGACTTTGCGCACGTCCTCGAATATCAGACAAATTATCATCTGTCTGGCTATTATCATTGGTTTGTACTTGTCTTTTTGTGTTAGCTGGTGCAATTCCATTTTGCTTATAAGCATTTTCAACTGTAAAGGTACTTCCTGGCGTATAAGGTAAAATGGTATTTGCAATATTTCTAAAGACATGGGCTGCACCGTTTGATGTAGAACCCGCTAGATAATGATTTTCATCAGTGGTCGGAAAACCAAGCCAGTGGCTAATCACTACATCTGGAGTATAACCAATTACCCACTGATCACTTGTGTATTCAGGATTAAAAACAGCTTCAGTTGTCCCAGTTTTCCCTGCCATGACATAGTCTGCAGGCGATGAACTAATACCCGTTCCGTTTGTGAATGTCCCTAACATCATACTGGTCATCTTATCAGCTACAGACTTATCAATCACCCGTTTTTGTGAATTTTTATGGCTTGCAATAACCTGCCCACTAGCATTTTCAATTCGACTAATAAAATGAGCTTCAGGCATTAAACCTTCATTGGCAAAGGCAGCATATGCTTGAGCCATTTGCAGAGGATTGGTTTCAACACCGCTTCCCAAGGCGACACCAAGAACACGGTCGACTTTTTCCATGTTGAGTCCAAATTTTTCTCCTGACTCAAAAGCTTTATCAACACCCAAATCATTAACGGTGGCAACAGCAGGTAGATTAAGCGATTCTGCCAAGGCTTGATACATGGGAACTTCACGACTCTTTTTGATTCCTGCATAGTTATCTACCTTATAGCTGTCATACTGCATGGTATGGTTATCCAACTGCTTGTTCAAAGCCCAACCTGCCTCAACTGCTGGAGTATAAACAACTAAAGGCTTAATTGTGGAGCCAGGGCTACGTTTTGATTGAGTTGCATAGTTGAAATTCCGGAATCCAGTTTTATCATTGTCAACAACCTGACCGACAACTCCACGAACTCCTCCTGTTTTCGGTTCGAGAGCGACACTTCCTGATTGTGCAAATGTTCCATCCTCTGCTCTCGGAAATAGCGATGTATTTTCATAGACAACCTGCATATTTGCTTGGTAGTTTTGGTCCAGTTCTGTGTAAATGCGGTAGCCATTATTTACGATTTCTTCCTCTGTTAGATTATACTTGGAAACAGCTTCATTAACCACAGCGTCAAAATAAGAGGGGTAACGGTAATCTGAGATTTTTCCTTCATACTTATCTTGTAATTGAGACGTGATATCAACTTCTGCAGCTTCGGTTTCTTGGTTTTTATCAATGTAACCCGCTGCAACCATATTTTGTAAGACAGTGTCGCGACGATTGGTAGAATCTTGTACGGAGTTCAAAGGATTATACAGTTCCGGCCCTTTGAGCATCCCTGCCAGAGTCGCAGCTTGATCCAGACTCACTTCTGATGCAGAAACTCCAAAGTATTTCTTACTCGCATCTTCTACACCCCACACACCATTTCCAAAATAGGCATTGTTAAGGTACATGGTTAGGATCTGATCCTTGCTATATTTTTTAGTCAATTCTAAAGCCAAGAAAAATTCTTTCGCTTTTCTCTCAACAGTTTGATCCTGCGACAGGTAGGCATTTTTAGCCAGCTGTTGGGTAATAGTAGAGCCACCACCTGAACGACCAGCAGTGACAATCGCCAAGAAGAAACGACCATAGTTAATCCCGTCATTTTTATAAAAAGAGCGGTCTTCTGTCGCAATAACGGCATTCTGCAAATTTTTACTGATATCAGTCAATTCAACATAAGTTCCTTTTTGACCAGACAAGGCACCAGCCTCCTTTTCTTCACGGTCAAAAATGATAGTCCGAGTTTTCAAGGCATTTTGCAAATCGTTAACATTGGTTGACTTAGCTACAGCAAACAAATAGGTTCCAACTAGCAAGCCTGCACTCAAACCTAGTATAAGGACAATCTTTGTTAGATGATAACGACGCCAGAATTTTCGAATTGGACCTACTTGGGCTAATTTTTTTCGATCACTACGAGAGCGACGTAAGCTAGTAGAATCAGAGTCCTCTAGTTCACTTGTTTCTTTTTTAAAAAGAGAAAGAAATTTCTCAAACAATTTATCTAATTTCATGCGTTTATTTTATCATCTTCATCATAGGAAGACAAGAATTTAGCTATTTCCTATCCAAATAGGGCTTTTTTTGTTACAATATCTGTATGAAATTCACATTTACATTACCCGCCTCTCTACCTCAAATGACGGTAAAGCAATTACTTGAGAAACAACTCCTCATCCCTAGAAAAATCCGTCATTTTTTGAGAATCAAGAAACACATTTTGATTAATCAGCGAGAAGTTCATTGGAACGAGATGGTAAATCCTGGAGATGTTTGCCAATTGACTTTTGACGAGGAAGATTATCCCGAAAAAGAAATTCCTTTGGGCAACCCAAACCTCATTCAGGAGGTTTATCAAGACCAACACTTGATTATTGTAAACAAACCAGAGGGGATGAAAACGCATGGTAATCAGCCAAACGAAATCGCCCTTCTGAACCATGTCAGTGCCTATGTTGGCCAAACCTGCTATGTCGTTCATCGTCTAGACATGGAAACCAGTGGCTTGGTTCTCTTTGCCAAAAATCCTTTTATCCTGCCTATTCTCAATCGCTTACTGGAGAAAAAAGAGATTTCTAGGGAATACTGGGCACTAGTTGATGGAAATATCAGCAGCAAAGAGCTTGTTTTCAGGGACAAAATCGGACGTGATCGCCATGACCGCAGAAAACGAATAGTTGATACAAAAAATGGGCAATATGCTGAAACGCATGTAAGCAGATTAAAGCAATTCTCAAACAAAACTTCCTTGGTTCGTTGCAATCTAAAGACAGGGCGAACACATCAAATCCGTGTGCACCTTTCGCATCATAACTTCCCTATTTTGGGCGACCCTCTCTATAATAGTAAATCAAAGACAAGTAGGCTTATGCTTCATGCCTTCCGACTTTCCTTTACCCACCCGCTTACTTTAGAGAAATTAAGCTTCAATGCACTTTCAGATACTTTCGAAAGAGAATTAAAAAAGAATGGATGATAGCGCCATCCATTTTTAAATATTTAAAAAGCA
Source organism: Streptococcus mitis (assembly GCF_946190275.1). Classification (GTDB taxonomy): domain Bacteria; phylum Bacillota; class Bacilli; order Lactobacillales; family Streptococcaceae; genus Streptococcus; species Streptococcus mitis_DC. The sequence continues at coordinate 9,908 of NZ_CAMHZQ010000027.1, read as the reverse complement.
AGACCAGAGGCCTTGCTTTTTTATCGACTCATGAATTATTTAGCGATTTTTGCGAAGTATTCAAGAGTACGAACAAGTTGTGCAGTGTATGACATTTCGTTGTCATACCATGATACAACTTTAACCAATTGTTTACCGTCAACGTCAAGAACTTTAGTTTGAGTTGCGTCAAACAATGAACCGTAAGACATACCTACGATATCTGAAGATACGATTGGATCTTCTGTGTAACCGTATGATTCGTTTGAAGCTGCTTTCATAGCTGCGTTCACTTCGTCAACAGTAACGTTCTTTTCAAGAACTGCTACCAATTCAGTTACAGAACCTGTTGGAACAGGAACACGTTGAGCAGCTCCGTCCAATTTACCGTTCAATTCAGGGATAACCAAACCGATTGCTTTAGCAGCACCAGTTGAGTTAGGAACGATGTTAGCTGCAGCAGCACGAGCACGGCGAAGGTCACCTTTACGGTGTGGTCCATCAAGAAGCATTTGGTCACCAGTGTAACCGTGGATAGTAGTCATCAATCCTTCTACAACACCAAAGTTATCATGAAGAGCTTTAGCCATTGGAGCCAAACAGTTTGTAGTACATGAAGCACCTGAGATAACTGTTTCAGTACCATCAAGAACGTCATGGTTAGTGTTAAATACAACTGTTTTAACATCTGATCCACCAGGAGCAGTGATAACAACTTTCTTAGCACCACCAGCGTGCAAGTGTTTTTCAGCAGCTGCTTTAGTAGCAAAGAAACCAGTTGCTTCAAGAACGATGTCTACACCGTCGTTAGCCCAGTCGATTTGTTCTGGATCACGTTCAGCAGAAACTTTAACGAATTTACCGTTAACTTCGAATCCACCTTCTTTAACTTCAACAGTACCGTCGAAACGACCTTGAGTTGTGTCGTATTTCAACAAGTGTGCAAGCATAACTGGATCTGTAAGGTCGTTGATACGAGTAACTTCAACACCTTCTACGTTTTGGATACGACGGAAAGCAAGACGACCGATACGTCCGAAACCGTTAATACCAACTTTAACTACCATTAGTGATTTCCTCCTTATGAAAATCATGAAATTTTTATTGTGAAAAGAGTAACTTGAATCACTACAAATCACCTTTCAACAAACCTATTATATAACTATTTGAGTTGAATTGCAAGTACGGGCATTGTTTTTCTATGTTAGTTTCTTTTTTGGGGACGATAATCTAATAACGCCCTTGACTATTCATATCGTAGCGATTCTACAGGATCCATTTTACTAATTTTACGTGCTGGGAAGTAGGCTGAGACATAACCAAGTAATAGAGCGAAAGCTAGAGTTCCTAAAACAGATAAAAGATTTAATTCAAAAACCTTAGTGATGGATGGGTAAAAGTGATTTACAATCGCATTCGCCAAACTTCCCACCCCTTGTGCAACCAAAAATGCCAGCAGCAAGGCGATCCCTACAATCCAGATAGCCTCGTAAATAAAAATCCCTTTGACATCATGATTTTGATAACCAACTGCCTTCATGACACCTATTTCCTTAGAACGTTGCATGATATTGATGTAAATGATGATACCAATCATGACCGCTGCTACCACAATAGCTTGTGATGAAAGTACAATCAATAATCCCTGAATGACACGAATAAAAGTAATCACAATATCAAGAACCTTCTGTTGAGAAAGAACAGTATACTTCTTGTTTTGCTGCAATTCTTCTGTTTTCGCTTTTGTTTGTGATGGATCTTTGAGTTCCAAGATAAAATAAGATACAGCTTTTGTAAATCCAGCTTCTTTCAAAATTGTTTCCATTTGATGAGACGGCATGAAACTGTTGCTGTCCTCCATATCATCTTCATCATTGATCACACGCACAATCTTCGTTTGAAATTGAGCAGTCTTGCTAGCTTCGGCAGCATTTTCTACAATACTTGCTGAGACTGATTTGCCAATAACATCACTAGCTGTCAGATTTTTTCCTGTCTGTTCATTCCAATTTTTTAGTAAACTGCTTGTAATTGTCAAACCCTGTTCATTTGTATCAGTATAGAGGGATCCAGCCAACACTTTGTCCGTCTCATTACTACTAACAGAGATACTTGTATCCTCATAGAGACTCACTACTTGAGCATAAGAAGGCATCGTTTGACTCAGATCCATTTCTTGCCCATCTATAGTCATATTTGCCATGGTCATCCCAAAAGGACTCTCCAAATATTTAATAGCTTCTTTCCCAACTGTATCCGTGATATAGTTCTTATCGTCTTGGTTCAAAAAGCCTCGTCCAACATTTTTTGTGTTTAAAGCAATCTGAACTTGAGAAGGAATTTGACCTCCATTCGTATTTTCATCAATCATCGAAATCAAAGCATTTCCCAAGCCGAAAGAAATTAAGACTCCTACAAAACCGATTGAGGTTGCTAGCGCAATCAATAGGTTACGCCATTTTCTTTCCATAAAGTTATTTAAAGAAAGTTTGAATTTATTTTTCAATGATAATCCTTTATTTTTTGACTTCTTCAACGACTTCACCATCCTTCATTTTGATAATCACATCTGCATATTCGGCAACCTCTGGATTATGGGTTACGATCAATACTGTTTTCCCTGTTTGGGCTAATTTTTTAAACACTTCCAATACCATTTCTTGGGATTGAGAATCCAGCGAACCCGTTGGCTCATCTGCTACAATCATATCAGGCTGATTTACCAAAGCACGCGCGATTGCTACACGTTGCTTTTGCCCGCCAGAAAGCTGTTTAACATTTTTAGTAATAAAAGGCTCCATGCCCAAGTTACTTAATTGCTCCTTTGCAATCATTGTCATCTCCCTGTCAGATAAATCTTTGACATAGAGAGGTAGCTTGACATTGTCCAAGACAGACTGATGTGGAATGAGGTTAAAGTTTTGAAACACAAATCCAATCTTATCTTTACGAAATTGAGTTAGTTCAATCTCTGATAAGTCACGGAGGGATTCCCCTTTAAACTCTAAATCTCCTTCATATTGTCTATCTAAACCGCTGATGATGTTTAGTAAACTGGTTTTGCCACAGCCTGATGGACCGTAAATCGCTGTAATTTTACCTTTTGCGATTTGCAGATTTATATTCTTTAAAGCCTGCTCTTGATGTTTACCGTCCAAAGTGTAAAACTTTGAAATATTTTTAATGGATAAAATGGACATTCTTTCCCCCCTTATTTAAAACTGTTATCGTCATACATCATAATTATAGAAAATCCTTCAAGTTGATTGACTCTATAGGCCTACTACTTAGAATTTTCGCTCTATTGCCGAGTTTGCTTCTGGATGTATAGCAAGTAATACTCTTCGAAAATCAAATTCAAACCACGTCAACGTCGCCTTGCCGTACTCAAGTACAGCCTGCGGCTAGTTTCCTAGTTTGCTCTTTGATTTTCATTGAGTATAAAATTCATTTTAACAAAAAAGCGACATTTCCCCAATGACAGAAATGTCACTCCTATAAAGCATTTAACAATACCTTTCTAAGTCTTCGCTCCATTCATTATCTAAACTAACGATTAACTTCTCATTACCAAACATCCTCGCCATCATTTTTGCTTCTTCATACTTTTGTTTTGCTGTATCATAATCGGTATGAATATAATATTTCCACTCCACCATCAAGACAATCGGTTGCTTTTGGAAATCTCGTGTTTTTTCAGAAATCCAATTAAGTTTTTCCACAGCTAACTTAAATAACTCTAAGTCATTCAATAATTCACAACTTCCTAGCCCTGCAAATAACACATCACGAACCAGAAATAAATCGTCCGTACCGCTCTTTTCTACGTTATTACACACTTTTTGAAACATTAATTGAAGTTTCTGCTGTTCGCTACTAGATAACTGTCCTTTTTTTATATTTTCTAAATAACTACACAAAAAATACAATCTAATTTTTAAAAGGTCTGAAAAGGAAAATTCTCTTTGATTCCATAGTTCCTCAAAAGATTCATCTAAAAGCGCTATTCCATACTGTTCATTATCCGTCGCTCTCACTTCATCTATTGCTTGAAGACAATCCACTATCATCTTCTCATCACGTGGCAAATCATCATAAAAACATTCAAAAATCTCATCGAAATATTCTTCCTTTTGTTCCTGCAACTCCTTGTCTCCATAGTCAGGATGATGTAAAAGAAAGTACTTTAATTCTTGGTAACGCTTCGGTAATTCCTTATAATCTGGCATCAAGACGTAGGAAGGAATTTCTAATCTATCCGCAATATATTCTAGGGTTTTTATCGTCGGGCGAAACTCTCCTTTTTCTATCCGCACCAGCTGACGGACTGATAATTCAGACTCATCCCCGCAAAAAACTGGACGACTAAGTCCTTTTTCTTCTCTAAGGATTCGTACCTTCTCTCCTAATTCATTCACTTCTCTTTACCTCTAGGATCATTCCAAAACCTTTGATAACCAAACAAACATATGCATTTATTATAACATTTTATCAAAAAATGTACAAAAAGAGACATTCCCTATAACAGAAATGTCACTGCTATAAACTCTTTAACGATATCTTTCTAGATCCTCGACCCATTCATTGTCTAAACTAACAAGTAACTTCTCATTGCCAAACATCCTCGCCATCATTTTTGCTTCTTCATACTTTTGTTTGGCTGTATCATAATCGGTATGAATATAATATTTCCACTCCACCATCAAGACAATCGGTTGCTTTTGGAAATCTCGTGTTTTTTGTCCTATTTTATTTAAGGTCTCGACTGCCCTCTTAAAATAATGAAACAGCCCCATAATTTCTATACAAGCTAAAGAAGCTAACAAGGAATCTCTAAGTAAGTCCAAACAATCGAACTCTATCTTATCAACCTGAGAACTTAGTTTGTCATGAAAACAAAGAATGGTTTCATGCTCAGATTCTTTTATCTCACCCACATTTAAACCATCCATTAACTGACAGTTGAAATACAGTCTCAGTTTCAACAAGTCCTCGGCTTTGTATACATCTCTGGATAGTAAATCTTGAAGACCGTCTTCAATCACACCACTTCCGTATAAGGAATTACTGGTCGCTCTCACTGCATCTATAGCTTGAAGACAATCCACTAGCACTTTCTCATCACGGGGCAGGTCATCATAAAAACACTCAAAAATCTCATCAAAATATTCTTCCTTCTGTTCCTGTAACTCTTTGTCTCCGTAGTCAGGATGACGAAGAAGAAAGTATTTTAATTCTTGGTAACGCTTGGGTAATTCCTTATAATCTGGCATCAAGACATAGGACGGAATTTCTAATCGTTCTGCAATGTATTCTAGTGTTTTTATCGTCGGGCGAAATTCTCCTTTTTCGATCCTCACCAACTGACGGACTGATAATTCAGACTCATCCCCGCAAAAAACTGGACGACTAAGTCCTCTCTCCTCTCTTAAAAGTCGCACTTTATCCCCTAACTCATTTATCTTGTTCATTTGCCCCTCGCATGATTATAAAAGATTTGATTTTCAAATAAATATATGCGATGATTATACCATTTTTCAAATAGAATTACAAAAAAAGAGACAGGAAATTCCTGCCTCTAGGCTGATAACAATTATTTACGACGTCCTGGTCTTTCTTTGTAACCATAGTAAGAATCTTCGATGATTTCTTGCATGTGGTCAACCATTGGAAGGCGTGGGTTAGCAGGTGAACATTGGTCTTCGTAAGCAAGGAAGGCCAACTCACGTGAATGTTCTTTCCATTCTTTTTCGTCAACACCTTGTGCTTTGAAGTTCATTTGGATACCTACACGCTCACCAAGTTCGTAGACAGCTTTTGCGTAAGATTCCACACCTTCTTCTGGAGTAGAAGCTGGAAGCCCAAGCATACGAGCGATATCTTGATATTTCTCGTCTGCACGGTAGTAGTTGTACTTAGGCCATGTTGCTGTCTTAGCTGGACGTGTACCGTTGTAGCGGATGACGTATGGAAGCAAGATTGCATTTGTACGGCCGTGGATTGTGTGGAATTGGGCACCAATCTTATGGGCCATTGAGTGAGAAATACCTAGGAAGGCATTGGCAAAGGCCATACCAGCGATTGTTGAAGCGTTATGCATTTTCTCACGTGAGTGGAAGTCTGCATTCTTAACTGAGCTTTCAAGGTTTTCAAATACAAGCTTGATGGCTTGAAGTGCAAGACCGTCAGTGTAGTCGCTAGCCATTTGTGATACGTAAGCTTCAGTCGCGTGGGTCAATACATCCATACCAGTGTCCGCAGCAACAAATCCAGGAACTGTCAATACCAAGGCAGGGTCTACGATTGCCACAGTTGGTGTCAATGAGTAGTCAGCGATTGGGTATTTACGGTTGTTTGCTTTATCAGAGATAACGGCAAATGGTGTTACTTCAGATCCTGTACCAGATGTTGTTGGAATCGCGATAAATTTAGTCTTCTTACCAAGCAATGGGAATTTGAAGGCACGTTTACGGATATCCATGAATTTTTGTACAAGGTCACGGAAGTCCACTTCTGGTTGTTCGTAGAAGAGCCACATTACTTTAGCAGCATCCATTGGAGATCCACCACCGAGAGCGATGATTGTATCTGGTTTGAAGGCACGCATAATCTCAGTACCACGGTTTACAGTTGTGATATCTGGATCTGGTTCTACATCAGCGAAGATTTGGTAAACAACCTTATTGCGACGAAGGTCAAGTTGTTCGATGATACGATCAAGGAAACCAAGCTCTACCATGGCATGGTCAGTAACGATCATGACACGTTCAACGTCACGACATTTTTGAAGGTATTGAATTGAATCACGTTCAAAGTATGTTTTTGAAGGAAGTTTCATCCATTGCATGTTATTTCTCCGTCTTCCGACTTTTTTGATATTCAAGAGGTTAATGGCACTAACGTTATCCCCAACTGAGTTGCGTCCGTAAGAACCACATCCAAGTGTCAATGATGGCAAGAAGGCATTGTAAACGTCCCCGATACCACCGAAAGTAGAAGGTGAGTTACAGATAACACGAATAGCTTTAACAGCTTTACCAAATTCTTTGGTCAATTCTTCGTCAGCTGTATGGATGGCTGCTGAGTGTCCAAGACCGTTAAATTCAACCATTTGACGAGCTTTGGTAATACCATCTTCGCGGCTTTCAGATTTCAAAACTGCGATAACTGGTGACAATTTTTCACGAGTCAATGGCTCGTTTTCACCAACTTCTTTACATTCAGCAGCAAGAATGTTTGTTCCTTCTGGAACTGTAAATCCTGCTTGTTCTGCAATCCAAGTTGCTGGTTTACCAACGATGTCAGCGTTCAATTTCGCACCAGCACAGTTTTTGCTATTTGCTTTCACGCCGAAGCAGAATTCTTCAAGAAGTGCTTTTTCTTTTTTGTTTACAAAGTAAGTGTGATATGATTTGAACTCTGCTACAAATTCATCGTAAATTTCTTTATCAATGATAACCGCTTGTTCAGATGCACAGACCATACCATTATCAAATGATTTAGACATAACGATATCGTGTGCTGCTTGACGGATGTTTGCTGATTTTTCAACATAAGCTGGAACGTTTCCGGCACCTACCCCAAGAGCTGGTTTACCACATGAGTACGCAGCCTTCACCATTGCGTTACCACCTGTTGCAAGGATTGTCGCAACACCTTCGTGGTTCATAAGAGCACTAGTTGCTTCCATAGATGGTTCAGTGATCCACTGTACGCAGTTTTCAGGAGCACCAGCTGCGATAGCTGCATCGCGGACGATACGAGCTGCATGAGCAGATGATTCTTGTGCTGATGGATGGAAGGCAAAGACGATTGGGTTACGTGTCTTCAATGAAATCAATGATTTGAAGATTGCTGTTGATGTTGGGTTTGTTGTTGGAGTGATACCACAAACAACACCAACTGGTTCAGCGATAAGAGTCAAACCTGTTACATCGTCTTCTTCGATAACGCCAACTGTCTTAGTGTGTCGCATGTTGTTTACTACGTGTTCACAAGCAAACAAGTTCTTAGTTGCTTTATCTTCAAATACACCACGTCCTGTTTCTTCAAAGGCATGTAAAGCCAATTCTCCGTGGGCATCCAAAGCTGCTACTGATGCTTTGGCAACGATGTAGTCAACTTGCTCTTGATCCAACTTACGCATTTCTTCAAGGGCAACAAGAGCTTTTTGCACCAATCCATCGACATGCTTTTCAGCAGCGAGTTTCTTTTCCTCTGGTGTCACAGTTTTTTTATCAGCCATATTTTCCTCCATAGCTTTCAAGGATCGATATCCTTTGTTAATTTTTTCACAAGTTTATTATAACGCATTATTTCAACTTTGTAAACAGTTTCATAAACATTTCACAAAGAATTTTTAAATCCTTGTGAAATTTTTCTCATTCTCTTTACTTGTCACGTTTTTCCTTTAGAGTTTGTGAAATTTATTTCAAATATTTTTTTATTTCACAAGCTTGCTTGGAAGAGAGACTTGGAAAGAAAGGGATTTACAGGTAAGCGCTTACTTAAATGTTCTAATAATACCTCCTTTGATAAGGAGGCTTTATTTTTGTTGAAAAACGCCTTGTTTAAAAGTCCCTTCATAAACAACTTCTTGTTCTGTTGTTAGTTTTCCTTTTCCTTCAGCCTGACCATTTACAAAATCACCTTCGTAGGTCCAGCCTTCTTTAGATTGAAAGGTACCTTTTCCGTTGAAGGCTCCATTGTTGAAACTACCTGTATATTGGTCTCCATTTTGGAAGGTGATGGTTCCTTGGCCATTCATTTTACCACGGACAAGAGTGCCGTCGTAAACAATCGTTCCATTATCAAGCTTTAGAACACCTTTTCCGGGAATATTTAGAAAAAAGACGAGTACAGCACAGAAAACAATGGTAACTACTGCCAAAAGCTCTAAACGTGGACGAGTCAGATAGACACGATACTTTTCGTAAAAATTCTTAAGATTTTCCACCTTCACTCTCCTTTTCTAAACGTTCTAACCAAGCTTGACACCCCTCTTGAACACGCTGATAAGTGTCCTCAAAATCACCTGTATACCAAGGATCTGGAACACTTTCAGATGCAAATGAGTAAATCTTATCTTGACAGTCTACTGGACACATCTGACGTAAGTCAGAAACATTTGAAGCATCCATGCCGATAATATAATCAAAGTCTTCAAAATCTTCCTTACTAATCTGAAGCGATGTCTTGCCTTTATCATAAGGAATCTCATACTGTTTAAAAATCCCTTGAGTTCCCTTATGAATCGGATTGCCATGTTCCCAAGAGGAAGTCGCTCGACTTTGGATTTCATAATGATCTGTCATTGATTTCATAACAAACTCGGCCATAGGGCTGCGGCAAATATTTCCCAGACAGACAAAGACTAGTTTTTTCATCCCATTTCCTTTCTTTTATAGAAAAACGGGAGTTAGTAATCCCGTCTTATTTTTCAATTGCACCTTCGAGTGAAGCTGTTTCTTTCAGCGGTAATACTGTCTTGATAGCAGCTAGTTCAAAAGTCAAGTAAACTCCATCTACATCAAGAACAATTGTTTTCTTTTCTGTATCTACTTCATCGACTGTTCCATAAAGTCCACCGATTGTAATAACTTCATAGCCTTTTTGTAGTTTATTTAAGCTTTCCATACGTTTTTGTGCTTGTTTCTTTTGAGAGCGTTGCGTAAAGAACATCAATCCCACCATAGCCACAAGAATGATTAAAAATGTATATTGTGATTCCATTATATTCTCCTTTGTCTTTTACATAGGACTACTATATCAAATTTCAGCTACTTTTACAAGATTGTACCTTGCTTTTCTAGTAAGAAAAATCAGAGCCTGCGCCCTGATTTTTAGGATTATTTGGCTCTATAATATTTGTAGTGGGTAAATCCCCTATGGATCTTATGGAGCCTATTTTTGTGTAGAAAAAAAGTCCC
>NZ_CAMHZQ010000026.1 GCF_946190275.1 Streptococcus mitis | reverse complement strand
TTAATGAAAAATAAGTAAAAACTCAACTATTGACAACCAATGATAACTATTTGTAAACGTTTTTCACTTATACCATAGTTCGTGACAGTTCCTACTTTTTTTGATAAAATCATACAGTATGCCCTTGGGCACAAAGTATGAACTGGGACTGTTTTTCCCAGCTTCGGAGGTAAAAAATGTCAGATTCACCAATCAAATATCGTTTGATTAAGAAAGAAAAACACACAGGAGCTCGTCTGGGAGAAATCATCACTCCCCACGGCACCTTCCCGACGCCTATGTTTATGCCAGTTGGAACTCAAGCTACTGTCAAAACTCAGTCACCTGAAGAATTGAAGGAGATGGGTTCGGGAATTATCCTATCAAACACCTATCACTTGTGGCTTCGTCCTGGAGATGAACTCATTGCACGTGCAGGTGGTCTCCACAAGTTCATGAATTGGGACCAGCCTATTTTGACAGATAGTGGTGGTTTCCAGGTTTATTCCTTAGCAGATAGCCGTAATATCACAGAAGAAGGAGTAACCTTTAAAAACCATCTCAATGGTTCCAAGATGTTCTTATCACCAGAGAAGGCCATCTCCATTCAGAATAATCTGGGCTCAGACATCATGATGTCCTTTGACGAATGTCCTCAGTTTTATCAACCATACGACTACGTTAAGAAATCAATCGAGCGTACCAGTCGTTGGGCTGAGCGTGGTTTGAAGGCTCACCGTCGTCCGCATGACCAAGGGTTATTTGGGATTGTGCAGGGGGCAGGATTTGAAGACCTTCGTCGCCAATCAGCTCATGATCTTGTCAGCATGGACTTCCCAGGCTACTCTATCGGTGGCTTGGCAGTGGGAGAAACCCACGAAGAGATGAATGCGGTCTTGGACTTTACAACTCAACTGCTGCCTGAAAACAAACCTCGCTATTTGATGGGTGTGGGAGCGCCAGACAGCTTGATTGATGGGGTGATTCGTGGGGTGGATATGTTTGACTGTGTCTTGCCGACTCGTATCGCTCGTAATGGGACTTGTATGACCAGTCAGGGACGTTTGGTTGTCAAAAATGCTCAGTTTGCTGAGGACTTTACACCACTGGATCCTGAATGTGATTGCTACACATGTAAGAACTATACACGCGCCTACCTTCGTCACCTGCTCAAGGCCGATGAAACCTTTGGTATCCGCTTGACTAGCTACCATAACCTTTACTTCTTGCTTAACCTGATGAAGCAGGTTCGACAAGCCATTATGGATGACAATCTCTTGGAGTTCCGTGAGTATTTTGTGGAAAAATATGGCTATAATAAGTCAGGACGCAATTTCTAAAACGGAATTGATATAAGCTAAAAATCCTAAGTTTTCTCTTAGGATTTTTCTTCTTTTTTTGATAGAATAAAGTGTATAATGAAAGGAAGAATAAACTCGTATGCGCATTAAATGGTTTTCCTTGATTAGGATTACAGGTTTACTTTTGGTACTCTTGTATCACTTCTTTCAGACCATCTTTCCTGGAGGATTTTTCGGGGTAGATGTCTTTTTTACATTTTCAGGTTTCCTGATTACGGCTCTACTTATCGAAGAATTTTCTAAAAATCATGAAATTGATTTACTTGGATTTTTTAGGAGGCGCTTTTATCGGATTGTGCCACCTGTGGTTTTGATGGTCTTGGTAACCATGCCTTTTACCTTTCTAGTTCGCCAAGATTATGTGGCTGGAATTGGGGGTCAGATTGCGGGTGTTTTAGGTTTCATGACCAACTTCTATGAACTTCTAACAGGTGGGAGTTATGAATCACAGTTCATTCCTCATTTGTTTGTTCATAATTGGAGCTTGGCCGTTGAGGTTCACTACTATATTCTATGGGGATTGGCAGTTTGGTTCTTATCTAAACAGGCTAAATCAAATGGTCAGTTGAAGGGGATGGTCTTTCTTTTATCTGCCACTGCCTTCTTGATCAGCTTCTTCTCCATGTTTATTGGTAGTTTTCTAGTAACCTCTTATTCCTCTGTTTACTTCTCCAGTTTAACTCATGTATATCCATTCTTTTTGGGAAGTGTGTTAGCAACTATCGTAGGCGTTCGTCAGACGACTTCCCTAGTTAAGCAATTGGATAAAATCTGGGATTTACGCAAGACCCTTTTAGTTTTTGCAGGAGGTTTTGGTTTCTTACTCATTTTGACCTTCTTTGTCAAATTTACCTATCTCTTTGCCTATCTTATGGGCTTCTTGCTTGCCAGCCTTGCAGCCCTTGCTATGATTCTGGCGGCGCGTGTCTTACATGAAAAGACTCCTAACGTACAGGAGCCAAAGATGATCAGCTTTTTAGCAGATACTAGCTATGCAGTTTATCTCTTCCATTGGCCTTTTTATATCATTTTCTCACAGTTGACATCAAATCTTTTTGCTGTGTTACTGACTTTGATTTGTTCTTATGGATTTGCCAGTCTTTCATTTTATGTATTGGAGCCGTGGATTGCAGGCAAGAACACACCTATTTTACAAACTATTCGTCCCCTGCCTTATATTCACGCAATTTTTGCAACAAGTACAGGAATCTTGGCCTTCATTGTCTTCTTAGTGACTTTGTTGGCACCACAAGTGGGAGCGTTTGAGACAGACTTAACTGTCAATGGTTTGAAGCAAGCTGCAACAAATATTAGCCAAACCAAGGTGATGACAGAACGGGCAGATGCAAACAGTTTGGGGATTGCTGATGGCACTATGTTAATTGGTGACTCGGTGGCCTTAAGGGCAAATACAGCGTTGCAGACAGCCCTTCCAGGGGCACAGATTAATGCACAAGTCAGTAGAACAACCAAGACTGCCAACGAAATCATGCTCAACAATAGCCAGAATAAATTTCTACCAAAGATGGTGGTTATTGCAACTGGGGTAAATAATCCTGAAAGTTACAAGGAAGATTGGGATAGTATCGTGAAAAATCTTCCTAAGGGACATCATATGGTTTTGGTGACTCCTTATGAAGGAGATAAGACAAAAGAGACCTATGCAATCGTTGAGAAGGCTGCTGCCTATATGAGAGAATTGGCAGAGAAGACTCCTTATATCACCATTGCTGATTGGAATCAAGTTGCTAAGGAACATCCAGAGATCTGGACAGGAACAGACCAAGTCCATTTCGGAAGTGACATTAGCAAAATTGAAGCCGGAGCAAAATTGTATGCAGATACCATTGCTACAGCTTTGCAAACAGCTCAAGACAAACCAGTCAAATCAAAATAACTTGTATTAAAAAGAAAAGAGTTGGAGAAATCCAGCTCTTTTAAAATATCTCTAGAAAATAGGTCTATACCATTTACAAATGAATCAGAAAGGTTTATAATGTAATTGACATAATAAATATCAAAAGTAATCTTTTAAGGAGGTCATTATTATGCCTAATTACGTTAAAGCGGATCAGTTTTTCTATCCATTTGGCATTCGTCGCGGTGGGTACTTAGAACTTGTTGATGGCAAATTTGGGAAACATGTGGATCAAATTCCTGAAGGAGCAGAGGTTCTTGACTATACTGGTTATAGCATTGCACCAGGTCTTGTGGATACTCATATTCATGGATATGCAGGTGTAGATGTGATGGACAACAATATTGAAGGTACATTGCATACTATGAGTGAAGGACTTCTTAGTACCGGTGTTACCAGTTTCTTGCCCACAACTTTAACAGCCACTTATGAGCAATTGCTTGCAGTCACTGAAAATCTTGGAAACCATTATAAAGAAGCAACAGGTGCTAAGATTCGTGGGATTTATTATGAAGGTCCATATTTCACAGAAACTTTTAAGGGGGCACAAAATCCAACTTATATGAGAGACCCGGGTGTTGAGGAGTTTCATTCTTGGCAGGATGCTGCAAAAGGGATGCTAAATAAAATCGCTATTGCACCAGAACGTGATGGGGTGGAAGATTTTGTACGTACTATTACAGGTGAAGGTGTGACAGTTGCACTTGGACACTCAGATGCGACATTTGAACAAGCTAAGAAGGCAGTTGATGCTGGAGCTAGTGTATGGGTACATGCCTATAATGGGATGCGTGGTTTAACACACCGCGAACTAGGTATGGTAGGAGCTATGTATGAGCTCCCACATACTTACGCAGAATTGATTTGTGATGGTTATCACGTAGATCCAAAAGCTTGTGAGATTTTACTTAAGCAAAAGGGGACAGAAAACATCGCTCTTATTACGGACTGTATGACAGCTGGTGGGCTTGAAGACGGTGACTATATGTTGGGAGAATTCCCTGTTGTAGTAGCAAATGGAACTGCACGTCTCAAATCTACTGGTAATTTGGCAGGTTCTATCCTCAAACTTAAAGATGGTATGAGAAATGTAGTCGAGTGGGGTATTGCAAATCCGCATGAAGCAGTCATGATGGCCAGCCTTAACCCAGCAAAATCTGTTCACATTGATGATGTCTGTGGTCAAATCCGTGAAGGTTATGATGCGGACTTTATCGTATTAGATAAAGATTTGGAATTGGTAGCAACCTACCTAGACGGTGTGAAACGTTATCAAGCATAAGAGAAAAAGCAGAAGTTAGAGATTAGCTTCTGCTTTTTTATCTATATTGCTTTACCGGTAAATAAAAAAGTTAAAAAAATCACAAAAAAACTTGAAGAAACAAATGAAAAGGCTTACAATTATATTATAAATAGTACAAATAAAAAAACGGAGGAATGCTTTATGAAAGCCTATACTTATGTTAAACCAGGACTTGCTTCTTTTGTTGATGTAGACAAACCAGTGCTTCGCAAGCCAACAGACGCTATTGTGCGTATCGTAAAAACTACTATTTGTGGAACAGACCTCCATATTATCAAAGGGGATGTTCCTGCTTGCCAAAGTGGTACCATTCTTGGCCACGAAGGGATTGGGATTGTTGAAGAAGTTGGGGAAGGAGTTTCGAACTTCAAAAAAGGCGATAAGGTCTTGATTTCTTGTGTCTGTGCCTGTGGTAAATGCTACTACTGTAAAAAAGGAATTTATGCCCACTGTGAAGACGAAGGGGGCTGGATTTTCGGTCACCTGATTGATGGTATGCAGGCTGAATATTTACGTGTCCCTCATGCAGATAACACTCTTTACCACACTCCAGAAGACTTGTCAGATGAAGCCTTGGTTATGCTATCAGACATTCTGCCTACTGGGTATGAAATTGGTGTCTTGAAAGGGAAAGTAGAACCTGGTTGTAGTGTAGCCATTATTGGTTCAGGCCCAGTTGGTTTAGCAGCTCTTTTGACAGCTCAATTCTATTCACCAGCTAAATTGATTATGGTGGACTTAGACGATAATCGCTTGGAAACTGCTCTATCATTCGGTGCGACTCATAAGGTTAATTCTTCAGACCCTGAAAAAGCGATTAAAGAAATTTATGATTTGACAGATGGACGTGGTGTGGATGTCGCTATCGAAGCCGTTGGTATTCCTGCAACATTTGATTTCTGTCAAAAGATTATCGGTGTAGATGGAACAGTTGCCAACTGTGGTGTACATGGTAAACCAGTCGAATTCGATTTGGACAAACTTTGGATTCGCAACATCAATGTAACAACTGGTTTGGTATCTACAAATACAACTCCACAATTGTTGAAAGCACTTGAAAGTCATAAGATTGAACCAGAAAAATTGGTAACTCACTATTTCAAACTTAGTGAAATTGAAAAAGCCTATGAAGTCTTCAGTAAGGCAGCAGATCACCATGCCATTAAGGTCATTATCGAAAACGATATTTCTGAAGCCTAGGTAGTAAAAAGATTTTGGAACATAAGCAAATAGAAATTCAGTCATCCATCAGATGGCTGGATTTTTTATCAAGAAATTAAGAAATGAGCATATTTCTTTCCTTGTTTAGCGGAATTGGTTATAATATACGGTACAAAGGAATGAATGAATATGTATCGTGTTATAGAAATGTACGGAGATTTTGAACCGTGGTGGTTCTTAGAAGGTTGGGAAGAAGATATTGTAGCAAGTAAGAAATTTGACCAGTATTATGATGCTCTCAAATACTATAAAACTTGCTGGTTTAGATTGGAACAAGAATCCCCTCTTTATAAAAGCAGAAGTGACTTGATGACCATTTTTTGGGATCCAGAAGACCAACGCTGGTGTGATGAATGTGATGAATATTTACAACAATACCATTCTTTGGCTCTTTTACAGGATGAGCAGGTTATTCCAGATGAAAAACTACGCCCAGGCTATGAAAAACAAACAGGTAAGGAAAGGCACCGTTCTTGCCGTATGAAATTAAAATAGAGAAAAAGTAACTTTTTTGGAGTTGCTTTTTTTATTTTTCCAAATCTTTGCGAATAGTATAGGTGAGGAGGTAAGTATGGTTCAAGAAATTGCACAAGAAATCATTCGTTCGGCTCGGAAAAAAGGGGCGCAGGATATTTATTTTGTTCCTAAGTTAGACGCTTATGAGCTTCATATGAGGGTCGGAGACGAGCGCTGTAAAATTGGTTGTTATGATTTTGAAAAATTTGCGGCCGTTATCAGTCATTTCAAGTTTGTGGCAGGTATGAATGTGGGAGAGAAGCGACGTAGTCAGCTGGGTTCCTGCGATTATGCCTATGACGATAAGATGGCGTCCTTACGCTTATCTACCATAGGTGATTATCGAGGTCATGAGAGTTTAGTTATTCGCTTGTTGCACGATGAGGAGCAGGACTTGCATTTTTGGTTTCAGGATATTGAAGAATTGGGCAAGCAGTACAGGCAACGAGGACTCTATCTTTTTGCTGGTCCAGTCGGCAGTGGTAAGACGACCTTGATGCACGAATTAGCCAAGTCTCTTTTTAAGGGACAACAAGTCATGTCCATTGAAGATCCGGTAGAAATCAAACAAGAGGATATGCTACAGTTGCAGTTGAATGAAGCAATCGGGTTGACCTATGAAAATCTAATCAAACTTTCCTTGCGTCATCGACCAGATCTCTTGATTATCGGAGAAATTCGAGACAGCGAAACGGCGCGTGCAGTGGTCAGAGCCAGTTTGACAGGTGCGACAGTCTTTTCAACCATTCATGCCAAGAGTATCCGAGGAGTTTATGAACGTTTACTGGAGTTGGGCGTGAGTGAGGAGGAATTGGCAGTCGTTCTGCAAGGAGTCTGCTACCAGAGATTGATTGGGGGAGGAGGAATCGTTGACTTTGCAAACAAAAACTATCAAGAACACCAGCCAACTAGCTGGAATGAACAGATTGACCAGCTTCTTAAAGATGGACATATCACAAGTCTTCAGGCTGAAACGGAAAAAATTATCTACAGCTAAGCAAAAAAATATCATCACCCTGTTTAATAATCTCTTTTCCAGCGGTTTTCATCTGGTGGAGACTATCTCCTTTTTAGATAGGAGTGCCTTGTTGGACAAGCAGTGCGTGACCCAGATGCGCACAGGTTTGTCTCAGGGAAAATCATTCTCAGAAATGATGGAAAGTTTGGGATTTTCAAGTGCTATTGTCACTCAGTTATCCCTAGCTGAAGTTCATGGGAATCTCCACCTGAGTTTGGGAAAGATAGAAGAGTATCTAGACAATCTGGCCAAGGTCAAGAAAAAACTAATTGAAGTAGCGACCTATCCCTTGATTTTGCTGGGCTTTCTTTTCTTAATTATGCTGGGGTTGCGTAACTATTTATTACCACAACTGGATAGTAGCAATATTGCCACCCAAATTATCGGCAATCTGCCACAAATTTTTCTAGGAATGGTAGGCTTTGTTTCAGTAGGTGTCCTTTTAGCACTCACTTTTTATAAAAGAAGTTCGAAGATGCGCGTCTTTTCTATCTTGGCACGCCTTCCCTTCTTTGGAATTTTTGTGCAGACCTATCTGACAGCCTATTATGCGCGTGAATGGGGTAATATGATTTCTCAAGGGATGGAACTGACGCAGATTTTTCAAATGATGCAGGAACAAGGTTCCCAGCTCTTTAAAGAAATCGGTCGAGATTTGGCTCAATCCCTACAAAATGGTCGGGAATTTTCTCAGACTATAGGAATCTATCCTTTCTTTAAGAAGGAGTTGAGTCTCATTATCGAGTATGGGGAAGTCAAGTCCAAGCTGGGTAGTGAGTTGGAAATCTATGCTGAAAAAACTTGGGAAGCCTTTTTTACCCGAGTCAACCGCACCATGAATCTGGTGCAGCCACTGGTTTTTATCTTTGTGGCTCTGATTATCGTTTTACTTTATGCGGCAATGCTCATGCCCATGTATCAAAATATGGAGGTAAATTTTTAAAATGAAAAAAATGATGACATTCTTGAAAAAAGCTAAGGTTAAAGCTTTCACACTTGTGGAGATGTTGGTGGTCTTGCTCATCATCAGCGTGCTTCTCTTGCTCTTTGTACCTAATTTGACCAAGCAAAAAGAGGCGGTCAATGACAAAGGAAAAGCTGCTGTTGTTAAGGTTGTGGAAAGTCAGGCAGAACTTTATAGCTTGGATAAAAATGAAGATGCTAGCCTAAGTAAGTTACAAGCAGATGGGCGAATCACGGAAGAACAGGCTAAAGCTTATAAAGAATACCATGCTAAACAAAATACCAGTCAAACCGTTGCAGATTAAGGCCTTTACCATGCTGGAAAGCCTCTTGGTTTTGGGTCTTGTGAGTATCCTTGCCTTGGGCTTGTCCGGCTCTGTTCAGTCCACTTTTGCGGCGGTAGAGGAGCAGATTTTCTTTATGGAGTTTGAAGAACTCTATCGGGAAACTCAAAAACGCAGTGTAGCTAGTCAGCAAAAGACTAGTCTAAACTTAGATGGGCAGACGATCAGTAATGGAAGTCAAAAGTTGACAGTTCCTAAAGGAATTCAGGCACCATCAGGCCAAAACATTACATTTGACCGAGCTGGGGGCAATTCGTCCCTGGCTAAGGTTGAATTTCAGACCAGTAAAGGAGCGATTCGTTATCAATTATATCTAGGAAATGGAAAAATTAAACGCATTAAGGAAACAAAAAATTAGGGCAGTAATTTTACTGGAAGCAGTAGTCGCTCTAGCTATCTTTGCCAGCATTGCGACCCTCCTTTTGGGACAAATTCAAAAAAATAGGCAAGAAGAAGCAAAAATCTTGCAAAAGGAAGAAGTCTTGAGGGTAGCTAAGATGGCCTTGCAGACAGGTCAAAATCAGGTAAACATAAATGGAGTTGAGATTCAGGTGTTTTCTAGTGAAAAGGGATTGGAGGTCTACCATGGTTCAGAACAGTTGTTGGCTATCAAAGAGCCATAAGGTCAAGGCTTTTACCTTGTTGGAATCCTTGATTGCCCTCATTGTCATCAGTGGAAGTTTACTCCTCTTTCAAGCCATGAGTCAGCTCCTCATTTCAGAAGTTCGCTACCAGCAACAAAGCGAGCAAAAAGAGTGGCTCTTGTTTGTGGATCAGCTGGAGACAGAATTAGACCGTTCACAGTTCGAAAAAGTGGAGGGCAATCGCCTCTATATGAAGCAGGATGGTAAGGACATCGCCATCGGTAAGTCAAAATCAGATGATTTTCGGAAAACCGATGCCAGTGGACGGGGTTATCAGCCGATGGTTTATGGCCTCAAATCTGCGCAGATTACAGAGGACAATCAACTGGTTCGTTTTCGTTTCCAGTTCCAAAAAGGCTTAGAAAGGGAGTTCATCTATCGTGTGGAAAAAGAAAAAAGTTAAGGCAGGTGTTCTCCTCTATGCAGTCACCATGGCAGCCATCTTTAGTCTTTTGTTACAATTTTACTTGAACCGACAAGTCGCCCACTATCAAGAATATGCTTTAAATAAAGAAAAATTGGTTGCTTTTGCTATGGCCAAGAGAACCAAAGATAAGGTTGAGAAAGAAAGTGGAGAACAGACCTTTAATCTGGGTCAGGTGAGTTATCAAAATAAGAAAACAAGCTTGGTGACGACGGTTCGTACGCCTAAGAGTCAATATGAATTCATCTTTCCTTCAGTCAAAATCAAAGAAGAGAAAAGAGATAAAAAGGAAGAGGTAGTGACTGATTCAAGTAATCAAGCAGAGAAGAAAAAATCAGAAGAGAAGGTCGAAAAGAAAGATAATTCTTAGCCAATCAAGCTACTTTGTGTTAAACTAAAAGCATGAAACATGATTTTAACCACAAAGCAGAAACTTTCGATTCCCCTAAAAATATCTTCCTTGCAAACTTGGTTTGTCAAGCAGTCGAGAAACAGATTGATCTTCTATCAGACAAAGAAATTTTGGATTTCGGTGGAGGGACGGGGCTATTAGCCTTGCCTCTGGCCAAGCAAGCCAAGTTCGTTACTCTTGTAGACATTTCTGAGAAAATGCTGGAGCAAGCTCGTTTGAAAGCGGAGCAGCAAGGCATCAAGAATATCCAGCTTTTGGAGCAAGATTTACTGGGAACTCCCTTGAAGCAAGAGTTTGAACTCATTGTTGTTTGTCGGGTTCTTCATCATATGCCTGATTTGGATGCGGCTCTCTCACTGTTTCATCAACATTTGAAGGAAGATGGACAACTCCTACTTGCTGATTTTACCAAGACAGAAGCTAACCATCATGGATTTGATTTAGCTGAACTGGAAAACAAGCTAGCCCAGTTTGGTTTTTCGAGCATTGACAGTAAGATTCTTTACAGTGCTGAAGACCTGTTTCAAGGAAATTACTCAGAACTCTTTTTAACAGTAGCCCAAAAATCACTCGCCTAGTCAGGGAGTGATTTTTTTAGGTACGACGGGCATGACGTTCATCTGAGGTGTGAGTCCTCCGTGGGCACCTGCTACCGGTGAACCAAATAGCGATTCCAAAGTCTGATTATCATGAGCTAGTAGAGGGAGGAAGGGATAGCGAAATCGTGGCTCTACGAACAGAAAGAGCATAGAAAGTTGTATACAGTTTTGAAGTCTTTTGCCTGTTTTACTAGTTTTATACAGAAAATATACACACTCTATCCGATATATATATATATATATATTAAATAAAGCGATTTGCTGATTTTATTACTATTTTTGGCGTGGTTCGATTTACGGAAATATCAATGTTAGATAGCATTATACATAGAATTGAATAATAAAACTTTTTATCATAAGCTTATATTGAGTTGACTTAATATTTTCAAAGAAGTAGAATATAATTAGGGGAAAATACCTTTTTAGAAGAAGGAGTTAAATATGTTTTTTAGAAGACAAAAAGGTGAATATAGAGAAACGGATCGTGTGACCCGTTTCAAGTTGATCAAGTCGGGTAAGCATTGGTTGCGTGCCTCGACTTCTCAATTTGGCCTCTTTAAAGTCTTGCGTGGTGGTGTAGATGCTGCTCAGGTAACAACTGAAATGATCGAAGAGCAATCAGCAAATACACTGACTGGATTGGATATCCTGAAAGGGATAGCCGCAGCAGGGACGGTACTTGGAGGAGCAGTTGCAACACAAACAACTGTTTATGCCAACGACGCTCTTGAAAAGACAGTAGAGTCAAATCAAACACTTGCGAATACAGACACAGTAACTTTGGGAACAGTAAAAGATCAGGAGGGGGCTCAAGCCGACAGCCTATCAGTTTCTGTCAGCCAAAGCCAATCCTTGTCTGAGGAAGCTTCCAAGAATGCAAGTAAGCATCTTTCAGAAAGTGAAAGCCAATCAGTAAGTACTTCAACAAGTGCTTCTGTATCAGCCAGTACATCTGCTTCTGCAAGTGCAAGTACAAGTGCATCTGAGTCAGCCTCAACAAGTGCTTCTCAATCACAAGCTGGAGTAACTTCTGAACTTGCAAAACCAGTAGCATCAGAAACAGCTTCAAACAAAGAGACATCTGTTCGTAAGGAAGATGCAGCTAATGCGACAGCTGGCGCAGCTCTTTCAAAAGTTATCACTGAAAGCCTCGCATCTCTACAAGCAGTCGAAACTCGTTTGAGTCAAATCACATCAACGACTTCAAGTTTGGTGGATACGACGACAACAGCTGCCGTAGCGACTACAGTATCTGCTGAGAGCAACAAGAAAGCTCAAGAAGACCGCAAACGTCTATCTAAAATCTCAGCGACTATGGGTGAATACCTCGCTAAGTCTATCGGTCTGCCAAATACAGAAGCAGCGGTTGCTAAGGTTAATGCAGCTGTAACAGCTATCGAAGAAGCGCTGAAAAATCCAAATGCTGACTTGACAGATGTT
Source organism: Streptococcus mitis (assembly GCF_946190275.1). GTDB lineage: Bacteria > Bacillota > Bacilli > Lactobacillales > Streptococcaceae > Streptococcus > Streptococcus mitis_DC. The sequence continues at coordinate 4,921 of NZ_CAMHZQ010000026.1, read as the reverse complement.
ATCAAGCAAGCTACATCTGCGCAAAACTCAATCGTTAACGCTGTTCTCCGTGCTAATAACGGTAAACGTAGTGTGCTAAATGGTAGACGGATGGAGAGAGGAGTTAGCTTTAGGGAGGTAGCGCCTGAGAATAGCAATCCAACATTTTTAACAGCCTCTGTAGGATACGTAGTTAATAAAGGTGAAGCTAACGACCATAACTCTAAAGCGAACATATATAAAGAAGGAACTTATTTATATGCTACAGAAGGAAGAACAGGTAATGGAATAGCTCCTGGTCCTGCTAATACTGCTTCACGTGTTTTGGTTCAAAATATTGGTGACCAAGTTTTGATGACAGCAACTCGTACGGGGCGTACAACTCAATGGGAAGTTACCTTTAATAGAGGTGGAGACCCTCATGATAATCCTTACTTTTACTTTACTGTTCCAAAAGGGCATAACATTACTCATATGGAAGTGTGGCAAAAGGACCGAGCAGAAGCGGGTTGGAACCTTTTGGGAAGCAGCAATGGGAATAACGCTTTCACCCATAATGAGAAAAGTGGAGATTTAAGAGCCGCTGTCGGAAATGCACATAATAACCAAGGTGGCCCTTACTATGAAAATGTAGCTGGTGTAGGCCCAAGTGGTGTAGGCCGTGGTTCACTCACAAGTTTGCGAGATTTTGCATATAATAATCCAGAGGTTTTTTATCAAACAGATAAAATATCGGATGAAACTAAAAAAGCTGGGGACTTTGCTTTTACTTCTATTGAAAATGCGACAGCGAATGTATACGCTCTTAATCCTAGAGGTTCAGCTCGTTTAGAAGGGTATAAAATCAAATATACGACAGATAGTCCAGAAGATACTAATGATTTTTATATGGCTGGTTTCCGTTCCCTGGAAAATTCACGTCATAGAAACTATCTGCAAATGAATGGGTCTCCAGACCGCTATTGGCTGGAGTTGAAAAAAATGTTCCTTCTACGTTTTTGAAGTATGGTGGATTAAATCAGTTAACTTCGGGTAGCGTTAGCCAGATTGCTGATGTCTACGATAAAGTAACAGGTAAGAAGACTGCAGCTCCTGGAGGAACAGTAACCTATGCGATCAGGGGAACCAATTATAGGAACGAGGAACTCAGTGGAGCAAATAGTCGAGATATTCCTTTTGATAAAGGTGTCAATGAGCTGATTGTTAAGACTTCGAATGCGGGTTCCTATACTCTTCCATTTCGAATTGTTACACAGGCTGATGTCTATGAGCCTGTTATTAATCAAACTTTAGCTGCTAAACAAATTACCAAAGGGCAACAGATTGACCCAGCATCTATTATTCAGAAAATTGATGATAAGTCAAGCACAATTTCAGGTTTCGCCCTTCCTGATGATATGGGTACCTATAACGATCAAATTGATAGAACTCCAAGGCCGAGTCCATTTGTTCACAATGGTAAAGTTCTCCCAAATACAGATCAAGTCTCATCGAATGTGCAAGGTACAGACAGACAGAAGGCGTTAAACGTTAAGAGTGTTGAATGGGTTGGTGGTAGTAATCAAATTGGTTCGGGTATAGGAGAAAATATGGCTGTGAAAGCCATGTTAAATGGTAAGGAAGTTTACTTGCCTGTTCCCCCTACTATGGAAGTGTCTAGACTAGGTTCTCCTTTGACGGAGCGAGATAAACAAGCTATTCTCGCCCATAATGATTTACAAGGAAAAGCACAAATTACTGGAACTAAAGTAGGACTAAGCAAGCAACTTAAGACTGTTTATAGAGATGATGAGGGTGGCGATTCAGTCGATGTTTCAGAAGTTTTCTTTGAAAATGTTGCTAAGTCTACTGCAACAAAACCTCAAGTTAATCCTAAAAATGATGGCAGTGTCGTTGTTAGTCCTGCGGTCGATAATGATAAAGTGAATATATCCTATACACCGACTACGTCTACAACTGCTAACACTCCTACTCAAATTACGATTAAAAAATCTGGAACTGCATGGGAAAGTAGCGATCCTCTTCCAGCTGGGGTGACTTTAGATAAATCGACTGGTAATGTGACTATTTCCGAAGAGGCAGTCAAAGATAACACTCTAGTTAATGCAACGTCTTATAACTTTAACTCAGATGGAGCTACAACCACTGCTACTGCGAAGGCACCGTATAGAGCTAAAACAGATCGTTTTTATGCCGTTGAAGGAGAAAATCCTAGTAAACTTACCCCTCATGACTTTGTTGTAGATGGTGATGGTAGAGCCCTACCTTCAAATACCAACGTTACTTGGAAAAATGGAGCTCCAGATTTATCTACACCTGGTGATAAAACAGCAACCTTGCTCGTTACTAAAGGAAATGAGACTAAGGAAGTTGAGTATAAATATACTGTTTATCCAAAGATTGAGACAAAAACCGCGAATGGAGTCACAGGTAAGTTCTTTGCATTTAAAGGAACGCAAGGATCAGGCCTTAGTAGAGTCGACGGAGGCTGGGCTAATAACTATGGTAGAGATACGTTTATATATACCAATAGTAAATCGCTACCTTCAGGGACTAAGTGGTCCTATAAGTATCAATTAAATGGGACAGGTTCGGAGAAAACAACTGATATTGCTAAAAATGGAACACCGACTTTTGGTGATGTATGGTATACAACCAAGGAGGATTCAAGGTGGGCGGATCCTGTAAGTCACAGGACGACCTATACTGTGACAGCTGTCTATCCAACAGGTCGCTTTGGAGCTGAGTCGGATCCTACTCGTGCTTTGAAGAGCGAGACAACATTTGAGTATACGGTAGTTGATCCAGTAGCCAAGCAAGAGTATGTTACAACAGTTGGGAATACAGGACCTTTGAATGAGATTATTACGGATCCAGGCAAGGCGATTAAGAATTCGAATCCTAGTGTACCGATTCCTAACGGTCCAGAGGAAGCGACTACAACCACTTACAGCTGGAGAACTGCACCAGGTGCTAGCACAGTAAGTACTCCAGGTATCAAAAAGGAAGATGTCACAGTTACCTTACCAAAAGGATCTCAAACTGCGGATAATAGTCATGCAATCGTTCCTGTAACTATCAAAGTTAGACCAAAACCACCACAAATTTCAGATGACCAGTTGACAAATACAGGTGGTCTTCCAAGTAAAGGAATTACCGTAACGAATGCATTGCCAAATGCGCAGGTCACCTTGACAATCGGCGGTAAGACTCTTACTAAACAAGCAGATGGTACTGGAAATGTAACCTTCTCTTCAACCGATGTTGCAGATAGCAATGGTCTTCTACCAACAGGAAATGTAACAGTTAAACAAAGTAAGGAATTCCTTAATCCTGTAACAAATCATAATGAGACATTGGAATCAGATGTAAGCCGTGTTGAAATCAGCAAGGAAACTGAAGCGCCAAAAGTTACTGTTAAGGTAGAAGTACTTGATAAGTCTACAAATAAATGGGGAGAAGCTCCGAAGACGACAGATGGCAAGAGCAAAATATATGCTGGAGATCAATTCCGTGTCAGGGTTGAAACATCTGATAACAGTGGCAAAATTACTAGAGTTGAAGCTTGGGATAATGAAAGCAACGAAAGCAATACTCATCGTATAGGGAACTTAATTTCAAGCCCACATGCTAAAGAAGATGCGACTAATCAAGTAAGGGAAAGTGATAACAGAATCATCGACGCTTCTAACGATCATCCATATACTCACGAGTTGACAGGCACAGCGACTTATAACCCAAACCAGGTATTTAATCCAGAAGAAAATTATACTAACACTGCAACTCCTAACAATGCTCCAACCAACAATACTTGGACACGCTATGCTAAAGTACGAGATATAAATGGCAATCTGGGTGTTGCTAAGTTTGTGATTATACAAGCTCCATTAAGTGAGAAATATAGTCCAGAGTCACCGGTGATTCAGGTGGAGAATCTTACTACACCAACAGAAGCTGATAAGAAAAAGATTCTAAAAGCGATTGAAGATGCGAATCCTAACAAGCAGATAAAAACTGTCTCTGTAGGTAGAGATGGTATGGTCACAGTTACCTATAATGATGATACGACGGATATATTTAAGCCGAAATTATCTGACTCGGATTACAGATCTCAAAGTGCCTCAACAAGTGCAGTAGCGTCTACGTCAGCGTCAACAAGCGCAGTAGCGTCTACGTCAGCAAGTACTAGCGCTGTAGCCTCTACATCAGCAAGCACAAGCGCTGTAGCCTCTACCTCAGCGTCAACAAGCGCCGTAGCGTCTACCTCAGCGTCAACAAGTGCGGTAGCGTCTACATCAGCAAGCACAAGTGCGGTAGCATCTACATCAGCATCGACCAGCGCGGTAGCGTCTACCTCAGCATCAACAAGCGCCGTAGCTTCTACCTCAGCGTCAACAAGTGCGGTAGCTTCTACCTCAGCAAGCACAAGCGCTGTAGCGTCTACCTCAGCGTCAACAAGTGCAGTAGCGTCTACCTCAGCAAGCACAAGTGCAGTAGCGTCTACGTCAGCGTCAACAAGTGCGGTAGCGTCTACGTCAGCGTCAACAAGCGCGGTAGCGTCTACATCAGCATCAACAAGCGCCGTAGCCTCTACATCAGCGTCAACAAGTGCCGTAGCGTCTACGTCAGCAAGCACAAGCGCAGTAGCCTCTACTTCAGCGTCAACAAGCGCGGTAGCGTCTACCTCAGCATCAACAAGTGCAGTAGCGTCTACCTCAGCAAGCACAAGCGCTGTAGCGTCTACCTCAGCGTCAACAAGCGCGGTAGCGTCTACCTCAGCATCAACAAGCGCCGTAGCTTCTACCTCAGCGTCAACAAGTGCGGTAGCTTCTACATCAGCATCAACAAGCGCTGTAGCCTCTACATCAGCAAGCACAAGTGCAGTAGCGTCTACCTCAGCAAGCACAAGTGCAGTAGCGTCTACCTCAGCGTCAACAAGTGC
>NZ_CAMHZQ010000025.1 GCF_946190275.1 Streptococcus mitis | reverse complement strand
TGTTCCTTAACCGTGATTGGGACTGTGACTTCATCGGTAGTTCCATCTGGATAAGTGACTAAGGCTACACTTGGATGACCTCCTGGTGTATTCACTACTGGCGTGTCTTTCCATGTAACCCTTGTGCCTTCTGGTAAGCCAGTTTTGGTTACACTTGTTTCTGGATCTGGTACGTGCTCATTGTCCACTTCTTGCGCTATTGCGCTTGGTGTGTATTTCCCACGCATTGACCAAACTGTAATATTTACTAAGATTGATGTCGAATTTCCAGCTTTATCTCTAGCTACTATCGTTACACCATGAATTACATTATCAGAATCAATTCTCGGTACTTCTAGAACACCCTCTTTGAACACAATTGTTCCAGAAGCTTGATCAAATGTTAAGAATGAAGGCATATTTCTCACTTCAATAGTAGCAATTCCACTACCATTTGCATTATCTTTTGCCTCAATCTTCATAGGAGGCAATGTTTTATCTAAAGCCGTCATTTCCCAGTTTTGTCCGTTTGCTGGTGTTTGAATTGTTGGATCCGTAACATCTTTTACTTTCAATGGAATTGTAACATCTTGCTCTGAGCCATCAATATACGTTACTTTTGCTTGTATTGTTTGGTCTCCATATGATTCAGTATTAATTGGTGTTTTTGCTTCAACTGTTGCAATTTTAGCATTTCCATTCTCACCTTGCGCATTTGTCGCAGTTACTGCTCCTTTTAACATTTCTGGAGTAACTGATACATTTTGATTTACTTCAATTTGTGTTCCAGTTGCTGTAAAATCTTCACTTACTTTTCTAACCGTTACATTTACTGTCACTACATCTTTTGAACCATCTGGATAAGTTACTTCAGCCACTCCTGTAGTAGTTCCTGGTGTATTTACTACTGGTGGTGTTTTCCACGTCACTTTTGTTCCGTCTGGCAATCCTGCTTTATCTACACTTGCATTAGAATCTGGCACTTGTCCATAACTTGTATTCTGTGGAATTGGCGTAGGATTAGTCTTCGCACTCATTGAAGATACAGTGATTTTCGCAGTTCTTTCGCTGACATTTCCTGCTTTGTCTTCTGCTCGAATGTTTAAAGTAAATTCTTGACTTGGTGTATCCTCAGCTAGTTTTTCTACTGTTTGTTTTCCTGATTTGAATTTAATAGCGTTAGTTGTACTATCATATTCTAAATAATCAGGCAATCCAGTCACCGTGACGTTTTTAATTCCACTACCATTTGCATTATCTTCTGCTTCAATCTTCATAGGACGCAATGTTTTATCTAAAGCAGTCATCTCCCAGTTTGTATTTTCCGCAGGTGCTGAGATAGTTGGTTTCGTCACGTCTTTAACTTTCAATGGAATTGTTACTTCTTTCGTTGTTCCATCTTTGAAAGTTACTGTGGCAGTAATATTTTGTTCACCATAGTTTGCTGTACTTATTGACGTTTTAGGTTCTACAGATGAAATCTTATCTGTTCCATTCACATTTCCTTCTTTTGAAGTGGCAGTTACTTTCGCTTTTAAGTCGTCGTTAGAAATTGGATCATTTTGATTTACTTCAATTGGTGCTCCAGTTACTTCATATTCTGAACTTAATTCTTTTACTGTAACTTTTACATCTACTGTATCTTTTGAACCGTCTTTATAGGTTACTTCTACTACTCCGTCTTTTTCTCCAGGAGTTGTCGTTACTGGTCTTGTTTTCCATGCGTAACTTGTACCTTCTGGTAAGCCTGTTTGATTCACGCTAGTTCCTGCATCTGGAGTTTCACCATAACTTACTGTTTGTTTTTGAGTGTTTGGAGTTGCATCATATTTGGTAGTCATTGATTTCACAGTAATTGTTACGTTTGTTGTTGTTTCGTTTCCTGTGTTATCTACAACTGTAATAGTTATATTATGAGGTTGTTCATTAGTCCCTTCAGGTAAACTTGGTACTCCTGTTACACCAGCTTTAAACTGAATCTTCTTAGTTGACTCATTATATTCTAAAAAGTCTGGTAAACCTGTAACAGTCGTTGTCTTAACACCACTTCCTCCTGTATTGTCTTCGCTTGTTACAGAGATTTCTGGGTTTGATCCTTCTACTGCGATTAAGTCCCAGTTTTGTCCGTTAGTTGGAGCTGAAATAGTTGGCTTCGTTACGTCTTTAACTTTCAGCGGAATGGCCACAGATTTTGTTGTTCCATCTTTGAAAGTTACTGTAGCGTTAATAGTTTGTTCACCATAGTTAGCTGTATTGATTTCAGGTGCTGTTACCGTTGAAATCTTATCCGTTCCATTAACATTTCCATCTTTTGAAGTTGCAGTTACTTTAGCTTTTAAGTCGTCGTTTGTAACTGGATCATTTTGATTTACTTCAATCGGTGTTCCACTCACTTCATATTCTGAACTTAATTCTTTTACAGTAACTTTTACATTTACTGTATCTTTCGAACCATCTTTATAGATTACTTCTACTACTCCGTCTTTTTCTCCAGGAGTTGTTGTACTTGGTATTGTTTTCCAAGCATAACTTGTTCCTTCTGGTAAGTTCGATTGACTCACGCTTGTCCCTGCATCTGGTACATCACCATAACTTACTGTTTGTTTGTCTGGGTTTGGATTCGCATCATATTTAGTAGTCATTGACTTCACAGTAATTGTTACATTTGTTGTTGTTTCATTTCCTGCGTTATCTACAACTGTGATAGTTACATTATGAGGTTGTACATCTGTTCCTTCTGGTAAACTTGGTACTCCTGTTACGCCTTCTTTGAACTGAATCTTCTTAGTTGATTCATTATATTCTAAGAAATCTGGTAAACCTGTTACTGTCGTTGTCTTAACACCACTTCCTCCTGTATTGTCTTCGCTTGTTACAGAGATTTCTGGGTTTGATCCTTCTACTGCGATTAAGTCCCAATTTTGTCTATCCGTTGGTGACTCAATCGTTGGTTTCGTCACGTCTTTAACTTTCAACGGAATCATCACTTCTTTGGTTGTTCCATCTTTGAAAGTTACTGTGGCAGTAATGTTTCGTTCACCATAATTAGCTGTGCTGATTTCAGGTGCTGTAACTGTTGAAATCTTATCTGTTCCATTCGCATCGCCTACTGTTGAAGTTGCGGTTACTTTAGCTTTTAAGTCATCGTTTGTAACTGGATCATTTTGATTTACTTCAATTGGTGTTCCACTCACTTCATATTCTGAACTTAATTCTTTTACAGTAACTTTTACATTTACCGTATCTTTTGAACCGTCTTTATACGTTACTTCTACTACTCCATCTTTTTCACCAGGCCCATCTGTTGTGACTGGTGTTGTTTTCCAAGCGTAACTTGTTCCTTCTGGTAGTCCTGTTTTATTCACGCTTGTGCCTACATCTGGAGTTTCACCATAACTTACTGTTTGTTTGTCTGGGTTTGCAGTAGCTTCGTATTTGGTAGTCATTGATTTCACAGTAATGGTTACGTTTGTTGTTATTTCGTTTCCTGCTTTATCTACAACTGTAATAGTTATATTATGAGGTTGTTCATTAGTCCCTTCAGGTAAACTTGGTACTCCTGTTACACCAGCTTTGAACTGAATCTTCTTAGTTAACTCATTATATTCTAGGAACTCTGGTAAATCTGTTACTTTCGTTGTCTTAACACCACTTCCTCCAACGTTATCTTCACTTGTTACGGAGATTTCTGGGTTTGCCCCTTCTACTGCGATTAAATCCCAGTTTTGTCCGTTCGTTGGCGCTGAGATAGTTGGCTTCGTTACGTCTTTAACTTTCAGCGGAATGGTCACAGATTTTGTTGTTCCATCTTTGAAAGTTACTGTAGCGTTAATAGTTTGTTCACCATAGTTAGCTGTATTGATTTCAGGTGCTGTTACTGTTGAAATCTTATCTGTCCCATTCGCATTTCCTACTTTTGAAGTTGCAGTTACTTTAGCTTTTAAGTCATCATTTGTGACTGGAGTGTTTTGGTTTACTACAATTTCAGTAGCTGAAACATCGTACTCCTCACTTAATTTACTTATATTTACCGTTACTTCCACTGTATCTTTGCTTCCATCTGGATAAGTTACTTCAGCTACTCCTGTAGTAGTTCCTGGTGTATTTACTACTGGTGGTGTTTTCCACGTCACTTTTGTTCCATCTGGCAATCCTGCTTTATCTACACTTGCATTAGGATCTGGAACTTGGTCATAACTTGTATTTTGTGGAATTGGCGTTGGAGTATTCTTCGTACTCATTGAAGATACAGTGATTTTCGCAGTTCTTTCAGTGAAGTTTCCAGAATTGTCTTCAGCTCGAATGTTTAAAGTGAACTCACGACTTGGTGTATTTTCAGGTAATTTTTCTACTGCATCTTTTCCTGATTTGAATTTAATAGTGTGAGTTGTACTATCATATTCTAGATAATCAGGCAAGCCTGTCACAGTAACATTTTTAATTCCACTACCGTTGGCATTATCTTCAGCTCCTACTGCCATATTTGGCAATGCTTTGTCTAATGCGGTCATTTCCCAGTTTTTATTTTCTGCTGGTGTTTGGATAGTCGGTTTCGTCACGTCTTTAACTTTCAGCGGAATGGTCACTTCTTTAGTCGTTCCATCTTTGAAAGCTACTGTAGCAGTAATGTTTTGGTCACCATAGTTAGTTGTAGTAATTTGCGACTTAGGTTCTACAGATGAAATCTTATCTGTTCCATTTACATTTCCTTCTTTTGAAGTTGCGGTTACTTTAGCTTTTAAGTCATCGTTAGAAATTGGATCATTTTGATTTACTTCAATTGGTGCTCCAGTTACTTCATATTCTGAACTTAATTCTTTTACTGTAACTTTTACATCTACTGTATCTTTTGAACCGTCTTTATAGGTTACTTCTACTACTCCGGCTTTTTCTCCAGGTCCATCTGTCGTTACTGGTGTCGTTTTCCAAGCATAACTTGTCCCTTCCGGTAAGCCTGTTTTATTCACGCTTGTTCCTGCATCTGGAGTTTCACCATAACTTACTGTTTGCTTTTGAGGATTTGCTGTTGCATCATATTTTGTAGTCATTGATTTCACAGTAATTGCTACATTTGTTGTTGTTTCATTTTCTGCGTTATCTACAACTGTGATAGTTACATTATGAGGTTGTACATCTGTTCCTTCTTGTAAACTTGGTACTGATGTTACTCCAGCTTTGAATTGAATCTTCTTAGTTGACTCATTATATTCTAAGAAATCTGGTAGTCCTGTAACAGTCGTTGTCTTAACACCACTTCCTCCTGTATTGTCTTCGCTTGTTACAGAGATTTCTGGGTTTGATCCTTCTACTGCGATTAAGTCCCAGTTTTGTCCGTTCGTTGGTGATTGGATTGTTGGTTTAGTTACATCTTTGACTTTCAACGGAATTGTCACAGGTTTGGTTGTTCCATCTTTGAAAGTTACAGTAGCTTTAATAGTTTGGTCACCATAGTTAGCTGTATTAATTGTAGGGGCCGTTACTGTTGAAATCTTATCTGTTCCATTCACATTTCCTACTGTTGAAGTTGCGGTTACTTTAGCTTTTAAATCGTCATTTGTTACTGGAGTATTTTGGTTAACTTCGATTTCATTACCAGTTACGTTGTACTCGTCACTTAACTTGCTTACATTTACCGTCACATCTACTGTATCTTTCGAACCATCTTTATAGCTTACTTCTACTACTCCGGCTTTTTCTCCAGGTCCTTCTGCCGTACTTGGTCTTGTTTTCCAAGCGTAACTTGTTCCTTCTGGTAAACCGGTTTGGTTCACGCTTGTTCCTGCATCTGGAGTTGCTCCATAACTCACTGTTTGTTTGTCTGGGTTTGTATTCGCATCATATTTAGTAGTCATTGATTTCACAGTAATTGCTACATTTGTTGTTGTTTCATTTCCTGCGTTATCTACAACTGTGATAGTTACATTATGAGGTTGTACATCTGTTCCTTCTGGTAAACTTGGTACACCTGTTACTCCAGCTTTAAACTGAATTTTCTTAGTTGATTCATTATATTCTAGGAAGTCTGGTAAGCCTGTTACTGTCGTTGTCTTAACACCACTTCCTCCAGTATTATCCTCACTTGTTACGGAGATATCTGGATTTGATCCTTCTACTGCAATTAAGTCCCAGTTTTGTCCGTTCGTTGGTGATTGGATAGTTGGCTTCGTTACGTCTTTAACTTTCAACGGAATTGTCACAGGTTTGGTTGTTCCATCTTTGAAAGTTACAGTGGCAGTAATATTTTGCTCACCATAGTTAGCTGTGATGATTTCAGGTGCTGTAACTGTTGAAATCTTATCTGTTCCACTAACATTGCCTACTTTTGAAGTTGCGGTTACTTTAGCTTTTAAATCATCATTTGTGACTGGAGTGTTTTGATTTACTTCAATTGGTGTTCCAGTTACGTTGTACTCGTCACTTAATTTGCTTACATTTACTGTCACTTCAACTGTATCTTTGCTTCCATCTGGATAAGTTACTTCAGCCAATCCTGTAGTAGTTCCTGGTACTGTAACTGCTGGTGGTGTTTTCCACGTTACCTTTGTTCCATCTGGTAATCCTGCTTTATCAACACTTGCATTAGAATCTGGAACTTGTCCATAACTTGTATTTTGTGGAATTGGCGTAGGATTAGTCTTCGCACTCATTGAAGATACAGTGATTTTAGCTGTTTTTTCAATGAAGTTCCCTACATTATCTTCTGATCTAATATTTAAAGTGAATTCTTTGTTTGCTGTATTCTCTGGTAGTTTTTCTACTATTTGTTTTCCTGCTTTGAATTTAATAACGTTAGTTGTACTATCATATTCTAGATAATCAGGTAAACCTGTTACGCTGACGTTTTTAATTCCACTTCCGTTCGCATTATCTTCCGCTCTTACTTCCATATTTGGTAGAGCTTTATCTAATGCCGTCATTTCCCAGTTTGTATTTTCTACTGGTGCTGAAATAGTTGGCTTCGTTACGTCTTTAACTCTCAATGGAATTGTCACAGGTTTGGTTGTTCCATCTTTGAAAGTTACTGTGGCAGTAATATTTTGCTCACCATAGTTAGCTGTATTGATTGTAGGGGTCGTTACTGTCGAAATCTTATCTGTTCCATTCACATTTCCTACTTTTGAAGTTGCGTTTACTTTAGCTTTTAAGTCATCGTTTGTAACTGGAGTATTTTGATTTACTACGATTTCATTGCCTGTAACATTATACTCATCACTTAACTTACGCACTTTTACCGTCGCAGTTACTTCATCTACTGAATCATCTGGATAAGTAACTTTCACCACTCCGGTTTTATCCCCAGACTTACTCGTATCTGGTGTTCTCTTCCATGCATATCGTGTATCACCTGGCAAACCTTCTGTATTCACACTTGTTTTCGAATTAGGTGTTTCTCCATAACTCACTTCTTGAACAGTCGTATTTGCTTGTGGATTGTATTTCTCAGCCATTGATATTTGACGAATTCGAATATTTCTTTCGCTTCTATTTCCGGCATTATCTTCCACAACAAATGTCACATTTCTTGTAGTACGACTAATTCCAGATAATTTCGGCACTTCATGGACACCATCTTGAAATACAATACTGCTCGTAGTTTTATCATATTTTAAGAAACTTGGTAAATTCATTGGAACAACACCTTTGACACCACTTCCTCCAGGATTATCGGCAACTGCTATTTTAATCGAAGGAAATGTCTTATCTAAAGATGTTACTTCCCATAATTGACCTTCTGTTGGTGTTTGAATAGTTGGAGCAGTTACGTCTTTTACTTCAAGTGGAATATCAATTGGATCAGTAGTATTATCTAAATACGTCACTGTTGCTCTAATTATTTGTGTACCTGCATTTACAGTAGTGATTGTACCTACAGGAGTAACAGATTTAACTTTGTTATTACCATTATTACTAATAGTTACTGCTGTTTTCAAGTCATCATTTGAGACAGGAACATTTTGGTTTCTAACAATTGTATTCCCTGTAGGGGCATATTCGTCGCTTAACTTACGTACCGCTACTTTTACATTCACGGTATCTTTTGAACCGTCAGGGTATGTTACCATTACTACACCTGATTTATCTCCAGGCCCTGTTGTTGTACTTGGAGTTGTTGCCCATGTATAGGCAGTCCCTGTAGGCAATCCGTTCTTATTCACGCTTGTTCCGGCATCAGGTGCTTCACCGTAACTTACTGTTTGTTTTTGTGAATTTGGAGTCGCTGTATATTTCGTTGTCATTGACTTCACAGTGATTGTTATTTGTCTTTGACTTGAATTATTTGAGTTATCTGTAACTTGAATAGTCGCATTATAAGTTTTACTATCTTGTCCAACTGGTAATTTTGTTACTTCTTGAACTCCATTTTTGAATTTAATTGTCTTAGTTGCATTATCATAAACTAAGAAATCTGGCAATCCTGTTACTGTTGTTGATTTAATACCAGTTCCACCGTTATTATCCACTGAAGTAACCTTAATAGAAGGTAATGTCCTGTCTAATGCAATTAAATCCCAATTTTGTCTATCATTTGGTGTTTGAATTGTTGGATCGGTTACGTCTTTAACTTCAAGTGGAATATCAACAGGATCAGTTGTATTGTCTAAATACGTCACTGTTGCCTTTATTGTTTGTGTACCTGCATTTACAGTGCTAATAGGAGATGCCGTAACAGATTTCACTTTACTATTACCGTTATTATTCACACTTACAGCAGCTTTTAAGTCATTATTTGTAACCGAAGCATTTTGATTTCTAACGATTTTGGTTCCTGTAGGAACATATTCGTCACTTAATTTTCGTACAGCTACTGTTACATTCACAGTATCTTTTGAAGTATCTGGATAAGTGACTTCTACTACCCCAGATTTATCCCCAGGACTAGATGTATTCGGAGTTGTTTTCCAGGTATATCTTGTTCCTATTGGTAAACCTGTAGTACTCACACTTGCTTCTGCACTTGGTGTAGCTAAATAACTAACTGTTTGTTTCTGTGGATTCGCAGTAGCTGTATATTTATCTGTCTGAGCTTGAACATTGAATCTAATTGCTTTAGTAGCCGTATTTCCTTTTTTATCCACTGCTTTAACAGTAGCTTGAAAACTTTGTAATTGATTTGGAATTACACCAGATAATTCAATTCTTTTTGTTGAAGGATTATATCTTAAAGGATTGGCTAAATTTTCAACTACAATCGGATTAGCATCTTTAAGACCAATACCTCTAGCATTATCCTGTGCATCAACGGAAATATTAGTTGGCAATCCTTCTGCTCTTGTTAGAGTTACAGTGTCAGGCGCAGTAATCGTTGGATTAATATTATCTACAATCTCAACCGGAATATTCACAGTTTTCATCAAATGGTTGCCACGAAGAATTTCGATTTCTTTATGCTGGATACCTGCTGCAGAAGTATCTACATTAGATGACCCACCTTTCCAACGAACGGTTAACTCTCCGGGAACCGCTGAATCATTTGAAACTGTTACGTAATTTCTAGCATCTCCTAATTGACCAGATTGATTTTGATTAATTTTCTTATCTTGTTTTCCTATAAAATCTAAAACAGTATAAGGAGTAGTAACATCTTTATTTACACCATTTTGATAAGTGGTCGTTACGACAACGTTTCTTGTGCCTGCTTGTTGCAAGTTAAATGGTGTTTTATACGTTACCTGAGCCGTTGCTGGTACTTCATGTCCTGTTTTTGAGCGTACTAATTCCCTTGGATTCGTATACAATTCTTTTGAATCTCCAAAATAAGCCGTCAAACTAGAATGTTTTGCTTCTACATCATTTGTCGCATTTGTTTGGATTGTTTTAGGATTAAATCCATCTTTAAAATGGATTGTCATTGTTGTTCCATCAGCAGAAATTTCAGCGCGCTCAAAGTCACTTTTATGACCTGAAGGTTTCATAATATCTGGATGTTCTGCTTTAAATTTTTCAATTAAAGCTGTTTTTTCATTTTCAGTTAAATGACGAACATCATCTACATATGTTTGTGATAAATCCTTTACTGTATTACGCTCACTTTGCGGTTTAATAATAAAAGTAAATGTATAAGGCCTTAACTGATTTGGAGCTACTCTTGTATTAGATGCAATATGAACTTCATATCTACCAGGTTGAACTATTCCCCCTTCTCCTACAACACCTCTAATAGCAGCATTCGTAATAGGATTATTGATTTCAGTTCTACCATACTCTATTTCACGTACTCTTTGAACTCCTGCTTTCTTATCCCAGTATGCAACTTGCATTTTTAAACCTTTAATTGGAGAATTTTCTGTAAAACCAACAGTAACAATATAATATGGGGTTACATCTTCTACTACTTTTCCTCGAGCATACGTAGTGAACTTTCTCTCATTCCCTACTCTTTCTCCCTTTATCTCGATTAAACTCCAAATTTCATCTGAATTATAATAAACAGCAGTACTTCCATTTTCAATAAGCTTACCATCTCTTCTATTTTCCTTGTGAGTGTATGTAATCCCTCTAAACCCACTTTCCCCCTTACCATCAATCGGTTTTCCATTACGGGGGTCACGTTTCCCAGAATGTGCGCGAGTTACTCTATTAGCCACTTTGTTACGGAGGCTTTTCGCTTCATTTAGGGTAGCAGTAACTTCACTATCAGTGGATTTTTCCTCAGACAAATCACCAAATGCTTGAAGAGATTTGCTTTCAGATTCACTAAATTCATAGCTGATTTCTCCTGCTAATTGGTTGATTTCTGAGACAAGAGCCTGAACCTTAGCAATCTTTTCTGTTAAAAGCTTTTTCTTTTCATCACTATCGTTTGCTTTGTCTGCTTGCTTTTCTTTTTTGTCTATGTCGTTGCTTTTCTCTTCCAATTGAGCAAATGAATCCGACGGAACTTGAACTTCTTTATTTATCTCATCCTGACTAGCACCTTCCTTATCCAAGACTGCTTGCGCACGCGACAAAGAGAGATTAAGATTTTCAACTGATTTAACTGTTTTATTCTGTAAATCAGTGTTCCTAATCTTTTCAATTAATTCATTTAAAGCAGTTTTATTCACAGCTTTGACTGTATTCTCTACAGCCTTTTCAACACTTTTATCTTCCTGCACATTTTCAGAAATCCTATCTGATTCTTTAACATGATTTTCTACCTGTGGATAATTTTCCACATCGTTTGGAACCTTGTCACTATTCGGATCTTCATCTTTGGCTTTAGTTGAATCATTCAGAGACGCAACCATTTCATCAGCATGAACAAGATATGGATTCTGTATCATTACTGCTCCTGTAGCCAAAAAAAGAGTGCACCCAAAAAGAAAATGCTTCCCTTTCTTTATCATCCTCCAATTCTTTTGATTGATTCCTTTTCGATTAAAAAACATAGAGAACTCCTCATTAAACCAAGCAATTATTTTTCCTATATATTATATTCTATTATTCCCACAAATGCAAACCATTTCATTTAATATATGAAAGTTTTTTCATAACGTAACTTGAACTTATATTTATTTGTTCATAAAATGACAATTATTAACCAAGTATGAACAATAATCATCATTTTCATAGAGCCACGATTTCGCGATCCCTTCCTCTAACTATTCTTATTTCTAGCGTCAGACTTAAAACTATCTATCCCCTTACCCTTTTAATCCGCTACCTATCGATAGTCAGGCTTGGGAATCACTATCTGGTTCACCGTAGCGGGTGCCCACGCAGGACTTACACCTCAGATGCACGACATGCCCGTCGTACCCCACAAAAGAAACTGGGCAAAAACTCAATTGGAAGAGAAAACAAAGTAAATCTTCCAACAATAAAACGCATAACATCAAAGTTTCAACACCTGATACTATGCGTTTTCTAATTTTAATGACTTTTTGCCCAGCCTCTTCTTATCTGCTTTTCATACTTCCTTAACAAAAACCAATTCCTGCTGCTGTGACAAATCTTCTCGGTAGTTAAATCCTGCAAAGCTTAAGCGACGAGCTTCCTCCACCGTCTGCACTTGATTTTCTATCAGGGCTGTTAGGAAGGCACCACGCGCTTTCTTGGAAATGGTGGAGTGAATCTTCAGCTGACCGCCCTTGCCCTCCATGAATTTGAAGGTCACCATCTTTTCTCTGATTTCCTTAGAAAATACAGTCTCAAACTCGGATGACAAGAGGGAGAAAATCACTTCTTCCTGCTTCACAGCTTCATCATAGGCTACCTTCCAATGACTCTTTAAAGTCTTACCAGCGACTTTTAATTTCATCAAAAAGTCCAAACGGTGAGGTGCCATAGGTGACAAGGCTGGAACAACACCGTACAAAGCCGAGGTAATGAAGACATGATTTTCAAGATAGGCTTGTTCTGCCTCGGTCAGTTTGTCTCGCTTGATATGGCGATACATAAGCCCATCAAAAAGTTTCAGAGCTGGGTAGTGTTGAGCAGTTTGTTTTTTTAAAGCTTGGATATTTTGAAATTCTTCCGCAGCTTTCTCGGCTGAAACTTTGTAAAAACTCTCCAATTGACTAGCAGAATAGAGGGCCAAGGAATCAAGCACGGCCTGACTTTCTGGTCTTAAAGGATTTGCCTCGATACTCGGCAAGTCTGTGTTCATTTCTTTTGCTGTTGGGATTAAAATTTTCATATTGATAGTGTAGCATATTTTTTAGCCACAACCAAGAAATTCATCTGATACTCAATGAAAATCAAAGAGCAAACTAGGAAGATAGCCGCAGGCTGTACTTGAGTACGGCAAGGTGAAGCTGACGTGGTTTGAATTTGATTTTCGAAGAGTATGAAAAACCTCGGTTTAACCGAGGCTTCTCTATTTATTTTGGCCATCCTAGCCAGATAGCCACAAGAACAAGGGCTGTGCCAGCCAAGCTTGTTAGGATGGATAAGAATTTATCTTTTTTCTCCTTGAACTGAGAAAAACCTATCTTCAAAACAAACAATCCAAGTAGCATTGAAGCAAGCATCACATAAAAACCCATTTGTTTGTCCTCCATTAGTCTTAATTTATCTTATCATAACATATATTTCTTAAATAAAGCTGTTCTTACTGCACTTTAAATGTCTTGAGATAATTGTCTTTACCGACTTGACCTTCGAAGGTTTTACCATTTTCTAGGTAAGGAAGGTCATCTGATACTGAGGCCTTAACCTTGTAAATCTTGCCATCAACTTTAAAGAAGTAGACGGTATCGCCCTTGATAACAGCTGATTTGAGGTCTGCTACCACACCCTTGATGCTTTCTGTTGTTGCATTGTCAATTTCAAGGTCATTTTTATTGGCATATTTGCTGAGCAGTTCTTCCACTGTCGTTGCTACGATAACATTTTGGTACTCGACTGCGTCCACCAAAGCGTACTCTTTGACCAGGCCAGCATTGTCCTTCAAGCCCATGATGTAGAGAGGCTTGTCATTGAGGTTGATGAGGATTGGGAAGGTCGCCTTGTAGGATTTCTCCTGAACAGCACCTTCGGCTGATTCACGGGCTGATTCTTCGGTCGCAGAAGCCAAGTTGTACTTAGTGATTTCTCCTGTTCGCATATTTTCAAGGATGAAACCAAGATTACTTTCATCTGCATTGGCCGACGTCACGCCTGTGTAGAGATAGATGTCATTGCCGATAGACAAGTAATTATAACCCTTGGTAGTCTGGGTCACGTTTTTCTTGGAAATCATGGCATTCCAGAAACCGTCCTTGTACTTGCCGTTGTAGTTGATTTGCTCAATGGTTTCCTCAGCTGGATAGACCCTATCTACCCATTCTGGAACATCTGACAAGCTGTATTCCTTGGTTTCTCCATTTGTGGCATCCAAGATAATGACTGAAACAGGACGAGGAACCGCAAGCCCAAATTGCTTTTGGTAAACCGTTGCTACATAGAAAGGATTACCCTCATCGTCCACCTCAAAAGATGGAGTCTTGAAGATTTTAGTTGGGTACTTCAAGCGCAGATGACGTTTGACATCACGGTTAAAATACTCCGAGTCCGAATACTTGATTGGTGTCTTCAAGTCCACCAAGTCCGCATTACCAGTTACCATGTCCACCTTGATATACTCGCCGATTCCCTTGGCCTGATTGTTAAACCATTTGATAGGATCTGCGTATTCTAGTGGCGTAACTCGATAAGGTTTCCCATCAATCGTCAATTGGGTATAGGTGTCTGCCGCTACGTACTGCGACACCTTATCCGTTAGGGAACCCAAGTAGCGGTCACCAATTTTTTCAGCAGTGCTTCTATCTAGGATAGGAACCTTACTGGTATCAGTCTTAGGAAATTCAGTAAATTCTTTTTCCGTAACTGTGACTACATTAGCATAATTTTTAGCCTGAAAAATGCTGGAAGTCACCAAGGAAACCAAGGCTGCCAAGAGAAGAATTCCTCCAATAGAAGCTAAAAGGATTTTCCCTAACCGATTGATTTTGAAACCCTCAAGATTTAAGGCAGCTTCTGCCTTGCCGTGGCGCACATGAACCGTTTTGACCAGATTGATTCCCTTGCCAAAGCCAAATAAGACTGCTACAACCAGCAAATGCCCACAGAGGAAAAAGAGAAATTCCCAGCTAGTCAGGTTAAGGGGTGGTAAAAAGATATACCAGGTCGTTGCGATAAAAATAAGTTCAAAGATTATCCGTTTCATTTGCTGTCCTCCTAAATGATTCGTCCTTCCAAGTGATCCAGTTCATGCTGGCAAATCTGAGCTGGGAAGCCTGTCAAGGTAATGGTCTGTTCCTGCCACTTGCTGTCACGATAAGCAACCCTTATGGTTTCATAACGCTTAGTTGATCTCACACCTACCAAGGACAAACAGCCTTCTTCTGCCTCATAAGGTCCTTCAAATGACAGGAGCACTGGGTTAAACATGACCACAGGAACCAAGCCCAGATTAAAGATAATCACGCGCTTCTGCACCCCAATCATATTGGCAGCCAGACCGACACAGGTCTCACGATTTGCTAAGAGTGTATCCTGCAAATCTCTGGCAAGATACAGATCATCCTGACTTGCCGGCTGAGATACCTGAGATAAAAATAAGATATCCTTCACAATTTTCTTTTCCACTTCCTCACACTCCTCTTTCTTTTTACTATATTATAGCAATTATAGCACAAAAGCCGATAACTGCAAGCCCTTTCCCTCAACTGTAGCAAAAAGCCATCCGAAGATGACTTTTTTTAAATCGCATTCTTGTCAAAACCGAGTTTACGTTGAACAAACTTAACGATTTCGACGATGATAATCATTGAGAAGCTTCCGCCCATAACGATTCCCCATTGTGACAAGTCTAGTTTGGTTACGTGGAAGATTCCTTCAAGCGGTTCTACGACAATTGTTGCCATAAGAAGGATGAAGGATACCAAGATAGACCAGTTGAAGGTCTTAGACTTGAATGGGCCAACTGTCAAGATGGATTGGTATACAGACTTGACATTGTAGGCATGGAAGAGCTGAATCAAACCAAGTGTTGCAAAGGACATAGTAAGAGCATCCGCATGAATGGCATGATTGTCACCCACATGAACTGGGTAAGCAATCGCAAGGCCATAAACACTCATGACAATAGCTGCTTGGAGCACACCTTGATAGATGATAGAACTCAAAACACCACCTGAGAAGAAGCTTGCCTTGCGTCCACGTGGTTTATGGTTCATGACACCAGGCTCAGCAGGTTCAACACCAAGAGCGATAGCTGGGAAGGTATCTGTTACCAAGTTGATCCACAAAAGATGAACTGGCTGCAAGACATCCCAACCAAACAAGGTTGATAGGAAGATAGTTAATACTTCAGCAGTATTAGCAGAAAGTAGGTACTGAATAGTCTTTTGAATGTTTGAGAAGACCTTACGTCCTTCTTCAACTGCAACAATGATAGTCGCAAAGTTATCATCTGCAAGAATCATGTCAGAAGCCCCCTTAGAAACCTCTGTACCAGTGATTCCCATACCGATACCGATGTCTGCTGTTTTCAGAGCTGGCGCATCATTGACACCGTCACCTGTCATGGCAACGACCTTACCTTGTTTTTGCCAAGCCTTGACGATACGAACCTTATGTTCTGGAGACACACGGGCATAAACAGAGTATTGACCAACGACTTTTTCAAAGTCTTCATCTGACAGTTCGTTGAGCTCAGCACCAGTTAAAACGTGGCCTTCTGTATCATTTGCATCAATGATTCGCAAACGTTTGGCAATAGCTTCTGCAGTGTCTTGATGGTCACCCGTAATCATGATTGGACGAATTCCCGCTTCCTTAGCCACACGAACAGCCTCAGCAGCCTCAGGACGTTCAGGGTCAATCATCCCAATCAAACCAGTAAAGATTAAATCATTTTCAAGCTCTTCAGAAGTGAGATTTTCTGGAATGCTATCAATAATCTTATAAGCACCTGCAAGGACACGCAAGGCTTGGTGAGCCATTTCATAGTTGTTTGTATGAATGAGATTTGTAACTTTCTCATCAATCGGAGCAATATCCCCAGCCTTATCACGAAGAACACAACGTTTCAAAAGTTGGTCTGGCGCACCTTTGACTGCTACAAGGAAACTACCATCTGGCAATGGGTGAACCGTTGACATAAGCTTACGTTCAGAATCAAATGGCAATTCAGCCACACGAGGATATTTCTCTAAGAAACCTTTGACATCATAGCCCTTGTCCAAGGCATATTGAATGAAGGCTGTTTCGGTTGGGTCACCAATCAGGTTGCCTTCCACATCAATTTTCGTATCATTGGCCAAGACAACTGAACGAAGTAGGGGCATTTCAAGACCTAGCTCGATGTCATCAACTGAGTCATGTAGGACCGCATCGTAGAAGACTTTTTCGACGGTCATCTTGTTCATAGTCAGCGTACCAGTCTTATCAGAAGCGATGATTTCGGTTGAACCAAGTGTTTCAACTGCTGGCAACTTACGAACGATAGAGTTTCGTTTGGCCAAAACTTGAGTACCGAGGGCAAGAACGATAGTTACGATAGCAGGAAGCCCTTCTGGGATAGCTGCAACGGCAAGGGCAACAGAGGTCATCAACTCACCAAGTGGATTTTTGCCTTGAATGAAGACACCCACTACAAAAGTAACAAGAGCAATGACCAAGATAGCATAGGTCAAGACCTTAGAAAGGTTGTTCAAGTTTTGTTTAAGTGGTGTGTCTGTCTCATCTGCATCTTGAAGCATGCCAGCGATGTGACCAACTTCCGTGTACATCCCTGTATTGACAACAACACCAAGACCACGACCATAAGTCACATTTGAGTTTTGGAAGGCCATATTGACACGGTCACCAATACCAGCATCTGTCGCAAGCTCGACTGTCAAGTCTTTTTCGACTGGAACAGACTCACCTGTCAGGGCAGCTTCTTCGATTTTAAGAGAGTTGGCTTCTAGCAAACGTAAGTCTGCTGGTACAACATCACCAGCTTCAAGGGCGACGATATCACCTGGTACTAATTCTTTAGAATCAATCTCCGCCATATGCCCATCACGAAGAACGCGGGCAGCTGGACTAGACATGGACTTGAGAGCTTCGATGGCTTCTTCTGCTTTCCCTTCTTGGTAAACACCAAAGGCAGCGTTGATGATTACCACGGCTAAGATGATAATGGCATCTGCGATATCTTCCCCACCAGAAGTCACGACTGACAAGATTGCTGCCGCAACTAGGATAATAATCATCAAATCCTTAAATTGCTCGATAAACTTGACCAGAATTGATCGTTTCTCGCCTTCTTCGAGTTCATTGTGGCCAAATTCTGCAAGGCGCTTTTCCGCCTCACTTGATGACAAACCTTGCTCGGTCGCATCCACAGCCTTCAAGACCTCTTCAGGACTCTGAGTGTAAAACGCTTGGCGTTTTTGTTCTTTTGACATGTGTCTCCTCCTTGACATTGTGTGCAAAACAGACTCTCTTTTCCCTCATCGCATCTTTTCACGACAAACAAAAAGAGACCTGTTAATCATAACAAGTCTCGCTGTTTAAGATAGTGCCGGAAAGCATACTTTTCAGTATAAAATTCGGAATGACGACACTATCACAGGTTTCTGCCAGCTACTCCCTTGAGTAGTTCTATTATACCAAATTTTGAAAAGTTTTCAAAGAGTAAATTTTTAAAAAATCTCCTAGCAGACTTTCCTGCTAGGAGATTTTCTTATGAGAGGTACTTGTTTAAGCTTTGAAAATCGGACTTATCATCTGATAATTATCAAACAATCTACCAATTAAGCTTCTTTGTCTTCTTTACGACGACGGCCTGCAAGACCAAGACCAAGTAATGCACTTGCGGCAGCTGCTACCATAGCTACAGTAGAATCTGCTGTACCTGTATTTGGCAATTCTTTAGCTGCTTTACGCGCGTTTGTTGCTGCTTCTTGGCTAGCATTAGCTGCTGCTTGAGTAGTAGCTGGAGCTACAGCTGATGTTTGAGCAGCTTGGTCGTTAGCTGGAGTTGCATGATCAGTTGATGAAGCAACCTTCGCCATGAAGTCTTCGATACGTTTAACCATTGCATCCACTTCTGCTTGAGTTGCATCTGCATTAGCAAATACTTTCTTAGCATCTGCTAATAAGTCATTCGCTTCTTTTGCAGTTTCTGCATCAAGCTTAGCTGATTCTTTAATGATCAATTCATCTAATTGATGGATAGCACCTTCTAACTTAGCTTTATCCACTCTTGAGTCAGTGTTATTAGCTGCGTTATTGCCAGAAGTTCCATTGCTGTTACCACTGTTATTGCCTCCACCATTTGATGGTACATATGGACGTTGTTTGAATGCATCATCT
Organism: Streptococcus mitis; assembly: GCF_946190275.1. Classification (GTDB taxonomy): domain Bacteria; phylum Bacillota; class Bacilli; order Lactobacillales; family Streptococcaceae; genus Streptococcus; species Streptococcus mitis_DC. The sequence goes on along the minus strand of NZ_CAMHZQ010000025.1, from coordinate 1,454 downwards.
CTTGGAATTGCTAATACTTGACCTTCTTTTGTAACGATTGTTACATTTCCGGCTTTGTCAATATTAACAGCTGCTTCTTTCTTACCATCTTTTTCGACTGTTGCATTACCATCTTTGTCGATTGTAATTTTCACGTTAGGATCTTTTTTAGATGTATAAACTGTGTTTCCATCTTTATCTGTTGATTTAATGTAAGCATCAAGATCGAATTCTTCTACATCTGTGATAGCACCTAGAACCTTGAATTGGAATTTCGCTTTTTCTTCTGGAGTAATATTAGCAAGGTCTGCTACCTCTACTTTACTCAAGTCGATATCAAGATTATCTCCACCGTGTTTAGATTTAGACACAGCTTCTTTATCTTTCACTAGTTGTTCTTTAGAAATTGTTGCTGTAGAACCGTCTGGCATTGTAACTGTTGCATTTCCTTTGTCGTCTACTACTACAGTTGCGCCTGGGTTGACTGCTTCAATTGATTTCTTAACTGCTGCTTGTTCAGCGTCTGTTAATTTAGCTTTATTTTCAACTAATGTACGGATAGCTGGTGTTTTCACTTTAGCGTTTGTAGCTTGGTCAGCTAGGTTGGCAGCAGGAATTACTAAATCTGTTGACGGGATGTTAAGAACTGTTCCGTCAGCTTTTGTTACTGTTGCGTTTCCTTTATCATCTACTGAAACTTCAGCTCCTGGGTTGACGGATTTAACTTTATCTGCAATTTCTTCTTTCTCTTTTGGATCTAGAGAATCTGGATTTTCCACTACAGTCTTAGCTGCTGGTGTGTTTGCATCGTTACCACCATTAGGTTTTGTAGCATCGCCTTCGACTTTAACTAAGTCTGTTGATGGGATAACTGAAACATTACCATCTTTGACTACTGTCGCATTTCCTTTGTCATCTACTACAACTTCAGCACCTGGATTTGCTGCTTTAACTTTATCCGCGATTGCTTTCTTCTCTTCTGGAGTTAGAGAATTTGGATCTGCTACTTTTGTTTTCGCTGCTGGTGTAACTGCGTTATCTTTAGCTTTTCCATCATTCACATCTTTTTCAGATTTTGTTAAATCTGATGCAGGGATGACTGCTGTCTTACCATTTTCTAATGTTACTGTTGCGTTTCCTTTATCATCTACTACTACAGTTGAACCTGGGTTGACTGCTTTAACTTTAGCTGCGATTGCTTTCTTCTCTTCTGGAGTTAAGCTATCTGGATTTGCTACTTTTGTCTTAGAAGCTGGTTTAACAATGTCATTTCCTGCGTTTGGTGCTTTTTCTGCATCTGCATTCTTAGTTAAGTCTGCCGCTTGAATGACCGCTGTCTTACCATTTACTGTGACTGTGGCATTGCCTTTGTCATCTACTACAACTTCAGCTCCTGGATTTACGGCTTTAACTTTAGCTACAATTGCATCTTTCTCATCTTGTGTTAATGAGTCTGGATTTGCTACTACAGTCTT
>NZ_CAMHZQ010000024.1 GCF_946190275.1 Streptococcus mitis | reverse complement strand
CATGAGAAACCAGAATATACAGCTCCAATTGGCGGTAATCTTATTGAACCAGAAGTTCATGAAAAACCAGCATACACGGAACCAGTAGGTACAACAGGGATCGATGAAAATGGAAACTTGATTGAGCCACCTGTTATCGACATTCCAGAGTATACTGAACCAATATCTACAGTTTCAGAAGTTGCATCAGAAAGAGAAGAGTTGCCTTCTTTACATGCCGATATTCGTACAGAGACTATTCCTAAAACGACTGTAGAAGAATTTGATTCTACCAAATTTATAGGTGATAATTCTATTAAACAAATTGGTGAGGATGGCGAACGTCAAATTGTTACTAGCTATGAAGAGTTACATGGCAAAAAAATCAGTGAACCAGTTGAAATAGTAACTATTTTGAAAGAAATGAAGCCTGAAATTCTTGTAAAAGGTACCAAAGAAAAGCCAAAAGAAAAAACGGCTCCTGTTTTGACCTTAGATAGAACAAATACAAATGTATTAGACCGCTCCGCAAATCTTTCTTATCATTTGGTTAATACAGATGGAGTCAAGATCAATAAAATTACTGCGACAATTAAAGATGGAAATGAAATTGTCAAAACAGTAGATTTAACTTCAGAGCAATTAGATAAGCAGGTAGAAGATTTAAAATTCTACAAGGACTATAAGATAGAAACCACTATGACCTATGACCGTGGTAAGGGAGAAGAGACTGCAACATTAGAAGAGAAACCACTTCGCTTGGATTTGAAAAAAGTTGAGTTGAAAAACATCGCATCTACTAATTTAGTAAAAGTGTCTGAAGATGGTTTAGAATCTACTAGTGATTTCATGAGCGAAAAACCTTCTGATGAAGATGTGAAGAAAATGTACTTAAAAATCACTAGTCGTGATAATAAGGTAACACGTTTAGCAGTTGATAAAATTGAGGAAGTAACTGAAGAAGGCCAAAAACTTTATAAAATCACTGCCGAAGCTCAAGATTTGATTCAACACATTGATCCATCTAAGGCGCGCAATAAGTATGTTTATTATATAGAAAAACCCCATCCTAAAGAAGATAATGTCTACTATAACTTTAAAGATTTAGTAGAGGCTATGAATGTTAATAAAAATGGTACATTTAAAATCGGAGCAGATTTGAATGCAACGAATGTACCAACGCCTAACAAACAATATGTTCCAGGTACGTTTAAGGGACATCTATCAAGTGTTGATGGTAAACAATATACAATTCATAATATTGCCCGTCCCTTATTTGACCGTGTTGAAAATGGTTCTGTGAAGAATATTAATTTAGGTAATGTGGATATCAATATGCCTTGGGCTGACGGAATAGCACCTGTTGCCAACATGGTGAAAAATGCAACTGTTGAAGATGTTAAGGTGACTGGTAATGTAGTTGCTAATAACAATATTGCGGGTATCGTCAATAAAATCGATAGTGGTGGTCAGTTGACAAATGTAGCCTTCATCGGTAAACTCACGGGTGTTGGTGATAAAGGTCAATATATGGCTGGTATTGCCGGTGAGATTTGGAGAGGTAATGTTGCAAAAGCATATGTCGAAGCTGATATTGTTGCTAACAGAGCCCGTATAGGTGGTTTAGTTGCTAAAACAGATAATGGTAACGACTCTATGGGAATTGGTAAATACGGTTCAATTCGTAAATCGGTCGCCAAAGGAACCATTAAGACTAAAGTTTTGTTTGAAACAGGTGGATTTATCAATAGCAATCTTCCTTTTGGTAAACTGGAAGATAATATTTCAATGATGAGAGTTGAAAATGGTGAAGAGTTCTTTGGTTCTTCAGATTTGGACTACGATGGTGGTTATTTCACAAATGGATGGTTAGAGCGTAACTTTGTTGTCAAAGGTGTCAGTTCAGGTAAGCATTCATACAAACGTTCTCGTGACAAAATTAAAGAAATTAGTCAAGATGAAGCTAACAAGAGAATTGCAAATTTTGGACTTACTGCTGATAAATACGAAATCAACGAACCTGTGGTCAATCGCTTAAATCGTTTAACCAGAAGAGAAGATGAATATAAGTCAACCCAAGACTATAAAGTAGATCGAGATCTGGCTTATCGTAATATTGAGAAACTTCAACCATTTTATAATAAAGAATGGATTGTCAACCAAGGTAACAAACTTGCAGAAGATTCAAACTTAGCTAAGAAAGAAGTCCTTTCTGTTACGGGAATGAAGGATGGTCAATTCGTGACCGATTTATCGGATATCGATAAAATAATGATTCACTATGCAGATGGTACAAAAGAAGAAATGGTGGTCACACTCAAGGATTCTAAAGTCCAACAAGTGCGTGAATATAGCGTATCTGGTCTTGGTGATGTTGTTTATACACCGAATATGGTTGTTAAAAATCGAGACAAACTGATTGCAGATGTGAAAGAGAAGTTATCTTCAGTCACATACGATTCGCAAGATGTTCGTAAAATTATTGGAAATCCAGCTGATTTGTATCTAGAAGAAAGCTTTACTGACGTCAAAGACAATCTTGATAAATTTGTGAAAGATTTAGTCGAAAATGAAGATCATCAATTGAATAGTGACGAAGCTGCGATGAAAGCACTTGTGAAGAAAATTGACGATAATAAAGCGAAAATTATGATGGCTCTATCTTACTTGAACCGTTACTATAACATTAAGTATACTGACAACAGTATGAGTATCAAAGACATTATGATATTTAAACCTGACTTCTACGGTAAAACACCAAGTGTGTTAGATCGCTTGATTAACATCGGGTCTAGCGAGAAGAACTTAAAGGGGGACCGAACTCAGGATGCTTACCGTGAAATTATTGCAAGTAATACTGGTAAAGGTAGTCTTCGTAACTTCCTAGAATACAACATGCGTTTGTTTACAGAGGATAAAGACATCAATGATTGGTTTATCCACTCAGCTAAGAATGTTTATGTTTCAGAACCTAAAACTACAAATCCTGACTTTGTCAATAAACGTCATAGAGTCTTTGATGGTTTAGATAACGGTGTTCATGGTCGTATGATTTTACCACTTCTAACGCTTAAAGATGCCCATATGTTCTTAATTTCAACATATAACACGATGGCGTACAGTTCATTTGAGAAATATGGAAAACATACAGAAGAAGCTCGAAACGAATTTAAGAAAGAAATTGATAAAGTTGCTAAGGGACAACAAACTTATCTTGATTTCTGGTCCAGATTAGCTCTACCTAATGTTCGTGATAGACTTCTTAAGAGTCAAAATATGGTACCGACACCAGTTTGGGATAACCAAAACTACCATGGAGTCGACGGTGCCAACAGCATGGGGTACGGAAAGAACGGGGCAATTATCAGACCTATTAGAGAATTGTATGGTCCAACTGGCAAATTCCACGCAACAAATGGAGCCATGGGAGCTATGGCTAGTATTTACGATAGTGCAAACAATAATGACCAAGTTTACTTTATGGTAACCGATTTAATATCACAATTTGGTATTTCAGCCTTTACACATGAAACAACACACGTCAATGACCGAATGCTCTATTACGGAGGATACAGTCAACGTGTTGGTACAAATGCAGAAGCCTATGCACAAGGTATGTTGCAAACACCTGATAGTTCAACGACTAATGGTGAATACGGCGCACTTGGAATTAACATGGCTTACCATCGTCCAAATGACGGTAACCAATGGTACAACCCAGATCCTGACAAATTAAAGACACGTGATGACATTGACCGCTACATGAGAAACTACAATGAAGCTATGATGTTGCTTGATTATGTAGAAGCTGATGCTGTACTTCCTAAAATTAAGGGAGACAATAGTAAGTGGTTCAAGAAGATTGACAAAGAAATGCGCTCTAAGATTCAGTACAATGATCTTTTAGGTCCAAACCAATGGGATAGTGTCCGTGATTTGAAAGGTGAAGAAAAGGTAATGACTTTATCTAGCGTCAATGATTTAGTGGATAATAACTTCATGACAAAACATGGAAATCCAGGTAACGGACGTTATCGCCCTGAAGATTATGCTGTCAACTCAGCATATGTAAACGTCAATATGATGGCTGGTATTTATGGTGGTAATACTAGTCTTGGAGCTCCTGGTTCATTATCATTCAAACACAATGCCTTCCGCATGTGGGGTTATTTTGGATATGACAAAGGTTTCACTAGTTATGTATCTAACAAATACAAAGATGCAGCTATTAAAGAGAATAAAGGTTTGCTAGGCGATGACTTTATTATTAAGAAAGTATCAGATAATACGTTTACAACGCTCGAAGCATGGAAGAAAGAATGGTATAGATCTGTTAAGGAAAAGGCCGAAAAAGGATTTACAGCCATTGAAATTGATGGCAAACGAATTAGTACTTATGTTGAGATTAAAGCTTTGTTTGATGAAGCTGTTCAAAAAGATCTTGATGGTATGTCAGATCCGAAAATTAAAGATCATTTCAAAAATACAGTAGACTTGAAATCTAAAGTCTTTAAGGCCCTACTAAAAAATACAGACGGTTTCTTTAATCAACTGTTTAAAAAAGATATTTAAATGTTTAAAATATAAAGGAGACAGTTTTTTGCTCCCTATGAAAAGTCATCATTTGATGGCTTTTTTCTATACAGAGAGCTTAAAATGCTATCATCAGACAAAATAGAAAAGGCATGATATAATATAAAGTAGATTTCTATGTTATAAAACAAGAACTGTTTGGACATTATTCATTTGAAAGCTCCTTGATGTTCAAACAATAGGGGCTCTAAACCCTTGCTATGAAAGGAAAAAAACTCAATGGCTACTATTCAATGGTTTCCTGGTCACATGTCTAAAGCGCGTCGACAGGTGCAGGAAAATCTAAAATTTGTTGATTTTGTGACGATTTTGGTGGATGCACGCTTACCTCTATCTAGTCAAAATCCTATGTTGACCAAAATTGTTGGTGACAAACCAAAACTCTTGATTTTAAACAAGGCAGACTTAGCTGACCCAGCAATTACCAAGGAATGGCGCCAGTATTTTGAATCACAGGGAATCCAGACGTTAGCTATCAACTCCAAAGAGCAAGTGACTGTAAAAGTTGTAACAGATGCGGCCAAAAAGCTCATGGCTGATAAGATAGCTCGTCAAAAAGAACGTGGTATCCAGATTGAAACCTTGCGTACCATGATTATCGGGATTCCAAATGCTGGTAAATCAACTCTCATGAACCGCTTGGCTGGTAAGAAAATTGCCGTTGTCGGTAACAAACCAGGTGTGACCAAGGGGCAACAATGGCTCAAAACCAATAAAGACTTGGAAATCTTGGATACACCAGGGATTCTCTGGCCTAAGTTTGAAGATGAAACTGTTGCGCTTAAGTTGGCCTTGACTGGAGCTATCAAAGACCAGTTGCTTCCTATGGACGAGGTAACCATTTTTGGTCTGAATTATTTCAAAGAACATTATCCAGAAAAGTTGGCCGAACGCTTTAAACAAATGAAAATTGAAGAAGAAGCGCCTGTTATTATTATGGATATAACCCGTGCCCTCGGTTTCCGTGACGACTATGATCGCTTTTACAGTCTCTTCGTGAAGGAAGTTCGCGACGGCAAACTCGGTAACTATACCTTAGATACATTGGAAGACCTCGATGGCGACGATTAAAGAAATCAAAGAACTCCTTGCAACGGTCAAGGAGTTAGAAAGCCCTATTTTTTTAGAACTCGAGCAGGATAATCGTTCTGGAGTTCAAAAGGAAATCAGCAAGCGTAAAAAAGCCATTCAGGCAGAATTGGATGAGGATCTTCGTTTGGAATCCATGCTTTCCTACGAAAAGGAACTTTATAGGCAAGGATTGACCTTGATAGCAGGTGTTGACGAGGTTGGTCGTGGTCCTCTGGCTGGGCCAGTAGTTGCTGCAGCCGTTATTTTGCCTAAAAATTGTAAGATTAGAGGTCTCAACGACAGCAAGAAAATTCCTAAAAAGAAACATCTGGAGATTTTCCAAGCAGTTCAGGAGCAAGCCTTGTCAATCGGGATTGGTATCATGGATAATCAGCTCATTGACCAAGTCAATATCTATGAAGCAACCAAACTAGCTATGAAGGAAGCAATCTCCCAGCTCAGTCCTCAACCTGAGCACCTTTTGATAGATGCCATGAGACTGGATTTACCAATTTCACAAACATCTATCATCAAAGGAGATGCCAATTCCCTCTCGATTGCAGCGGCTTCTATAGTAGCCAAGGTGACACGTGATGAATTGATGAAGGACTACGATCAGCAGTTCCCTGGCTATGATTTCGCTACTAATGCAGGATATGGAACAGCTAAACACCTGGAAGGACTGGATAAACTAGGAGTTACCCCAATTCACCGAACCAGCTTTGAACCCATTAAATCGCTGGTTTCAGGAGAAAAAGAAAGTTAAGTTAGAAGGAATGATTATGGAGGAACAGTCAGAAACACTCAGCTCCAAGAAAGAATTTGCCTTTGCCTCAAGCACCATATTATCCCAAGTTGGACGAGGAATCATTGTTGGACTCGTCGTCGGGCTCATCGTCGGATCCTTTCGGTTTTCAATCGAAAAAGGCTTCCACCTGATACAAGGACTTTATCAAGATCAAGCGCACCTAGTGCGCAATCTTTTTATCATTGGTCTATTTTATTTAATAGTTTGTTGGCTCAGTGCGAAATTAACTCGGTCAGAAAAAGACATCAAAGGTTCAGGAATTCCTCAAGTCGAAGCTGAATTAAAGGGACTGATGACCCTCAACTGGTGGAGCGTACTTTGGAAAAAATATATTCTAGGTATTCTTGCAATCGCAAGTGGACTCATGCTGGGGCGTGAAGGACCTAGTATCCAACTTGGAGCAGTTGGTGGTAAAGGAATTGCCAAGTGGCTCAAATCCAGTCCAGTAGAGGAGCGTTCCCTTATTGCAAGTGGGGCTGCAGCAGGACTAGCAGCTGCCTTTAATGCTCCCATTGCAGGACTTCTCTTTGTGGTAGAAGAAGTCTATCACCATTTTTCACGCTTTTTCTGGGTCTCAACTCTAGCAGCCAGTCTCGTAGCAAACTTTGTTTCTCTGCTCATATTTGGCCTAACACCCGTACTGGATATGCCAGATAATATCCCACTCATGACTCTAGACCAGTATTGGATTTACCTCCTCATGGGAATTTTTCTCGGGCTCTCCGGTTTTCTCTATGAGAAAGCTGTACTCAATGTTGGTAAAGTTTATGACTGGATTGGTCAAAAAGTCCGTTTGGATAGAGCATATTATCCAATTTTTGCCTTTATTCTCATCCTACCAGTCGGCATCTTCTTACCCCAGATTCTTGGAGGTGGAAATCAGCTGGTTCTTTCCCTAACTGAGCAAGATTTTAGTTTCCAAGTTCTATTAGCTTACTTTTTAATTCGCTTTGTTTGGAGCATGATTAGCTATGGAAGTGGCCTTCCAGGAGGAATTTTCCTTCCCATTCTGGCGCTTGGTTCCTTGCTTGGTGCCCTAGTTGGTGTCATTTGTGTGAATATTGGACTTGTTAGTCAAGAGCAATTCCCTATATTTGTCATTCTAGGAATGAGTGGCTATTTTGGAGCAATATCCAAGGCTCCCTTAACCGCTATGATACTCGTAACTGAGATGGTAGGAGATATTCGCAATCTCATGCCACTTGGCTTAGTAACCCTAGTTGCCTATATCATCATGGACTTACTTAAAGGTGCGCCAGTCTATGAGGCCATGCTAGAAAAAATGCTGCCAGAAGAAGCGACAGATGAAGGAGAAGTCACACTTATTGAAATCCCTGTATCTGACAAAATTGCCGGAAAACAAGTACACGAACTCAACTTGCCTCATAACATCCTCATCACAACCCAAGTTCATAATGGCAAGAGCCAAACAGTTAACGGCTCAACCAGAATGTATCTGGGTGATATGATCCACCTGGTTATTCCAAAAAGTGAAATTGGAAAAGTCAAAGATTTGTTGTTATAGGTGCTTTACATAATTTATATTATGTAAAAATAAACTTCTTAATTAAATATATTGGAAAACCGATTCTCAGCAATGAGATCGGTTATTTTTTACAGATAAGGTATTTCTCATACAAATAATTGAACTATGGTAAAAACAAGACTATAATTAAGTTAGAAAGGAGTTTACTGTATCAAATCTGTACAGTAAGATTAAAATCATGAAAAAGAAAACGATAGCAATTATACAATGTATTTTGTATATCATAGCTCCTTATTCCTTATATAGCTCTTCAGTTATGTAGAATGAACAGAAGTATCGTTACTGATAATCTCTTTTTTATTTTCTTTATTCTGTTGACTATTTCATTCTGGTTTAGTATTTGGAAACTAGAAAAAGCACTAGATAATGATTCACAATAATAACTCCAAAGATTTATAACTAAAACTAAAAATTTTTGTACTTTTCCCTAGACAGTGGATAAACCCTTGATACAACTGAGTTTAAGGGGTAATGTACACTCTTTGAAAAATGTACTTTATAATTGAAATGTACTTTATTTTAAGTTTGTATAAAGTACATTTTCAGCACTTACGAAACCCCTTGTAAGCCTAGAAACATTTGATTTAATAAGGTTTTAAGTTTTAGTAAAGTATATTCTCACTAAAATTCAGGTTTAATAAATTTCCAGTTTTCACTTTGATAGGGTACATTTTTAGCTATTTTTGTTCCAATTACACAGGTCTAAATCTTTTTATCACTTTAAAAAAACTCTTATAACATCTTTCCGAAAAACTATAATTTTCTTGAAAAATAAATAAGTATATGCTATACTACTAGTAGACTTATTTGTGGAGAAAATCATGAAACGCGAGATCTTACTGGAACGAATCGACAAACTAAAACATATCATGCCCTGGTATGTTCTTGAATACTACCAATCTAAGCTTGCTGTTCCTTACAGTTTTACAACCTTGTACGAATACCTCAAGGAATACGATCGATTTTTCAGCTGGGTTTTGGAGTCTGGGATTTCAAACTCTGATAAAATGTCTGATATTCCTTTATCTGTCTTGGAAAATATGTCAAAGAAAGATATGGAGGCTTTTATCCTTTATCTTAGAGAACGTCCTTTGCTGAATGCCAATACAACCAAGCAAGGCGTTTCCCAAACGACCATCAATCGGACCTTATCAGCTCTTTCCAGTCTTTACAAGTATCTGACCGAGGAAGTTGAAAACGATCAGGGAGAGCCTTATTTTTATCGTAATGTAATGAAGAAAGTTTCAACAAAGAAAAAGAAAGAAACGCTTGCTGCCAGAGCTGAAAACATCAAGCAAAAACTCTTTCTTGGTGATGAAACAGAAGGTTTTCTTACTTATATTGACCAAGAGTACCCACAACAGCTCTCAAATCGAGCTCTATCATCGTTTAATAAAAATAAGGAACGTGATTTGGCTATTATCGCCCTTCTCTTGGCATCTGGTGTCCGTTTATCTGAAGCTGTTAATCTGGATCTAAGAGATCTCAATCTCAAGATGATGGTTATTGATGTCACTCGAAAAGGTGGCAAACGTGACTCGGTCAATGTCGCTGCCTTTGCTAAGCCTTATCTAGAGAATTATCTAGTCATTCGAAATCAACGCTATAAGACTGAAAAGACGGATATTGCACTCTTTCTAACTCTCTATCGAGGTGTTCCCAATCGTATTGACGCATCCAGCGTCGAAAAAATGGTTGCTAAATACTCTGAAGACTTCAAAGTTCGTGTAACCCCCCACAAACTGCGCCATACCCTAGCAACTAGGCTCTATGATGCTACTAAATCGCAAGTTTTGGTCAGCCATCAGCTAGGACACGCCAGTACACAAGTCACTGACCTCTATACCCATATCGTTAATGATGAACAAAAGAATGCCTTGGATAGTTTATGATTTTACGTAATATAACTTATGTAAAATATATGTCAAGAAAAGAAGCTGCTAAAAATAAGCAACTTCTTTTTCTTTATATCTGATACCAGTAAAGTAGCGTGGTATATCAATTGTTTCTATATTTTTGAAATTCTCATTTGCCTACTACTAATTTAACTATAGCAAAAATAATGCAGATAAGGAAGGATATTTTTGCTTGCAGGAATTCTAAAAATCAAGCTTTTCTGGATTCAAATCTCTTCATAATCACAGTTAAACGCCAACGATAGAGCGCCCCACTCACAATCAGACTAATAATCAAACCAATCCAGTATGAATAAGCTCCAAAATCTGTTAGGGAATCAAATAGCATAGCCACTGGGATTGCTACGCCCCAATAACCAACCAAACCAAGGTAAAAAGGAATAACTGTATCCTTATAACCTCGCAAAATTCCCTGAAGAGGTGCCGCAAAGGTATCTGCTAACTGGAAGAAAAGGCTGTAAGTCAAAAAACGCGCTGTCAAATCGATAAATTCTGGCTCGTTACCATAAAGACTGGCCACATTTCCTCTAAAAATGTAAAGGAAAGTTAAGGTGAAGGCCGCAAAAATGAGGGCAGTCCATCTTCCTAGACCAATATAGGCTTTAGCATCATCAAATCGCTTGGCTCCCACTTCATAAGACACGACAATGGCCATAGCCGATGAGATACTCATAGGAAAGGCGTACATAAGACTTGAAAAGTTCATAGCTGACTGGTGACTAGCGATAATCAAGGACGAAAACTTCGCCATAATTAAGCCAACCACAGAAAAGATAGCCACTTCCGCAAAGACAGTTCCCCCAATAGGCAGACCTAAGCGAACCCCTTCCTTGATTTTATCCATATTAAGCGGAATGCGCTTCTCAAGATGTAGGGATTTGAGCTTCTCCTGTTTAAATAAAACTAGAACAGAAATTCCCAACAAGACCCAGTAGGCCAAGGAAGTACCTAAACCAGACCCCGCACCTCCCAGCTCTGGAACACCAAAGGCACCGTAAATCAAGAGATAGTTAAATCCACTATTGAGAGGAAGTAACAAAAGCATGAGATACATGGACAGTTTAGTCAAGCCCAGCGAATCCAGCAAAGAGCGAATGACACTAAAGAGCAACAAAGGAATAATCCCGATAGATAAAAACCAGAGATAGCGAACCGCTACTGCTGCCACTGGTGCTTCTAACCCAATATGATTCAAGATTGGTGGTGCCAAGAAAAGCACCATCCCCAGCAAGAGTACGGATAAGCCCAAGGCCAGATAGATGAATTGGTAAAAATCAGACGCAACCTCTTCCTTTTTGCCTCGACCAAGATGGTGACCAATGATGGGCACCAAGGCTGAAACAATCCCAGTTAGGAATGTAAAGAAAGGATTCCAGATACTGGTTGCCATAGACACACCAGCCAAGTCCATAGTGCTGTATTGACCTGTCATAGTCGTATCAACAAAGGAGGCAGAATAATTGGCAAATTGATAAATCAGGATAGGGAAAAATATCTTTAAAAATAAGATAAACTTGTCTTTGAAATGATGGGTTTGGTACATATAGGCTCTCTATTCTTTTTGTTTACAGAGCAGACTCCCACCTAGTTTTGATAGACGATTTGTCCCTTACAGATGGTATATTTAACCTGCCCTTTTAAGGTTTCACCGATGAATGGCGAATTAGCTGCTTTGGAAGCAAAATGGGAGTCCACAAGGCGGTCAGCCTCAGCGTCAAAAATAGTGATGTCCGCTGGACCATTCTCAGCCAAGTAACCTGCTTCAAAGTTGTAAAGCTTGGCTGGATTAACAGTCATTTTTTCAAGCAATTCCATCAAGGTCAATTCCCCAGCTTCCACCAAATAAGTCAAACCGAGAGACAGAGAGGTTTCTAAACCTGTCATACCAGATGGCGCTTTGGTGATATCCTCGACATTTTTTTCATCTGCATGATGAGGCGCGTGGTCTGTCGCGATGACTGTAATGACACCTGACTTGAGACCTTCGATAACGGCACGACGGTCTGATTCCAAACGAAGTGGAGGATTCATCTTAGCATTGCTACCTTGTGTCAAAAGAAGTGCTTCTGTCTTAGAGAAATGCTGTGGCGCTACTTCTGCTGTTACTTGCGCACCTAGCCCTTGAGCAAACTCCACTACTTTAACACTTTCTTCCTTAGACAAATGCTGAATATGAACATGGGCCTTAGTTGCATAGGCAATCATGACATCACGCGCCATCATAGCGTACTCAGCCACCCCAGTCGCACCGCAGATATGGAAATGTTCTTTAGCAATGTTTTCGTTAAAACCAAGGATTCCATTCAAACCTGGATCTTCCTCATGGAGACTGATAAAGGTATTAAGTTTCTTAGCTTCTTCCATGGCTGCCTTAACCACTTTGCTGCTTTCAAGAGGAATACCGTCATCAGAAAAACCAACGGCACCTGCTTCTAAAAGTGCCTGAAAGTCAGTCAAGTCGTGACCATTAAAATTCTTAGTAATGGTCGCAACCGTCTTAACATTAATCTTTTCCTTGGCAGCTGACTGGAGAACTTCTTGTAAAGTCTCCACATCTGAAATAGTTGGGCTAGTATTAGCCATCATGACAACCGTTGTAAAACCACCTGCAGCGGCTGCTAGGGCACCAGTATGGATATCCTCCTTGTGGGTCTGACCAGGTTCACGGAAATGAACATGGATATCGACCAAGCCAGGAGCAACGACTAGACCAGTAGCATCAAGCACCTCTGCTCCTTCTTCCTTGATTTCAGGAGCAACTTTGACAATTTTCCCATCTTGAACCAAGACATCACACACTTGATCTAAACCAGACTTGGGATCCATTACACGACCATTTTTGATTAGTAGCATCTGCTTTCTCCTTTATTCATAGAAATCGACTTGGGTATCCAACAATTTATCCCCATCATAAACAAACTTGGCTGAAAAGAAGGGTTTGTCCTCTAAAAGCCACTCAACAAAGGTATGGTCACCTTCCCAAGTCGGCTTGCTTAAGACTTCATCATAGGGAACCCATTCCAGCGTTCCCTCGTTACAATCAATCAAGTCACCCTCAAACTCCGTTACTTTAAAAACATAGGTATACCAGTCTAAATCTGGTGTAAATTCTGGAAAAGTGATAACGCCTTTCAGAACTGGCTTGGCTTTGAGCCCTGTTTCTTCAAGAATTTCACGCGTAGCACATTCTTGAGGAGTCTCACCTCGCTCTAGCTTCCCACCAACACCAATCCATTTCCCTTCATGGACATCATTGGGTTTCTTATTACGGTGAAGCATGAGCAGTTCTTTCCCATTATCAATGTAGCAAATCGTCGCTAACTGAGGCATATTTTCTCCTTATCTAAGCCAATCGATTGGCTCTTGTCCTGTCTCTTCTAAAAATCCATTGGCCTTGGAAAAAGGCTTGGAACCCCAAAATCCTCTGTAAACCGATAAAGGACTGGGATGGGCTGATTCGATAATCAAATGATGAGGATTGGTAACCAAGGTCTTCTTCTTGCGTGCATAGGCTCCCCAGAGTACAAAGACCACTGGTCTATCTAGTTGATTGACCACCTGAATCACAGCATCTGTAAATGGCTCCCATATCTGCCCAGCATGACCATTGGCCTGACCAGCAGGAACAGTCAGACATGCATTGAGAAGCAAGACTCCTTGCTCAGCCCAAGCCGTCAAATCATGGGATTTCTTAACTCCGATATCATCTGACAATTCTTTCAAGATATTTTGCAAGGATGGCGGAGCTGGGATAGAGTCAGGAACAGAAAAACTCAAGCCCTGCGCTTGACCTGGCCCGTGATAGGGGTCTTGCCCTAAAATCACCACCTTAACTTCTTCAAGCGGTGTAGTCAAGAGAGCCTGAAAAACCTTTTCCTTGGGTGGATAAACAGTTCCTTGTGCATAGACCTGGTTCATAAACTGATTGATTTTCCCGAAATAACCTTCAGGTAATTGCTCCTTAATCAAAGCATGCCAAGACGAGTGTTCCATCTTTCCCTCCTTTATCTTATCCATCTAAAAGCACGTCTTAATTCATCCGCACCATTTTTAAAAAAGCATAAACCATGTGCAAGTATAATCTTATCCGGTTTCCAGTTTGACATACGGGAAAAGGAAACCTTTGCTTCCCTTTGTCTTCCTAAAAAAGTCATACGATAATCAATAGGAGTTTGACCATCAGGGGCTGTTACACGAGCTAAACGATAGAATTTTCTGCGGATTGGACTAGCTATCTTTTCAGGTTCAAAATTCTCTATAAGGTCTGTTACAATGAGTGTTTTAGTTGATTTATGAAAAAACACGACCTCTTCGATGACAGAACTTCCCTTAAAAATAAGCTGATCAATCTCATCAGACCATAGGTCAGGAGCCTTATCTGTTAAGCCAGCATCAAATTCCACCTTGACATTCTGACTTTTCGCTCTCTCTTCAACTCCTGGACTAGACCATGCTTGCGCATGAGGATATCTTTTTCTCCAATCTGCAATATAGGCGTAGTGAATCTTATTTGGTGAAATCAGGTAAGCTACTCTGCCCAGAGCGTCCAGTTCAGTAAAGAGTTTCTCGTTTGGCGCAATAGGAGAATGAATCCAAAGTTTGCCATCATTTAACTTAATCACCGTCATACGTGTCTGAAAAGGAAGTTTGAAGATCTTCATATCCATTTGAATCAAATCACCATCCACTATCCAGATATTTTGATCAACTTCCTTTAGTGTATACAATGGTTCATAAAGAGAAAGTTCTAGCCTTGACATCGTTAACTATTCCTTCGTTTTTACTGCCTCTATTATAGCAAAAAGTGGCTGTCTAAACCACTTTTTACAGTTTATCTAAACAATCCAGCAAGTCTTGGAAGGAATGGACTTCGTAGGTTGGCTGGGCTTGTGTGGGATTTTCGAGGTGATGAGGGTTGTACCAGATAGTGTCAATCCCAGCATTATTACCACCTTGGATGTCGGCGGTTAGAGAATCTCCAATCATCAGCGTATTTTCTTTACTAAAACCTGCAATCTGTTGGCCAATCTTTTCATAAAAGAGAGCATCTGGCTTTTGTGTTTGCAATTGTTCAGAGATAAAGACTTGATTGAAATAAGGTGCTAGACCAGATTGAGCCAAACGCCCTGTCTGAATGGCAGTTATTCCATTTGTCGCAGCATACAGCTCATAATCTCGCTCGATGAGGCTGTCCAAAAGCTCATGCGCACCTGAAAGTGTTTGTCCCTGCTGGGCTAAGTAAAACTGGTAACGCTGGGCTAGAAAGCTACCGTCTTTTTCCTGTCCAAAATGAGCAAATAAACGAGAAAAGCGCGTGTTAACCAGTTCTTGTTTACTAATTTTCTTTTGCTCCAAGTCCTTCCAGAGAGCCTTGTTCATAGGAACATAATAATCTTTATAAGACTGAATATCTGCAACTCCTTCTTCTTTTAGGAGTTGTGTCAAAGCCACATCCTCAGCAGCATCAAAATCAAGAAGAGTGTGGTCAAGGTCGAAAAGTAGAAATTTATAATACAATTTGAGAGTTTTCCTTTCTAGGATAAACAACTTTCACTTCATTCGGTTGTTTAATGAAAAAACTTAAAAGTGGTAAAGTATAACAAAAATAATCGTTCCAATTGATTAACTAACACATACTATTCTAGTGAATTATAAAAAAATTTTCTATAAATTCGAGCAATAGTCAAAATAAATACGGAGACTCCCCCTATAACAGTTAAAGTTGGATTTCCCACACCTGTATCAGCATTTATTATGTAAGTGTGAAATAAAGGTGCTAGACCTAGCAAAACATATAAGATGTAGAAAGCTAATTTTATCTCACCAATTCCTGCAAAAAAATGTTTCATTTTAAATATCCCCATTTTACCTTTCATCTTTATAATCCACTAACAAGCCACTAACAACTCTATTGACTTCTCATTTTTTTGAATAATCTTGACAGCAAATTTACTCCACTTAATGCCACTAAAACTTCAATGGGCAAAAAATAGTAATCCCATATCAAATGAGAAATCAGCAATGATAGAAATAGTATACAGTCAATATAACTATTCTTAAAATATTCTGTACTTACATAATACAGAAATGCCACAAGCACTGAAATTAAGACAACCATCATAATACTATTATCCTTTCCTTCTCACTAACGCTATTTCCAAAATTTAATTTTTTTATGACTTAGTAACGCAATTGCAATTATCAATACACCTAATATAAATAAAAGTATTTCCCAAAATTTATTCTCAGTTTTAATAAGAGGAATAAGATACATGCTGACTAATATGGAACTTGCTCCTAAAAGAGCAAAGACCACTCTGACTTTATCACTTAGTTTAAACATATTTAATTCCCCATAAAATAAGTAGTGGCCACGTTTACTGTAACATTCCCCCGTCTTAATGTAGAGATAATCCCCTATCAAGACACCTCATCACTTCTTACTCAATAGCAGCATCATTATTTGGTGATACGAGTTTCATAAGATTTCTCCTCTTTAACGTTGCATGGTTAGGATAATTCTCTAATCAGTAATCGTCGACTGCGTTTAAAGCACTTTGTTATCTAGATAAGATATCCTTTCACTATTTGATTTTAAAGAGAAATAAGATTTAACCATATTTATCTCATTTTTTATTTTTAAATAACTCATACTCTTTTTCTCTGATAAAGGGAAGTGAAAAATTAGAAAAAATTAGTAGAATTGAAAATAGGTATCCATCTTTTTGCATTGCTAAAACATAGCCTAAAAATAAATAGACAATCAAATCTAGTACAAAAAGAGAAAATATCCTCCTTTTCATCATCTCACTTGTCTTAAAGATTATGTTTAATAGAATCTTTATCGTAGTATCTACACAAATTTTTATCAAAAAGATAAGAGTCAATACACGATTATCAACTGTACCATGAAGAATAAATGGAAATATAGTTAATATAAAACTAGAAATCTCTAAATATTTTATCCAAGGAGATTGAGACATCTTACTTTTAAACTGACTAATTTTCTTATATTCGCTAGCTAATCTAGTATCAAAATTTTTACCAATTATATTAAAGATTAAGAACTCCAGGATAAAAATACTAATTAATACGATATAAGTAGAAACCTTTCCTGGGAAATATTTATTTATTAAAATCGGGAAACTCATTAACAAAATTGAGTTTATAGCCAGACAAATAGATACTATTTTATTCTTCACAGAGTATATAGGTAGCGACACTATCGAATAGAGGAATGCTAAAAAAATAAGCAAGAAATACTCAGTACTGCTAATTAACGGCACCCTTAATGATAAAAATAGATAGGCACCCCACACGATGATATGCGCTTTACGCATTGATTCTAGATTACTCATCTACCTACTCCTAAATCTATTTTTAGTTCACATTCTCTTTCCAACAAGTCATAAACGTTTCATGATATTTCCTTCTTCTACATTAGATAGAGTTCAAATACATTTTTTGCAAGTGAAAATATAATTGTTATTTGGAGACGTAAAATATCTTTTCATCCCTCTTCTAAACTCAGATAAAAGGTATCAATCTAATGATAAGGCTTTCTTTTACTTTAGACTATCATAAAACAATGAATCTTTCAACAAAATTCATTGGCAAAACACCATCCTATACAATTGACAGCTCAAATCTTTCAGAATAGAACAATCCTAACTATCGAATACCCTGGCTTCATAAATATCTATGCAATTCTAGGTTTAGAATTCCTATAAATTAAATGTTTTCGCGCTATTCTAAGCTATTGATAGCCTTAAATGTTAATTTTTGAGCAATTCTAAAGCTAGAATAGTCCCATCACAATCAGTTTTGAATTATTATACTCAATGAAAATCAAAGAGCAAACTAGGAAACTAGCCGCAGGCTGTACTTGAGTACGGCAAGGCGACGTTGACGTGGTTTGAATTTGATTTTCGAAGAGTATTAACAATTTAGAAACGCTATGATTCCACTCCTTTTACATTAAAAAGGAACTGCATAAAGCAATCCCTTTCTGATTTTGAAATTATTTACTTAAAATTTGATAGTTGAGATAATCAATAGCCCATCTATAAAAAGAGTTATAGTAAAATTCCTTACTTATTGATTTCAAGCTCCGCCAACTGTGTTTGAATAACCGACAGTTCTGCCCCAGCCTGAAGAAGAGCAGCTGCAGTATAGGCGCCTTCTACAATTGGAACACTGTTGATGATGATACTCTTATCACTGAAATCGGCCACCATTTCTAAGTTCATTTTAGCAGAACCTAGGTCAAAAAAAGCTAATAAAGTATCTGCTGGATTTTCGGAAACAACCCTATCTACTTGATCAAAACTTGTTCCAATTCCTCCATCTTCGGTTCCTCCTACATAAGTAATCGAAACATCTTTAGCCACTTCACTAATCAGTTCAACAACACCTTGTGCAATGTTTTTGGAATGTGAAACGATAACAAGACCAATGCTTCCCATTAAACCACCCCAGTTTCTAATAGAGCAGTAAAGAGTAATCCTGATGAAAATGATCCAGGGTCAATATGTCCGAGAGATCGTTCTCCTACATAAGACGCTCTTCCTTTAGTTGCAAGTAAATCTTTGGTAGCATTCACTACCTGATCAATAACCTCTTGAGTCAACTGGCCATCAGACAAGGCAGCAATAACAGGAGTCCAAACATCAACCATTGTCTTTTCTCCAACTTCTGCTTTCCCTCGTTTGACAATCATATCCAAACCACTTTGTAAGATTTCTTCTAATTTCGAATTTGAATCAGCCTTGGCCATGCCCATAAAAGCAGAGCCATACAAGGGACCAGAAGCACCGCCTACCTTACTCAATAGTTGCATTGAGACAAGTTTAAAAACATCACTGCTTGTCTCAAATTGCTTTCCTTCTAAGTTTTCCATAACTGCAGCCATGCCACGCGCCATATTTCCACCGTGGTCTCCATCTCCTATAGGAGTGTCCAGCTCACTAAGGTAATCTTTCTGTTCCTGAATCTTTTCATTAAAAAGCTTCATCCATTCAAGAGCTTGTTCAGCATTCATGCGACATTTCCTCCTTAAGTTTTACCAAGCTTGGGTAGTAACAGGTGCATTTAGAGCATCCAACCACTCATCATCTGCCAATCGAATCAATGTTAATGACAAACCAGCCATATCGATTGAAGTCATATAGTTCCCTATTTTCTTAAATGCCAACCGAACACCTTTTTCATGGAGCAATTTAGCAACATCATTTGCAAATACATATTGTTCCATAAGTGGAGTGCTTCCTAAACCATTGATGAGAAGGCCATAGCGTTC
Organism: Streptococcus mitis; assembly: GCF_946190275.1. Taxonomy (GTDB): domain Bacteria; phylum Bacillota; class Bacilli; order Lactobacillales; family Streptococcaceae; genus Streptococcus; species Streptococcus mitis_DC. Next base: position 3,925 of record NZ_CAMHZQ010000024.1, on the reverse strand, counting down.
GCCAGCTTTAAGTTGGAAACCTTCAGATAATTTTTCAACTAATTCTGATGCTAATTGTGCGGAAGGCTGCATTTTCTCTTTTTTGTATCCTGGCTCACCGTGAATACCAACACCATATTCAAATTCATCGTCTTCTAAAACAAATCCTGGTTTGCCAACTTCAGGAACAGTTGCTCCAGACAAGGCCAGCCCAATTGTTTTAATTTCTAACACAAGTTTATCTGCCAAATCCTTCATTTCAGCTAAGGATTTACCAGAACGAGCCGCATCTCCCAAAATTTTATGAACTAATATAGTACCTGCGACACCTCGACGACCTTGGGTATAGAGACTATTTTCAACAGCGATATCATCATCAACCACAACACTTGCTACATCAATACCTTCCATTTCAGCAAGTTCTTGTGCAATTTCAAAGTTCATGATATCACCAGAATAGTTCTTGATGACCATAAAGACACCAGCACCTTCATCAGCTGCCTTAATGGCCTCTAAAATTTGGTCTGGAGTAGGTGAGGTAAAGACTGCTCCACAAATGGCAGCAGACAACATTCCATCTCCTACAAATCCAGCATGACTTGGTTCATGTCCTGAGCCTCCACCTGAAATGAGTCCAACTTTTCCTGTCTTTTCTGCCTTTCTAACGATAACATCAAAACCATCTAAGCGTTCTACCAAGTCATCATGCATGAATGACAACCCCTGCAACATTTCATCAACAACTTGTGTCGGTTCATTTATAATTTTTTTCATGAGAAACTCCTTTCGGCATCTACCTTTGTTTTCGCTTTCATTATATATTTTTTATTGCTGGCTGATAAGGGACAGATTCTTTTATTTGTCCCCTTTTAAACCCGTTTCAAACATTTTTTTGGTAAAATGAAGGAAGTAAAAGAAAGGTTTCCTATGGCATCATCACTCATTACAAAAAAACGGATTGCCAAGGCATTTAGAGACCTCTTAGCTACTAGAGAATTTGACAAAATCTCTATTGTAGATATCATGGAATCAGCTGGCATTCGTAGACAGACCTTTTATAATCACTTTCTTGACAAATATGAACTGCTCGACTGGATATTTGAAAATGACTTAACCGAGTATATCACCAATAACTTGGACTTCATTTCAGGCCAAAAACTATTACAAGAATTATTTTTTTATTTCGAACAAGAGCGTGACTTTTATATTCAACTTTTTGATATTCAAGGACAAAATAACTTCTATGACCAATTTATCAGCTACTGTCGCTTGCTTGTATCAAAAATTTTAAGAGAATACGGTCAGATTGATATCGATTCATCTGCTTATACTTGTTTTTTGTTAGACTATCATTCACATGCTCTAGCAGAAATCGTGAAGGCTTACGTCAATAAAAAAAGTCCAGTTCCACAACCAGACTTTCTAATCATGACAATTATTGGAAAGAGACCACAATGACATTTATTTCAAATCATAAACAAAAAATTATTTCAAGTTACATTTCGGCAACTGTCAGCAGTCATCCTGAATTAGAAAAACACCCTACTTTACCATTAGTCTATCAAAAAAATCGCAATCCTCATCAGGTTCCCATATTGTCGGGTGGAGGTTCAGGTCACGAACCTGCGCATATTGGATATGTGGGAGAAGGGATGCTTACCGCTGCTATCTATGGCCAATTATTTACTCCTCCTACAAGAACTGAAATCTTAGAGTCCATTCGTTTTTTAAACAATGGTCACGGTGTCTTCATCATTGTAAAAAATTTCGAAGCAGACATCAAAGAATTTAGCTCGGCCATTAATACTGCTAGACAAGAAGGAATTCAAGTCGGCTATAGTCTAGCACACGACGATATTTCAATTGAACCTCACAATAGATTTCAAATTAGAGGAAGAGGGCTTGCAGGGACAATTTTACTTCATAAAATTCTAGGATTTGCAGCTCAAAATGGTGCCGACATAGAACAACTAACCGATTTAGGTCATGAGATTGCTCCCGAAATCGCAACAATTGGCTTTGCAACAAAATCCGCTAGTCTACCCCAAACCACCCTTCCACTATTTAACTTGGACGAAGGAAATATTTCCTATGGCATAGGGATACATGGCGAAGAAGGATATCGTATCGTCCCATTTCAATCTTCGGAAATCCTTGCGAATGAAATTATAAGCAAATTAAGATTGCACTATCATTGGAAACGTGGTGATCAATTTATATTGCTTGTAAATAATCTAGGTACTACTAGCAACCTAGAAATGGGCATATTTCTCAATGATCTCCTTCAACTCTTAGAAATTGAAGGAGTCACTATTCCCTTTATAAAATCAGGAACATTTATGACCAGTCTGGATATGGCAGGTATATCCGTAACTCTATGCCCTGCGAAAAATAAACAATGGTTAGAAGCACTTAATGCTCCAACGACAGCTTTTGCATGGTAATTTGCTTGTATTACTCAAAAGGGCTACATCACTTGATGGCCCTTTGTTTTTATCTTATACTCAATGAAAATCAAAAAGCAAACTAGGAAACTAGCCGCAGGCTGTACTTGAGTACGGCAAGGCGACGTTGACGCAGTTTGAATTTGATTTTCGAAGAGTATTACGTTTAAAAGAACTCATTCTTGCAATTTCAAATAGGCCATCTATCCCTGACAATTCTTCCGATGAGCTTTGAGTTTTTTCATAGCCCAATCATAGTGGCTTGACGTGCTACTGACAAAGTAGGAACCTAGACTTGTCCCTCCCGTCCACTGATAGACACCTTTGGTAAAGAGTTCATCATTGCTAAAAACTTCTATCAACTCTAAAACCTCTCTATGTGATTGTTCTAGGAGTCTAGTCGCTTCTTCTAAGGAGGTTTTCTGGTGCTTCTTCCAAAAAGCGACATTCATTTCTCCATAAGTTTTCCAATTATAAGGTTCAGGGAGAAAATCTCTTTCGTGACCTTTTTGATTAGAATGAACCCAAGTCAAAAGTAACTGCTGCCATTCATAAAGATGGATCAAGACATCCCGTAGATTTTTATCCCTTTTCCAATGGGCTTCTTTTTTCTTTGGGTCTCTTGAAAAATCAAATGGATTCTGTAGCTTATTTTCACTTAGTTGGGAGATGAAACGATTGAGCTTTTCATAGTTTTCCTTAGAGGCCAGCATTAGCTCCTCTTTTGTTTTCGGTCTAGGCACAGAGTTCTCCCTTCATATTGTTAGTTATTATTAGAAATTTTTTATCCTTTAAATCTCTATAACTTATCCTTTAATTTCTCAACAAAGAGATAGGCTGCTGGACAGGTCAAGGTATTCTTAATCGTCAAATGGTTGATTTGATGGATCTTTTTGCGATCTGTATGGGGGAACTCTCGGCAGGCCTTGGGACGAACATCATAGATGGAACAGAGATTATCTCCTCCTAGAAAGGGACAAGGCATGGATTTAAAAACCTTATCACCATCTTCATCTACCTGCAGAAACTCCGCTTCAAAAGCTGGTAATTTCATCTTAAAATACTTGGCGATTCGTGTAATATCCGCTTCTTTAAAGTCAGGTCCCAAAGTCTTGCAACAGTTGGCACAGGCAGTACAATCAATCTCCGCAAAAACTTCTTGGTGAATCTGTTGGGCTATCTTGTCTAGGTTTTTAGGAGGTTTTTTCTTTAAATTGGCTAAAATTTTACGGTGCTCCTTTTGCTTTTGTAAGGCTAGCTGGTGGTAGTATTCAATATCAATTTCTTTAGACATGGTTTCTCTCTTATTCTAATTACTTTCCCCTATTATACCATGCCTCCGGAGCATTTAAAAGTGTACTTTATAAGACTATACTTTTCTAAAATGCGTCAAAAAAACCTTGCAACTAGGTTACAAGGTTAATGGGCTCTATAATATTTGTAGTGGGTAAATCCCCTATGGATCTTATGGAGCCTATTTTTGTGTAGAAAAAAAGTCCCAT
>NZ_CAMHZQ010000023.1 GCF_946190275.1 Streptococcus mitis | reverse complement strand
TTCTTCCGTCAATTTTATTTGCTCTTCCTCATTTTTCAAGCCTGCCTAGTTTGTTAGATATCTTCGTCTTTGCAACAGTTGGAATCATCTTTGCCGGTTTGACCCGCTATACCAAGAGTATTTATCCATCCTATGCGGTGCATGTGATCAATAATATTTTCGCAACATTACCATTTTTGCTCACTTTTCTACATAGGGTCTTGGGGTAAAAAAACCAAAGGCTTGCTTTTCAGCCATAGAGGAGGTCATCATGTATAAACACTTATTTTTCCTAGATTCCAAAACCTTAGACTGGTTGACGCCCTATATTCTAGTCTTGGCTTCTGACACCATTGCCTTTAATGTTTTTGTGCTAACCTTTGTATCTGTTGTGGCCTTTTATTTCCTAAACCCCATGCTATCTTTAATGGCTATCTTTTTAGGGGGTGGTTATGTGGTCGGATTTTGGTTACTCAAATGGTTTGTTTTGGAAAGGTTAGAGCTAAAGGATGACGCGTAGGAAGTTTGTTTGTTGAGGAGGAAAGTTTTATGGAGTTTTTTGATAAATTTCATGCCTTGTGTTTTGGATTTTTAGTACTACTAATCGTCATTACAGTTCCTTATACGATTAACCACGGGGATTTTTTTCAAAATGAATCTGAATTGATTATTGTAAGTCTTCTAGTAACCTCGCTGAGTGTTGCTTATGCTAGAAAGTTTGAAATGATTTCTTTTGGGATGTTAAGCAAGAAACAACTTTTGCTTTTCATTGCAATCTTTCTTCTAAGTGTACTTGAGACGCTGGTTTATATTCATTTCTTCGCTGTTTCTTCTGGTTCAGGGGTTCAACACTTGGCGGAAGTCAGCAGAGGAATTTCTCTGTCTTTGATTTTGACTTCCTCAGTTTTTGGCCCCATTCAGGAGGAGCTCATTTTCAGAGGACTTCTTCAAGGTGCCGTTTTTGACAATTCTTGGTTAGGGCTTGTGCTAACTTCCTCTCTCTTTTCTTTCATGCATGGACCTTCTAATGTCTCTTCGTTTATTTTTTATCTACTTGGGGGCTTATTGCTGGGCTTTGCTTATAAAAAGAGCCAAAACTTATGGGTTTCTACTTTAGTTCATATGTTTTACAATGCTTGGCCACTCTTATATTATTTATAAAAATCATGAAAAGGTAAGTAGCAGATTATGCTTGCCTTTTCTTTCTATAATGATACCCAAGTCAATCCAGAGGCTTTTCTTTGAGAATCAGGTGTGGAGCGGTTGACGAATAGCCCAAAAACTAGTAGAATAGTAAGGAAACTTTATACGGAGGAAAGAAATGGATTTGGGTGATAATGAGCTAACACTGACTCCCATACCTGGGAAAAGTGGCAAGGCTTATATGGGTAGCTATCCTGATGGGAAGCGCATCTTTGTAAAAATGAACACCTCTCCAATCCTACCTGGTCTAGCTAGAGAACAAATTGCTCCACAATTATTATGGAGTCGCCGTTTGGCAGATGGGCGTGATATGTGTGCTCAAGAATGGTTGACTGGCAAGATATTGACCCCCTATGATATGAATCGTAAGCAAATCGTCAATATTTTAACCCGTCTACATCGCTCACGTCCTTTGATGACACAGTTGAGTCGGTTGGGTTATGCCATGGAAACACCTGTAGATTTACTACAGTCTTGGCAAGAAACGGCTCCAGATGCTTTGCGTAAAAATCATTTTATCAGTGAAGTGATGGCTGATTTACGTCAGACTATTCCAGGATTTAGAGAGGACCATGCGACCATTGTCCATGGAGATGTACGACATAGTAATTGGATTGAGACAGACAGTGGCTTGATTTATTTGGTAGATTGGGATTCGGTTCGTTTGACCGACCGCATGTTTGACGTGGCTCATATGCTCTGCCATTATATTCCAGAACATCAGTGGAAGGAATGGTTGACCTACTACGGTTACAAGTACAATCAAACGGTATTAAGTAAATTGTATTGGTACGGTCAATTGTCTTACTTGAGCCAGATTTCCAAGTATTATATGAACCAAGATTTAGAAAATGTCAATCGGGAGATTCATGGCTTGCGCCACTTCCGAGACAAGTATGGAAAGAGAAGATGAGAGTTAGAAATCGTAAAGGGGCGACAGAATTACTAGAGGCAAATCCCCAGTATGTGGTCCTCAATCCCTTGGAAGCCAAGGGCAAATGGCGGGACTTGTTTGGCAATGACAATCCTATTCATGTGGAAGTTGGAAGTGGAAAGGGTGCCTTTGTTTCAGGTATGGCCAAGCAAAACCCTGACATCAACTATATCGGGATTGATATTCAAAAGTCTGTTTTGAGCTACGCTTTGGACAAGGTGCTTGAAGTTGGAGTGCCTAACATTAAGCTCTTGTGGGTAGATGGTTCTGACTTGACTGACTACTTTGAAGACGGTGAGATCGATCGCTTGTATCTGAACTTTTCAGATCCATGGCCGAAAAAACGCCATGAAAAGCGTCGGTTGACCTACAAGACCTTCTTGGATACCTTCAAGCGCATCTTGCCTGAAAATGGAGAAATTCATTTCAAGACGGATAACCGTGGCTTGTTTGAGTACAGCCTAGTGAGTTTTTCTCAATATGGCATGAAACTCAATGGTGTCTGGCTTGATTTACATGCTAGTGATTTTGAAGGCAATGTCATGACAGAATACGAGCAAAAATTCTCCAACAAGGGGCAAGTTATCTACCGAGTTGAGGCTCAGTTTTAAGAAATAGCCTGAAATCAGGCTGTATAAGTGCTTTTGCTTTACATAAGTTGGCAAACGTGCTATACTAATAGTAAGAATATGAAAAGTGAGGCGGGGAAATATCTTCGCCTCTTGCTTATGAGGAGGTGGACGCAATCGCAACAATCGTAGAATTAGTCAGAGAAGTTGTAGAACCTGTCATTCAAGCTCCTTTCGAACTCGTGGATATCGAGTATGGAAAGATTGGCAGTGACATGATTCTCAGTATTTTTGTAGATAAACCTGAAGGAATTACCTTGAACGACACGGCAGACTTGACAGAAATTATTAGTCCTGTCCTAGACACCATCAAGCCAGATCCCTTCCCAGAACAATATTTCCTAGAAATCACCAGTCCAGGTTTGGAACGTCCTTTGAAAACCAAGGATGCAGTTGCTGGAGCGGTTGGGAAATACATCCATGTCGGGCTCTACCAAGCCATCGATAAGCAAAAGGTCTTTGAAGGAACCTTGGTGGCCTTCGAAGAGGACGAGTTGACCATGGAATATATGGACAAGACGCGTAAGAAAACTGTCCAAATTCCATACAGTTTAGTATCAAAAGCACGTTTAGCAGTTAAATTATAGAAAAAGAAAGGATAGCTTTTGAGGATTCAAAAGTGAAGAAAACATGAGTAAAGAAATGTTAGAGGCCTTCCGCATTTTGGAAGAAGACAAGGGAATCAAAAAAGAAGACATCATCGACGCAGTAGTAGAGTCGCTTCGTTCCGCTTATCGCAGACGCTATGGTCAATCAGACAGTGTAGCTATTGATTTCAACGAAAAAACAGGTGACTTTACAGTTTATACTGTCCGTGAAGTGGTTGATGAAGTATTTGATAGCCGTTTGGAAATCAGCTTAAAAGATGCTCTTGCCATTAATTCAGCCTATGAACTTGGTGACAAAATCAAGTTTGAAGAAGCACCTGCTGAGTTTGGTCGTGTAGCAGCCCAATCTGCCAAACAAACCATCATGGAAAAAATGCGCAAGCAAACACGTGCCATCACTTACAATACTTACAAAGAACATGAGCAAGAAATCATGTCTGGTACTGTAGAACGCTTTGACAACCGCTTTATCTATGTCAACCTCGGCAGCATCGAAGCCCAATTGTCAAAACAAGACCAAATTCCTGGTGAAGTTTTTGCTTCCCATGATCGTATCGAAGTCTATGTTTACAAGGTTGAAGACAACCCTCGTGGTGTAAACGTCTTTGTTAGCCGTAGCCATCCAGAAATGATCAAACGTTTGATGGAGCAAGAAATTCCAGAAGTTTATGATGGAACGGTTGAAATCATGAGCGTGGCCCGTGAAGCTGGTGATCGTACTAAGGTTGCAGTTCGTAGCCATAATCCAAACGTGGACGCTATCGGTACAATCGTTGGACGTGGTGGAGCTAATATTAAGAAGATTACGAGCAAATTTCACCCAGCTCGCTACGATGCTAAGAGCGACCGAATGGTACCAATCGAAGAAAATATCGACGTTATCGAGTGGGTAGCAGATCCAGCTGAATTTATCTACAATGCCATCGCTCCTGCTGAAGTTGACCAAGTTATCTTTGATGAAAACGACAGTAAGCGTGCCTTGGTGGTTGTTCCTGATAACAAGCTTTCTCTTGCAATCGGTCGTCGTGGGCAAAACGTTCGCTTGGCAGCTCATTTGACTGGTTACCGTATCGATATCAAGTCTGCTAGTGAATTTGAAGCCATGGAAGAAGCTGCTTCAGTAGAGTTGGAAGCAGAAAATGATACTGTAGAAGAATAAAAGCTGCTAGAGGAGGGAAAGATGAAAACTAGAAAAATCCCTTTGCGTAAGTCTGTTGTGTCTAATGAAGTGATTGATAAGCGTGATTTGCTCCGTATTGTCAAGAACAAGGAAGGACAAGTCTTTATCGATTCGACAGGCAAGGCCAATGGCCGCGGCGCTTATATCAAGCTAGACAATGCAGAAGCCCTAGAGGCGAAAAAGAAGAAGGTCTTTAACCGCAGCTTTAGCATGGAAGTGGATGAAAGCTTTTATGACGAGTTGATCGCTTATGTGGATCACAAAGTGAAAAGAAGAGAGTTAGGACTTGAATAAGCAAAAGATAAGCAATCTCTTGGGACTTGCTCAGCGAGCAGGGCGGATTATATCGGGTGAAGAATTGGTGGTCAAGGCCATTCAAGACGGCAAGGCCAAGATGGTCTTTCTAGCCCATGATGCTGGACCCAATCTGACCAAGAAGATTCAAGATAAAGGTCATTATTATCAAGTAGAAATTGTAACCGTGTTTTCAACACTGGAATTAAGCATAGCAGTCGGAAAATCGAGAAAGGTTTTGGCTGTGACAGATGCTGGATTTACAAAGAAAATGAGGTCTCTTATGGAATAGAAGAGGAGGACATGATTTGTCTAAGAAAAGATTGTACGAAATCGCAAAAGAACTTGGAAAAGAAAGCAAAGAAGTTGTAGCGCGTGCAAAAGAGTTGGGCTTGGATGTGAAAAGCCACTCATCAAGTGTGGAAGAAGCTGTCGCTGCAAAAATCGCTGCCAGCTTTAAGCCTGCAGCTGCTCCGAAAGTAGAAGCAAAACCTGCAGCACCAAAAGCAAGTGCAGAAAAGAAAGCCGAAAAAGAGCCAGCTAAACCAGCTGTAGCTAAGGAAGAGGTAAAACCAGCTGAGCCAGTTGCTCAGAAAACAGAAAAAGCAGCAGCTAAACCGCAAAGCCGTAATTTCAAGGCTGAGCGTGAAGCCCGTGCCAAAGAGCAGGCAGAGCGACGCAAGCAAAATAAGGGCAATAACCGTGACCAACAAAAGGGAAATCATCAAAAGAATGATAACCGTAATGGTGGAAAACAAGGTCAAGGCAACCGCGATAATCGTCGCTTTAATGACCAAGCTAAGAAACAGCAAGGTCAGCAAAATCGTGGAAATGAGCGCCGTCAACAAGAGGACAAACGTTTAAATCAAGCGGCTCCACGTATTGACTTTAAAGCCCGTGCAGCAGCCCTAAAAGCAGAACAAAATGCAGAGTATGCACGTTCAAGTGAGGAACGCTTCAAGCAGTATCAGGCTGCTAAAGAAGCCTTGGCTCAAGCTAACAAACGCAAGGAACCAGAGGAAATCTTTGAAGAAGCGGCTAAGTTAGCTGAACAAGCGCAACAAGCACAGCAAGTTCAAGCAGTGGTTGAAGTCGTCCCTGAGAAAAAAGAACCTGCAGTGGATACACGTCGTAAAAAACAAGCTCGACCAGACAAAAATCGTGACGATTATGATCACGAAGAAGATGGTCCTAGAAAACAACAAAAGAATCGAAGTAGTCAAAATCAAGTGAGAAATCAAAAGAATAGTAACTGGAATAACAACAAAAAGAACAAAAAAGGCAATAACAAGAACAACCGCAATCAGACTCCAAAACCTGTTACGGAGCGTAAATTCCATGAATTGCCAACAGAATTTGAATATACAGATGGTATGACCGTTGCGGAAATCGCAAAACGTATCAAACGTGAACCAGCTGAAATTGTTAAGAAACTTTTCATGATGGGTGTCATGGCCACACAAAACCAATCCTTGGATGGAGAAACGATTGAACTCCTCATGGTGGATTACGGTATCGAAGCCAAACAAAAGGTTGAAGTGGATAATGCCGACATCGAGCGTTTCTTTGTCGAAGATGGCTATCTCAATGAAGATGAATTGGTAGAGCGTCCACCAGTTGTAACCATCATGGGACACGTTGACCATGGTAAGACAACACTCCTAGATACCCTTCGTAACTCTCGTGTTGCGACAGGTGAAGCAGGTGGTATCACTCAGCATATCGGTGCCTACCAAATCGTGGAAAATGGCAAGAAGATTACCTTCCTTGATACACCAGGACACGCGGCCTTTACATCTATGCGTGCGCGTGGTGCTTCTGTTACCGATATTACTATCTTGGTCGTAGCGGCAGATGACGGGGTTATGCCTCAGACTATCGAAGCCATTAACCACTCAAAAGCGGCCAACGTTCCAATCATCGTAGCCATTAACAAGATTGATAAACCAGGTGCTAACCCAGAACGCGTTATCGGTGAATTGGCAGAGCATGGAGTTATGTCAACTGCTTGGGGTGGAGATTCTGAATTTGTTGAAATCTCAGCTAAATTTAACCAAAACATCGAAGAATTGTTGGAAACAGTCCTTCTTGTAGCTGAAATCCAAGAACTCAAGGCAGACCCAACAGTGCGTGCGATCGGTACAGTTATCGAAGCGCGCCTGGATAAAGGAAAAGGTGCGGTCGCAACCCTTCTTGTTCAACAAGGTACCTTGAATGTCCAAGATCCAATCGTTGTCGGAAATACCTTCGGTCGTGTCCGTGCTATGACCAACGACCTTGGTCGTCGTGTTAAGGTTGCTGGACCATCAACTCCAGTTTCTATCACAGGTTTGAACGAAGCGCCAATGGCAGGTGACCACTTTGCCGTTTACGAAGATGAAAAATCTGCGCGTGCAGCAGGTGAAGAGCGTGCCAAACGTGCCCTTATGAAACAACGTCAAGCTACCCAACGTGTCAGCCTTGAAAACCTCTTTGATACGCTTAAAGCTGGTGAACTCAAATCAGTTAACGTTATCATTAAGGCCGACGTACAAGGTTCTGTTGAAGCCCTTTCTGCCTCACTTCAAAAGATCGACGTAGAAGGTGTCAAAGTTACTATCGTCCACTCGGCAGTCGGTGCCATCAATGAATCTGACGTGACTCTTGCCGAAGCTTCAAATGCCTTCATCGTTGGTTTCAACGTACGCCCTACACCACAAGCTCGTCAACAAGCAGAAGCTGACGATGTGGAAATCCGTCTTCACAGCATTATCTACAAGGTTATCGAAGAGATGGAAGAAGCCATGAAAGGGATGCTTGATCCAGAATTCGAAGAAAAAGTTATCGGTGAAGCAGTTATCCGTGAAACCTTCAAGGTATCTAAAGTGGGAACTATCGGTGGATTCATGGTTATTAACGGTAAGGTTACCCGTGACTCTAAAGTCCGTGTTATCCGTGACGGTGTCGTTATCTATGATGGCGAACTCGCAAGCTTGAAACACTACAAAGACGACGTGAAAGAAGTTACAAACGGTCGTGAAGGTGGTTTGATGATAGATGGCTACAATGATATCAAGATGGATGATGTGATTGAGGCCTATGTCATGGAAGAAATCAAGAGATAATAGAGAAACTATAGCTCATTTGACTCGTCGTCAACAGCGCCTTGATGAACTTCAGTTCTATCTAAGGCTTGTTTCCTAGATTCAAATGGCTCTAGTTCCTCTATCTAATAGAAATAGCTAGGTCTGCTGGCCTAGCTTTTGGTTCAAAGTAGAGAAAGGAATATCATGGCAAATCATTTCCGTACGGATCGTGTGGGCATGGAAATCAAGCGTGAAGTCAATGAGATTTTGCAAAAGAAAGTCCGTGATCCGCGTGTCCAAGGCGTGACCATCACAGATGTTCAGATGCTGGGTGACTTGTCTGTTGCCAAGGTTTACTACACCATTTTGAGTAACCTTGCTTCAGATAATCAAAAAGCCCAAATCGGGCTTGAAAAAGCAACTGGTACTATCAAACGTGAACTTGGTCGCAATTTGAAATTGTACAAAATCCCAGATTTGACTTTCGTCAAAGACGAATCCATCGAATATGGAAACAAGATTGACGAAATGCTACGCAATCTGGATAAGAACTAAGAAGAGGGGCAACCCTCTTTTTTGGTGGGGAAATGACTACAAAGCATGCTAGGGAATCTTTCTAGAATTAAACATTATTAAAAAGCTTTATAAAATTTAGCTTGTATGATAGTATAGGAATTAGAAAGAGTAAATTTCACAGAAATGGCCAGCAAGACTGGTATCGTCAATATTTTAAAGTGTAGTTAAACGAGGAAAGATAATATGGGACCTATCAAAGCTTTTGCTAAAATTTATGGGAATTACTTTTTGACCATGCAAGGTGTAAAAGTAATGAAAACGATAAAGAAAGATGACAATGTTATTGTCGGTCTGGGGAAACTTTTTATTGCAGACAAGTTAATGGATATGGCTCGGTGGCTCATCAAGCCAGAGGAGAGAGAATGAAATTTTTTTTGGGGGTCTTCTTGCCATTATTTTTATCAAACCGATTATTGGGATTTTGAAATTCTTTTGGATGATCATCTCTTTTGCAGTCCAATTGCTGTTTTACAAGATATTATTTAAGATATTGGATTGGCTCTTTAAACTTATCTAGATGGTAATCCAAGTCGCAGAGAACTAGCAGGAACTTCACTGCTAGTTTTTTAATCTCTTTCCTTGTGGTATAATAAAAGCAGTAAAATCATTTTAGAACATACAATGGAGGTCGTCATGGACAATATCATCGATGTGTCAATTCCTGTTGCAGAAGTGGTGGATAAGCATCCAGAAGTCTTGGAAATTCTAGTCGAGCTTGGTTTTAAACCTCTTGCCAATCCCTTAATGCGCAATACAGTTGGTCGTAAAGTATCACTTAAACAGGGTTCTAAGCTGGAAGGAACCCCTATGGACAAGATTGTCCGCACACTGGAAGCGAATGGCTACGAAGTGGTTGGATTAGACTAATGGCAGATGAAAGGATTCATGTCCTACGGGATATTTTGTTAGAATTGCATAATGGCGCCTCTCCTGAGTCGGTTCAGGAGCGCTTTGATGCGACCTTTACAGGTGTTTCAGCCATCGAGATTTCCCTTATGGAGCACGAGCTGATGAACTCAGACTCAGGTGTTACCTTTGAAGATGTCATGGAACTCTGTGATGTCCATGCCAATCTTTTTAAAAATGCTATTAAAGGTGTCGAAGTAGAGGATACCGAGCATCCAGGTCACCCAGTTCGGATTTTCAAAGAAGAAAATCTGGCTCTCCGTGCAGCTTTGATTCGTATTCGTAGATTGTTAGATACCTATGAGTCTATGGAAGATGAAGAAATGCTTGCGGAGATGCGTAAGGGTTTGGTGCGTCAGATGGGACTTGTGGGGCAATTTGACATCCATTACCAACGTAAAGAAGAACTCTTCTTTCCTATCATGGAGCGCTATGGACACGATTCACCCCCAAAAGTGATGTGGGGAGTGGATGATCTGATCAGGGAACTCTTTCAAACAGCTCTAATGACAGCCAAGTCACTACCAGAAGTGCCGATTAGTACTGTAAAAGAAGCTTTTGAAGCTTTTGCGACAGAGTTTGAAAGTATGATTTTCAAGGAAGAGTCCATCCTTCTCATGATTCTCCTTGAATCCTTTACTCAGGATGACTGGCTTCAGATTGCGGAGGAGAGTGATGCCTACGGCTATGCCATCATCCGTCCGTCTGAGAAATGGGTGCCAGAACGCCAGAGTTTTGTTGAGGAAAAGAGTGAAGAGGAGCCTGTACAGCTAGATAAGGCAGAGGGTCAAGTTAAGCAAGTTATCGATACGCCAGAAGGGCAGTTTACCATTACCTTTACCCCTAAGGAAAAGGAAGCAGTGCTGGACCGCCATAGTCAACAGGCTTTTGGGAATGGCTATCTTTCAGTCGAGCAGGCTAATCTCATCCTAAATCACCTCCCTATGGAGATTACCTTTGTCAATAAAGACGATATTTTCCAGTATTACAATGACAATGCGCCGGCTGACGAGATGATTTTCAAACGAACACCGTCCCAAGTCGGACGGAATGTCGAACTCTGTCATCCACCTAAGTACTTGGATAAGGTAAAGACTATCATGAAGGGTCTTCGTGAGGGAGTCAAGGACAAGTATGAAATGTGGTTCAAGTCTGAGTCACGAGGCAAGTTTGTCCACATCACCTATGCCGCAGTCCATGATGAAGAGGGAGAATTCCAAGGTGTGTTGGAGTATGTTCAGGATATTCAGCCCTACCGAGAGATTGATACGGACTATTTCCGTGGATTAGAATAAGGAGAAAAAATGAGTTACGAACAAGAATTTATGAAGGAATTTGAAGCTTGGGTCAATACCCAAATCATGATTAACGACATGGCGCACAAGGAAAGCCAAAAAGTCTACGAAGAAGACCAAGACGAGCGTGCCAAAGATGCTATGATTCGTTACGAAAGTCGCTTGGATGCTTATCAGTTCTTGCTTGGTAAGTTTGAAAACTTTAAAGCAGGCAAGGGATTCCATGATTTGCCAGATGGCTTATTCGGTGAGCGAAATTATTAAACGAGAAAGATTCTTGATTTTTTACTAAAATCTTGATAGAATATTTATATTAAATCCTTGTCAGAGCAGGGGTTTTTTATTGAAAGGATTTTATCATGTCAAAGAAACTCAATCGTAAAAAACAATTACGAAATAGCCTCCGTCGTGCAGGTGCCTTTTCAAGTACTGTGACTAAGGTTGTAGAAGAGACAAAAAAAGTCGTAAAACGTGCAGAGCAGTCAGCAAGCCAAGCTGGTAAGGCTGTTTCTAAAAAAGTTGAACAAGCAGTAGAAGCTACTAAAGAACAAGCTCAAAAAGTAGCCAATTCTGTAGAAGATTTTGCAGCAAACTTGGGTGGACTTCCACTTGATCGTGCCAAAACTTTCTATGATGAAGGCATCAAGTCTGCGTCAGATTTTAAAAACTGGACTGAAAAAGAACTCCTTGCCTTGAAAGGAATCGGCCCAGCTACCATCAAGAAATTGAAAGAAAATGGTATCAAGTTCAAGTAATCTTTCTTGTGCCTTGCATTTCCGTCAAAATCTTGCTACAATAGAGCCATTAGAGGTGTTTTGAATCCCACATTTTACAGAAAGTGGCGGCGCTGAGAAGTCCACAAATGTGTCAAAACTGGTTGCTAATGGATGAAAAAATGAAATAAAAGTGTCTTTTTGTTTCCGTCTAGGACTAGGCAATGAGTTGCAGGCTGTACTCAAGTACGCCAAAGCGAGCTAACGACGTCATAAAGGAGAAACAGGAAGATTAAAGTTGCGGGCGCTGCCCGAATTTGGGTGGTACCGCGGATAAATACATTCGTCCCTGTCATGTAGATGGCAGGGCTTTTCTTTTGCGTCTTAGTCAAAGGGGGTTGTTATGAAGCAATCTTTTAAAACAAGTAAACTCTATTATGGTTTTCCTATCTTCATTTTGGGGTATCAGGATCAGAATTTTGGACACAATATTACGACCTGTAGCTCCTCTTATAGCTTGGGAGATTGGCTAGTCATTGGTGTTGGTGCTGAAGAAAATGCGACTGAGCAGATTAAGCATTACCAGAAGTTTACTGTGAATATTCCTGATGAAAATCTCATGCTCGAGATGGAGCAGGCTGGTTTTATCAGTCATCGAGAGAAATTGAAACACCTGGGGCTAGACTACGAGATTTCTGAACGGACTCAGGCACCGATTTTAGAGGCCTGTCCAGTCGTATTGGAATGTCAAGTTGATAGAATTATTGAGGAAGACGGTATTTGTCACATCTTTGCCAAGATTATCGAGCGACTGGCTAATCCTGAACTCTTGGATGATAAGGGACATTTTAAAAATGATCGTTTTTCACCGACTTACTTTATGGGGGACGGTCACCAGCGCGTTTATCGCTATTTAGATAACCGTGTTGATCCTATGGGGAGCTTCATAAAGAAAGCGAGGAAGAAAGATGACAAGAGCTGAACTGCCAGAACGCTTGGAAACAGAATATCTCGTGTTACGAGTCCGCACAGTCGCTGATGCCGAGGATATCTATGCCTACGCTAGTCTCCCAGAGGTCGCCTATCCAGCAGGCTTTCCTCCAGTCAAAACCTTGGAAGATGAGATTTATTATCTAGAGCATATCCTTCCTGAGCGCAATCAAAAGGAAAATCTCCCAGCTGGCTATGGAATTGTCGTCAAAGGAACTGATAAAGTCATTGGTTCTGTTGATTTCAACCATCGCCATGCGGATGATGTGCTAGAGCTTGGCTATACCTTGCATCCAAACTATTGGGGTCGAGGCTATGTACCAGAAGCAGCGTTTGCCTTGATTGACTTAGCCTTTAAAGATTTGGATCTTCACAAGATTGAACTGACTTGTTTTGGTTATAATGTCCAAAGTCAACGAGTTGCAGAAAAACTTGGATTTACCCTCGAAGCTCGTATCCGAGACCGTAAAGATGTTCAAGGGAACCGCTGTGACAGTCTGATATATGGTTTGCTGAGAAGTGAGTGGGAGGTGATTTGATGCATCTTTTCATCATTGGGGCTCCGGCTTCTGGGAAAATGACGATTGGTCAAGAGTTATCTCGACTGACAGATGCTACCCTCTTTTATAACCATCAAGCCATCGATTTTGCACTAGAAATCTATCAGGACTTTACAGAGGAAATGTGGGAATTTGTTCGTGGAATTACCTTTTCTTTCCTTGGAGCAAGTGCAAGAAATCAGCGATCAGTAATTTTAACTGACGTAATTGATTTTTCAAATCAGTACCAGCTGATGTATTTAAAGCAAATTCAGAATTTATTGGATAACTTTCATCAAGAGATTCTGTTTGTTGAGTTGGAAACAAGTCTTGAAGAGCGTTTACGTCGAAATCGAACGGAGAACCGGTTGACGCACAAGCCCTTGAAACGGCATATTGAGATATCTGAAAGAGAAATTTTAGAGACTGCTGAAACACTTCAATTAAATTCCCAACATCAACCAAATGAGTTGCACCACTACCTTAAAATAAATAATACGAATCTGTCTGCAGAAGAGGTTGCTAAGCAGATTCAAAATAAAATGAACAAAATAGAGAAAGGACAAACACATGTCTAAAGAACTTTCACCTAAATATAATCCAGCCGACGTTGAGGCTGGTCGTTACCAAAAATGGCTTGATGCTGATGTTTTCAAGCCTTCAGGCGATCAAAAGGCTAAGCCTTATTCGATCGTCATTCCACCACCAAACGTGACTGGGAAACTTCACCTTGGTCATGCATGGGATACGACTTTGCAAGATATTATCATCCGTCAAAAACGCATGCAAGGCTTTGATACGCTTTGGCTTCCAGGAATGGACCACGCTGGTATTGCCACTCAAGCTAAGGTTGAGGAGCGCTTACGTGGTGAGGGTATTACGCGTTATGACCTGGGTCGTGAATCTTTCTTGACGAAAGTCTGGGAATGGAAAGACGAATATGCCACTACTATCAAGGAACAATGGGGCAAGATGGGGCTCTCAGTAGACTACTCTCGTGAGCGTTTCACTCTTGACGAAGGTTTGTCAAAAGCGGTTCGCAAGGTTTTTGTGGACCTATACAAGAAAGGTTGGATCTACCGTGGTGAATTTATTATCAACTGGGACCCAGCAGCTCGCACAGCCCTTTCTGATATCGAGGTTATCCACAAGGATGTCGAAGGTGCCTTCTACCACATGAACTATATGCTGGAAGACGGTTCACGCGCCCTTGAAGTAGCGACAACTCGTCCTGAGACCATGTTTGGGGATGTTGCCGTTGCGGTCAATCCAGAAGACCCACGCTACAAGGACTTGATTGGTAAAAATGTCATCCTTCCAATCGCTAATAAATTGATTCCAATCGTTGGGGACGAGCATGCAGATCCTGAGTTTGGTACGGGTGTCGTGAAAATCACACCTGCCCACGATCCAAACGACTTCTTGGTTGGTCAACGCCACAACTTGCCGCAAGTCAACGTCATGAACGACGACGGTACTATGAATGACTTAGCCTTCGAATTTGCAGGTATGGACCGTTTTGAAGCTCGTAAGGCAGTCGTTGCTAAGCTGGAAGAAATCGGTGCCCTCGTTAAAATCGAAAAACGTGTCCACAGTGTTGGTCACTCAGAGCGTACTGGTGTTGTGGTTGAGCCACGCTTGTCTACGCAATGGTTCGTCAAGATGGACCAATTGGCCAAGAATGCTATTGCCAACCAAGACACAGAGGACAAGGTCGAATTCTACCCACCTCGTTTCAATGATACCTTCCTCCAATGGATGGAAAATGTCCACGACTGGGTTATCTCTCGTCAGCTCTGGTGGGGGCACCAAATCCCTGCTTGGTACAATGCTGAGGGTGAAATATATGTCGGCGAAGAAGCTCCAGAAGGTGACGGATGGACTCAGGACGAAGACGTCTTGGATACTTGGTTCAGTTCTGCCCTCTGGCCATTCTCAACCATGGGCTGGCCTGATGTCGACTCAGAAGACTTTAAACGTTATTATCCAACATCAACTTTGGTGACTGGTTATGATATTATTCCGTTCTGGGTGTCTCGGATGATTTTCCAAGGTTTGGAATTTACTGGCAAGTCGCCATTCAAAAATGCCTTGATTCATGGTCTCATTCGTGATGAGCAAGGACGCAAGATGTCGAAATCTCTCGGTAACGGGATTGATCCAATGGATGTTATTGATAAGTACGGAACAGATAGCCTTCGTTGGTTCCTTTCAAACGGTTCTGCACCAGGACAAGATGTGCGCTTCTCTTACGAGAAAATGGATGCTTCATGGAACTTCATTAACAAGATCTGGAACATCTCTCGCTACATCCTCATGAACAATGAAGGCTTGACCCTTGAGCAAGCAACTGCCAATGTGGAAAAAGTTGTCAACAAGGAAGCTGGAAATGTCACAGACCGTTGGATTCTCCACAACCTCAATGAAACAATCGGAAAAGCTACTGCTAACTTTGACAAGTTTGAATTTGGTGTGGCTGGACACATCCTCTACAACTTCATCTGGGACGAGTTTGCGGACTGGTACGTTGAGTTGACTAAGGAAGTCCTTTATAGCGATAACGAAGAAGAGAAAGTCATCACACGTTCTGTTCTCCTTTACACTCTGGACAAGATCCTTCGTCTCCTCCACCCAATCATGCCATTCGTGACAGAGGAAATTTTTGGACAAATCTCAGAAGGTTCTATCGTTACAGCAGAATACCCAACTGTCAACCCAGTCTTTGAAGACATTGTGGCCCACACTGGTGTGGAAAGTCTCAAAGACTTGATTCGTGCTGTTCGTAATGCGCGTGCGGAAGTAAACGTAGCTCCAAGCAAGCCTATCACCATCCTTGTTAAGACCAGTGATAGCGACTTGGAAGCCTTCTTTAACAGCAATGTCAACTACATCAAACGCTTCACAAATCCTGAACACTTGGAAATCGCATCAACCATCCCTGCACCTGAACTCGCAATGTCAAGCGTCATCACAGGAGCAGAAATCTACCTGCCACTCGCAGACCTCCTCAATGTCGAAGAAGAACTCGCTCGTCTCGACAAGGAACTAGCTAAATGGCAAAAAGAACTGGACATGGTCGGCAAGAAGCTCTCTAACGAACGCTTCGTAGCCAATGCCAAACCAGAAGTCGTCCAAAAAGAACGCGACAAACAAGCCGATTACCAAGCGAAATACGATGCGACCGTAGCACGTATTGATGAGATGAAGAAACTCGTGAAATAAACATAGAAACACGGTGATGAGCCGTGTTTTTTGGTATAATGAAACCAATATTTATTGATGGAGAAAGTGATGTCTAAACACCCTCATTATGAATTGTTAAATTTAATTGGCTATGGTCTTGCTAAGTTTGACAAGCTTTTTATAAAAGAATTTCAATGTTCTAGTAAGTCGGAGTTTTATCGCTATGTGGTTTCTTTGGGAATTGCTGAAACAACTGGAGTTGTAAAGAATAGAATGGATTTATTTGATCCTTATTTTGACAATGATCGAAAAGGTTGGTGGCAGAAAGCTGAAGTTTACCGTTTTCGTAAAGATTTAATTGATATGATGTTTGGAAATGAAGATGTTCAGAGTTATGCTGAAATAGTAAAAATGTTACTTTCCAGTGAAGGAAAGGAAACAGGCATTACTACCATTGAAAAGCCAATCATTCGAACTAAATTCAAACGTCTACAGGAAACTGGGATGGAGGCAGAAAATTATTTTATCCTTCATTTTGATAAAGAAGAAAAATTCCAAGGTGGACAGTTAACCGATGCCCGTCTTTATGGTGATGGATATGACTTTCAGGTAGATGTCCAAGAGCATTCCTACCTTGCTGAAGTAAAAGGTATCCGAAAAACTAAGGGGCGTGTGCGTTTAACTGCAAAAGAATTTGAAAAAGCCAAAGAGTTTCAATCAGATTTTATTTTATCTCTAGTCACCAATCTAGATGATATTCCAAAGTTAGTGTTAATCGATAATCCTTTAAAACATTTTGAGTTTAAAAAGAATATTATAAAAAATGAAATTATTGAATACAGAAGCTTAGAAGATTTGTATTAGTTCCCCCTTAACCTTTGACTATTCTGCAAAATTATCGTAAAATAAAGAGTAAATGATAAAATGAGGTCAGAGTCTGTTTACTCTGGCGATAGTAGTATAAATGAGGAGAAACGCTTTGGAATTAGAAGTATTTGCTGGGCAAGAAAAAAGTGAACTATCTATGATTGAGGTAGCGCGTGCTATCTTGGAACTTCGTGGTCGCGATCATGAGATGCATTTTAGCGATCTTGTAAACGAAATTCAAAACTACCTTGGAACATCAAACAGCGATATCCGTGAAGCCTTGCCTTTGTTCTACACAGAGTTGAACTTTGACGGTAGCTTCATCTCACTTGGAGACAACAAATGGGGTCTTCGTTCATGGTATGGTGTGGACGAAATCGATGAAGAAATCATCGCTCTTGAAGAAAATGACGACGATGAAGTAGCACCAAAAGCTAAGAAAAAACGTGTCAATGCCTTCATGGATGGTGATTCAGATGCTATTGACTACAATGCAGATGATCCAGAAGACGAAGATGCATACGAAGCAGATCCAGCTCTTTCATACGATGATGAAAATCCAGATGATGAGAAAAATGAAGTGGAAGCTTACGATGCAGAAATCAACGAAATTGCTCCTGATGACTTGGGTGAAGACGTGGATCTCAATGAAGAAGATGACGAGTTTTCAGACGATGATTCTGAAAACATCGAGGAATAAAAGTTAGCTATTGACAATTATCCTATTTTTAGGTATTATATTGTTCGGGCACCTCTTTTAGAGGTCGGGGCTCCCTAGTTCTTAGGGAGCTATTTTTGTTTTTTTAAAGAAGTTATCTTCTTGTATTTTAGTTGTGAATCTGGTTCAGTCGTCCCAGATTATTCTTATTAGTAGGGTCTTGTTTTCTATGTCCCCTCCTAGTTAACAAGGCTTTGAGCATTTTAGAAAGAGGAATCTATGTCTACGAAATATATTTTTGTAACTGGTGGTGTCGTATCGTCTATTGGGAAAGGGATTGTGGCAGCAAGTCTAGGCCGTCTCTTGAAAAATCGTGGTCTCAAAGTAACGATTCAAAAATTTGACCCTTATATCAATATCGATCCGGGAACCATGAGTCCTTACCAGCACGGAGAAGTCTTTGTGACAGATGATGGAGCTGAGACAGATTTGGACTTGGGTCACTATGAACGTTTTATCGATATCAATCTTAACAAATATTCCAACGTGACAACTGGTAAAATCTACAGTGAAGTTCTTCGTAAGGAACGCCGTGGAGAATACCTTGGGGCAACTGTTCAGGTTATTCCTCATATCACAGATGCTTTGAAAGAGAAAATCAAGCGTGCCGCTGTAACGACAGACTCTGATGTCATTATCACAGAAGTTGGTGGAACAGTTGGGGATATTGAGTCCTTGCCATTCTTAGAGGCCCTTCGTCAGATGAAGGCAGATGTAGGTGCGGATAATGTTATGTACATCCATACAACCTTGCTTCCATACCTCAAGGCTGCTGGTGAAATGAAGACCAAACCAACTCAACACTCTGTAAAA
The DNA here is from genome assembly GCF_946190275.1 of Streptococcus mitis. Classification (GTDB taxonomy): domain Bacteria; phylum Bacillota; class Bacilli; order Lactobacillales; family Streptococcaceae; genus Streptococcus; species Streptococcus mitis_DC. The sequence continues at coordinate 10,903 of NZ_CAMHZQ010000023.1, read as the reverse complement.
GAATTGCGTGGATTGGGAATCCAACCAAATATGTTGGTTATTCGTACAGAAGAGCCAGCTGGTCAAGGAATTAAAAACAAACTAGCCCAGTTCTGTGATGTGGCACCAGAAGCCGTTATCGAGTCTTTAGACGTTGAACATCTTTACCAAATTCCGTTGAATTTGCAGGCACAAGGTATGGACCAGATTGTCTGTGACCATTTGAAATTAGACGCACCAGTAGCAGATATGACAGAATGGTCAGCCATGGTGGACAAGGTCATGAACCTGAAAAAACAAGTCAAGATTTCCCTTGTCGGTAAGTATGTGGAGTTGCAAGATGCCTACATTTCTGTGGTTGAAGCCTTGAAACACTCTGGTTATGCCAATGACGCAGAAGTTAAAATCAATTGGATTAATGCCAATGATGTGACGGCAGAGAATGTAGCAGAGCTCTTATCTGATGCGGACGGAATCATCGTGCCAGGTGGTTTTGGTCAACGTGGTACTGAAGGGAAAATCCAAGCCATTCGCTATGCGCGTGAAAATGATGTTCCAATGTTGGGTGTCTGCTTGGGAATGCAGTTGACTTGTATCGAATTTGCTCGTCACGTTTTAGGTCTTGAAGGTGCCAATTCTGCAGAGCTTGCACCAGAAACAAAATACCCTATCATTGATATCATGCGTGATCAGATTGATGTTGAGGATATGGGTGGAACCCTTCGTTTGGGACTTTATCCATCTAAGTTGAAACGTGGATCTAAGGCTGCGGCTGCTTATCACAATCAAGAAGTGGTGCAACGCCGCCACCGTCACCGTTATGAGTTTAACAACGCCTTCCGTGAGCAGTTTGAGGCAGCAGGCTTTGTCTTTTCAGGAGTTTCTCCAGACAATCGCTTGGTAGAAATCGTGGAAATTCCTGAAAATAAATTCTTTGTAGCGTGTCAGTATCACCCTGAACTGTCAAGCCGTCCAAATCGTCCAGAAGAACTCTACACTGCCTTTGTCACTGCAGCAGTTGAGAACAGCAATTAGCCAAATCAGAACCTTTGAGAAGAATCTCAAAGGTTTTTTGCTTGCATATTTAGGATATGAGTTGCAAAATAAAAACATAGTGATATAATTAACATAAAAAATCCTAAGGAGGATCTACGATGAAAAAAATCACATTATTTGGTTTGTCTCTAGCTGGTCTAGCTTTACTGGCTTTTCCACATTCAGGGCAGGCATTTGAGCTTAAAGAAGAATGGGTTGTTAAGTGTGGAGTACAGTATCAAGATGGCAAGATTCTTCGGTTTAACAATGGTCATGAAGTGGATATCAAAGTCTTGGATTTGCCAAAAGCCGAGAAAATCGAGTGGACGGTTAGTCTCGATGGTCAAGATCAGACAGTCAATTTTCTAGGCCAAGAAAAGGACAAGTCTATGATCGGGGAAGAAGGGCGTTACCTGAATTTTTATGTTCCATATGGCTATAGAGGAGATATCAAGGTAGAGGCCAAGAGTGGAAACGAAGTAAAGACTTGGTCAACGAAAGTTGTGGATGATATTCATAATGATAGTGGAAAGAGGGGCTACTACCGTATTGAAGAATCAAATAATCAATACACTTACCTAGATGCTAAATGGGATTATCAAACCAAGACTTACACTGCTACCCTACCAGAGACTGTCAATGGTCAAAAAGTATATGCTTGGGCAAATTATGATAATGACGAGTTCAAACTAGAAAAACTAAAATCTATCAGTCATAAATATGATGGAGGATCTTTCAAAGAACTTTATCCGATTGTAAAAGCAGAAAACTGGCTAAAATCAAACCAAAACTGGTACTATCAAAAACAAGGTCAACTAGTTCAAAATGCTTGGGTTAAAGACAAGGGAACTTGGTACTTTATGAATGATAATGGAGTCATGTTCAATAAAACTTGGCTCTATCAAGGTGGCAACTGGTATGCCTTTAAATCATCAGGAGCCATGATTGCGAGTGACTGGCTTTATGATCAAGGCAAGTGGTACTATTTATCAACTTCAGGAGCCATGAAAGCAAGCACTTGGGTTTATGACGAGGGAGAATGGTATTATGTAAGTTCTTCTGGTGCCATGCTAGCGAATGATTGGATCAAAGATAATGGCAAGTGGTATTATCTGGCTTCATCAGGTAAGATGCTTCGCAATACCTACACACCTGATGGTTACTACGTTGGCAACTCAGGTGCCTGGCAATAAGAATAATACTCTTCAAACCACATCAGCTTCATCCACAACCTCAAAAAAGTATTTTGAGCTGACTTCATCAGTTCTATCTACAACCTCAAAGCAGTGTTTTGAGCAACCTGCGGCTAGCTTCCTAGTTTGCTCTTTGATTTTCATTGAGTATAAGAAGTCCTTTTCCTTAAAGGAAGAGGCTTTTTACTTGCTTTTCTGCTGCTTCCTCATTTGTCCTAAAGCCTTTTTTGTGTTAAAATGAATGGTATGAAAGCTAAAAAAATGTGGATGGCAGGTCTGGCTCTGCTTGGTATTGGGAGCCTTGCCCTTGCTACGAAAAAAGTTGCAGATGACCATAAGCTCATGAAGACTCAGGAAGAGTTGACAGCGATTGTGCGAGACCATTTTTCAGATATGGGGGAAATTGCGACCCTCTATGTTCAAGTCTATGAAAGCAGTCTAGAGAGCTTGGTTGGTGGCGTCATTTTTGAGGATGGCCGTTATTATACCTTTGTCTATGAAAATGAAGACCTAGTCTATGAGGAGGAAGTCTTATGATACAACCAGCAAGTTTAGAAGAATTGGCATCTTTAGTAGAAAAAGATGGCAAGAAGGTTTTCCTTTTTGTGGCGGATTGGTGTGGCGATTGCCGTTATATTTATCCTGCCTTACCAGAAATTGAGGAGACCAATCCAGAGTTCACCTTTATTCGAGTGGATCGAGATCAGTATATGGATCTAGCTAAACTCTGGGATGTTTACGGAATTCCTAGCCTTGTTGTTCTAGAAAAAGACAAGGAAATCGGTCGTTTTGTTAATCGCGACCGTAAAAGCAAGCAACAAATTAACGACTTTTTAGCAGGACTGAAATAGGAGAAAAGGAAACAATGATTTTTACATATAACAAAGAACATGTCGGTGATGTCCTTATGGTCATCGTGAAAAACAGCGGAGATGCCAAACTAGATGTGGAGCGCAAAGGCAAAGTAGCCCGTGTTTTTCTCAAAGATAATGGGGAAACAGTGGCTTGGAATATTTTTGAAGTTTCAAGTTTATTTGAAATTGCAGAGCGTGGTCAAGTCTTTTTATCAGATGAGCAAGTCGTTCGTTTGAACCAAGAATTGCAGGCAGAAGGCTTTACAGAAGAAATTGTCAATGATAAGGAACCTAAGTTTGTTGTTGGTGAAATTGTCGAGATGGTAGCCCATCCAGATAGTGACCACCTCAACATCTGCCAAGTTGTAGTCGCAAGTGACAAGACAGTGCAAATCGTTGCAGGGGCTCCCAATGCGCGTCTTGGGTTGAAAACCATTGTAGCTCTTCCTGGAGCTATGATGCCAAAAGGCAATCTTATTTTCCCAGGCGAACTTCGTGGTGAAAAGAGTTTTGGCATGATGTGCAGTCCTCGTGAATTGAATCTGCCAAATGCTCCGCAAAAACGTGGTATTATTGAATTATCAGAAGGCCAAGTTGTCGGAACTCCATTTGACCCAGCGAAACACTGGACTGCCTAAGAAGTTGTCAGTATCTGATAGACCAGATAGAAGGAAATAAGATGGCAAAAAATGTAGTGATTACAGGAGCGACATCAGGAATCGGTGAAGCGATTGCGCGTGCTTATCTGGAGCAGGGTGAGAATGTCGTTCTAACAGGCCGACGGATAGACCGATTAGAAACCCTAAAGTCGGAGTTTGCAGAGACCTTCCCAAATCAAACAGTTTGGGCTTTTCCGCTAGATGTCACGGATATGAACATGGTAAAAACTGTCTGCTCTGATATTATAGAAACGATAGGGAAGATTGACATCTTGGTTAATAACGCCGGACTGGCTCTAGGCTTGGCTCCCTATCAAGACTATGAGGAGTTGGATATGTTGACCATGCTGGATACCAATGTCAAAGGTTTGATGGCAGTCACTCGCTGTTTCTTGCCAGCAATGGTAAAAGCCAATCAAGGACATATCATCAATATGGGCTCAACCGCAGGAATTTATGCCTATGCAGGTGCAGCAGTTTATTCGGCCACCAAGGCAGCAGTTAAGACCTTTTCAGATGGTCTGCGAATTGATACCATCGCAACGGATATCAAGGTGACAACCATTCAGCCTGGAATTGTCGAAACAGATTTTTCAACGGTACGTTTTCATGGTGACAAAGAGCGGGCTGCGTCCGTCTACCAAGGAATCGAAGCCTTGCAAGCTCAGGATATTGCAGACACAGTAGTCTATGTGACCAGTCAACCTCGCCGTGTGCAGATTACAGATATGACCATTATGGCCAATCAACAGGCGACAGGATTTATGGTTCATAAAAAGTAAAAAATTTTCTCGAAAAGTTACAAATTTCTGTAACTTTTTTTGATTTCCTACGAATAGATAAGTAGGAGGAAAAAATATGTATAATAAAGTCATCATGATTGGACGTTTAACGTCTACACCAGAATTGCATAAAACCAACAATGACAAGTCAGTAGCGCGAGCAACTATCGCTGTAAATCGTCGTTACAAAGACCAAAACGGGGAACGCGAAGCTGATTTTGTCAATATGGTCCTATGGGGCAGACTAGCAGAAACTTTGGCAAGCTACGCAACCAAAGGTAGTCTTATTTCTGTGGATGGAGAACTTCGTACCCGTCGCTTTGAGAAAAATGGTCAGATGAACTATGTGACTGAAGTACTTGTTACTGGATTCCAACTCTTGGAAAGTCGTGCCCAACGTGCCATGCGTGAAAATAATGCAGGCCAAGACTTGGAAGACCTAGTCTTGGAAGAGGAAGAATTGCCATTTTAAGCATTAAAAAGTCTGAGTGGGTCTCAGGCTTTTTATCTTGAGAAAGTCAGACTTTTTTCTTGACTATTTCTGACCAAGTGATACAATAGAACTATGAATTAGCACTCAGATATAAAGAGTGCTAATAATATCTATCTCATTATGGAGGAAATCAGATGTTGAAACCATTAGGGGACCGTGTGGTCTTAAAAGTAGAAGAAAAAGAACAAACTGTTGGAGGCTTTGTTCTTGCAGGTTCAGCCCAAGAAAAAACTAAAACAGCTCAAGTTGTGGCTACTGGACAAGGTGTTCGTACCTTGAACGGTGACTTGGTAGCTCCAAGTGTCAAGGTTGGAGATCGTGTCTTAGTTGAAGCTCACGCAGGTCTTGATGTCAAAGATGGCGATGAAAAGTACATCATCGTAGGCGAAGCGAACATCTTGGCAATCATTGAAGAATAGAAGGAGAAAGTAAGTATGTCAAAAGAAATTAAATTTTCATCAGATGCCCGTTCAGCTATGGTCCGTGGTGTCGATATCCTTGCAGATACTGTTAAAGTAACCTTGGGACCAAAAGGTCGTAACGTTGTGTTGGAAAAATCATTTGGCTCACCCTTGATTACCAATGACGGTGTGACCATTGCCAAAGAAATTGAATTGGAAGACCATTTTGAAAATATGGGTGCCAAATTGGTATCAGAAGTAGCTTCAAAAACCAATGATATTGCAGGTGATGGGACTACAACTGCAACAGTCTTGACCCAAGCAATTGTCCGCGAAGGAATCAAAAACGTCACAGCAGGTGCCAATCCAATCGGAATTCGTCGTGGGATTGAAACAGCAGTTGCTGCAGCAGTTGAAGCTTTGAAAAACAACGCTATCCCTGTTGCCAACAAAGAAGCTATCGCTCAGGTTGCTGCCGTCTCTTCTCGTTCCGAAAAAGTAGGTGAATACATCTCGGAAGCTATGGAAAAAGTTGGCAAAGACGGAGTCATCACTATAGAAGAGTCACGTGGTATGGAAACAGAACTTGAAGTTGTTGAAGGAATGCAGTTCGACCGCGGTTACCTTTCACAGTACATGGTAACAGATAGCGAAAAAATGGTAGCTGATCTTGAAAATCCATACATTTTGATTACTGATAAGAAGATTTCAAATATCCAAGAAATCTTGCCACTCCTAGAAAGTATTCTCCAAAGCAATCGTCCACTCTTGATTATTGCGGATGATGTAGATGGTGAAGCTCTTCCAACTCTTGTTTTGAACAAGATTCGTGGAACCTTCAACGTGGTAGCAGTCAAGGCACCTGGTTTTGGTGACCGTCGCAAAGCCATGCTTGAAGATATAGCCATCTTAACAGGCGGAACAGTTATCACAGAAGACCTTGGTCTTGAGTTGAAAGATGCGACAATTGAAGCTCTTGGTCAAGCAGCGAGAGTAACTGTGGACAAAGATAGCACGGTTATCGTAGAAGGTGCTGGAAATCCTGAAGCGATTTCTCACCGTGTTGCGGTTATCAAGTCTCAAATCGAAACCACAACTTCTGAATTTGACCGTGAAAAATTGCAAGAACGCTTGGCGAAATTGTCAGGTGGTGTAGCGGTTATTAAGGTAGGAGCTGCAACTGAGACTGAGTTGAAAGAAATGAAACTCCGCATCGAAGATGCCCTCAACGCTACTCGTGCAGCCGTTGAAGAAGGTATCGTTGCAGGTGGTGGAACAGCCCTTGTAAATGTTATCCCAGCCGTGGCTGATTTGGAATTGATAGGAGACGAAGCAACGGGTCGCAATATTGTTCTTCGTGCTTTGGAAGAACCTGTTCGTCAGATCGCCCACAATGCAGGATTTGAAGGATCTATCGTTATTGATCGTTTGAAAAATGCCGAACTTGGTACAGGTTTCAACGCAGCAACTGGCGAATGGGTCAACATGATTGATCAAGGGATTATCGACCCAGTTAAAGTGAGCCGTTCAGCCCTACAAAATGCAGCATCTGTAGCCAGCTTGATTTTGACAACAGAAGCAGTCGTAGCTAATAAACCAGAACCAGCAGCCCCAGCTCCAGCAATGGATCCAAGCATGATGGGCGGGATGATGTAAGCTTTCTATAGAAAACAACTTATAAAAAACACAAAAGGAGGGAATGGCTATTCCTCCTTTTTATGCTATTCACTTCTAAATTGATTTGAGCTCTCTTAACTTATATGATAAAATAAGACTAGAAAAAGGAGAAGAACATGATCGATGTAGAAGAAATTCTGAGCAAGATGAACCCCAATCAGAAGATTAATTATGACCGTGTCATGCAGAAGATGGTACAAGTATGGGAGAAAAATGAGCAACGTCCAACTATTCTCATGCATGTTTGCTGTGCCCCTTGTAGTACCTATACCCTCGAATATTTGACCAAGTATGCAGATGTGACCATCTATTTTGCTAATTCCAATATCCATCCCAAGGCAGAATACCATAAGCGTGCCTATGTTACCAAGAAATTTGTCAGTGATTTCAATGAGAGGACAGGAAATACGGTCCAGTATCTAGAAGCTCCCTACGAACCAAATGAATATCGTAAGTTAGTCAGAGGACTGGAAGAAGAACCAGAAGGAGGCGACCGTTGTAAGGTTTGCTTTGACTACCGCCTGGATAAAACAGCGCAAGTGGCTATGGATTTAGGTTTTGACTACTTCGGTTCAGCCTTGACCATCAGTCCTCATAAGAATTCTCAAACCATTAACAGCATCGGAATCGATGTGCAAAAAATTTATACAACCCATTATCTTCCAAGTGATTTTAAGAAAAATCAAGGCTACAAACGTTCAGTAGAGATGTGTGAAGAGTATGACATCTACCGTCAATGTTACTGTGGATGTGTCTATGCAGCCCAAGCCCAGAATATTGACCTGATTCAAGTTAAGAAGGACGCTACTGCGTTTCTGCTGGATAAGGATGTTGAAAAAGACTATTCCCACATCAAATTTACTGTTACGAAATTAGATATATAAGGATAAGCCCAGCTGTAAAGCTGGGTTTTTAAAATAAAAAAACCAGGGCTTTCACCCTAGTTTGACAACTTTACCGATTCTTTAGTTCTACATAGCGCTTGTACCAAATGTTTACATAGGCTTCTGAGAAAGGACCTCGTCCATTGTTAATCCAATCAACAAGAATTTTGACATGTTCTTTTAAAATATAGTCCAAGTCATCAGAATAATTCATCTTGCGTTTGTGACGCTCATACTCCTCAACGTCCAAGAGACGTTTTTCTCCATCTGTAAAAATTTTAACATCCAAATCGTAATCAATATACTTCAGTGCTTCTTCATCCAGATAGTAGGGGCTAGCCATATTGCAATAGTAGGAAATTCCGTTATCACGAATCATGGCAATGATATTAAACCAATATTTCTTGTGAAAGTAAACAATAGCCGGTTCTCGAGTGACCCAACGACGACCATCACTTTCGGTAACAAGTGTATGATCGTTGACACCAATAATGGCGTTTTCTGTTGTTTTTAGTACCATGGTGTCCCGCCAAGTTCGGTGGAGACTCCCATCATGCTTATAACTTTGAATTGTAATAAAGTCGCCTTCTTTTGGAAGCTTCATAACTAACCAACTTTCTACAATTTATAAGTTTATCATTTACTATTGTACCATAAAATTACCTAAAATCTGTGAATTTTACATGAAAATATTAAAGATATTCTCTGAGAGCGCTTGCTATATCCGAAAAATCGTAGCCTTTTCGTGCTAAAACTTGAGTTAAACGTTGTTTAAGTTCGTATCCTTCATATTTTCGGGCATACTTGGCATATTGCTTATCAAGTTCCTTGAAGATGAGTTCCTGAGTCGTTTCTTGGCCAACTTGACTATCCAACTGGTCAAAGGCACTTTTAGCATCAGAATAGGAAAACCCCTTGTTGGTCAGATTTTGGAGAATCTTATCTTGCAAGGCACGAGCTGGAAGTTTTCCCTCATATTTTTTCAAGAGTTTATTAGCTACACGTTGAGCAACTTCCGAAAAATCAAATTCTTTCAAGATCTCTTCTATAGTAGATTTTGAAACTCCTTTTTGTGCTAATTTCTGAGTCAGTACATAAGGTCCCTTGTCTCCTGAAAGTTGATTGGCATTGATGATAGCATAAGCGTACTGATTATCATTAATCCACTTATCTTCTTTAAGATTAGCAATGGCTTGAGAAACTATTTTTTCATCAATGTCGTATTTTTTTAGATATTCTCTGACCTCTTTTTCAGTACGTGCTTTAAAGGATAGGTGGTAGAGGGCTAGATTCTTACCATAAGAAAATTGAGCAAAGTCCTGAATCTCTTTCAATTCCTCTTGGCTTATCACCTTATCTCTTGATAACATAAAGCGAACAATTGTATCTTCGGTGATGTAGCATTTGTCGCCATTATCAAGCTCCATCAGATAGAGTCTTTTTTTCTTTTCAAGTTTTGTGATTTTCATAGTTCTATTATAACTCAAAATGTGATAAGATAGGGATATGAATCTGAAAGTGAAACAAAAAATACCATTAAAAATCAAGCGCATGGGAATTAATGGTGAGGGAATCGGCTTTTATCAAAAAACATTAGTCTTTGTGCCTGGTGCTCTCAAAGGAGAAGATATCTATTGTCAGATTACTTCTATTAAACGTAACTTTGTTGAGGCAAAATTATTGAAGGTCAACAAGAAGTCTAAATTTCGAGTTGTGCCAGCTTGTACTATTTACAATGAGTGCGGAGGATGCCAAATCATGCACCTGCATTATGATAAGCAGCTAGAGTTCAAGACAGACTTACTTCATCAAGCACTGAAAAAATTTGCTCCTGCAGGATATGAAAACTATGAAATCCGCCCGACGATTGGAATGCAAGAACCCAAGTACTATCGTGCTAAGTTACAATTTCAGACTCGAAAATTTAAGAATCAGGTCAAGGCAGGTCTGTATGCACAAAACTCTCATTATTTGGTAGAGTTGAAAGACTGCCTAGTACAAGATAAGGAAACCCAAGTGATTGCTAATCGTCTAGCAGAATTACTTACTTATCACCAGATTCCAATCACCGATGAGAGAAAAGTTCTAGGTGTTAGAACTATAATGGTTCGACGAGCAAGACAGACTGGACAGGTTCAGATTATTATTGTTACAAATCGTCAGCTTAATTTAACCCAACTAGTAAAAGACTTAGTTAAAGATTTCCCAGAAGTTGTGACAGTAGCTGTGAATACAAATAAAGCTAAAACCAGTGAGATTTATGGTGAAAAGACAGAGCTTATCTGGGGACAAGAGAATATTCAAGAAGGTGTACTCGATTATGAATTTTCACTATCTCCTCGAGCTTTCTATCAACTAAATCCTGAACAAACAGAAGTTCTTTATAACGAGGCGGTAAAAGCCTTGGATGTTACTAAAGAAGACCATTTGATTGATGCTTATTGTGGAGTTGGAACGATTGGATTTGCGTTCGCAAAGAAAGTTAAAACACTCAGAGGTATGGATATTATTCCAGAAGCCATTGAAGATGCCAAGCGAAATGCTAAAAGAATGGGATTTGACAATACTCATTATGAAGCTGGAACGGCAGAAGAGATTATTCCTCGTTGGTACAAGGAAGGCTACCGAGCAGATGCTCTGATTGTGGACCCACCACGTACAGGTCTGGATGATAAGTTATTAGATACTATTCTTACTTATGTACCAGAAAAAATGGTTTATATTTCTTGTAATGTTTCGACCTTGGCTCGTGATTTGGTGAGGTTAGTAGAAGTCTATGATCTTCGTTATATCCAGTCGGTCGATATGTTCCCACATACAGCTAGAACGGAAGCAGTTGTAAAATTAATTAAAAAAGTTTAAAAAAGTAGTTGACAAAAAATAAAAAGTCGGTATAATAGTAAGAGTTGAAAATAACAACTCTGGTCCGTTGGTCAAGGGGTTAAG
>NZ_CAMHZQ010000022.1 GCF_946190275.1 Streptococcus mitis | reverse complement strand
ACAGCTATCACAGCTATCACAGCTATCACAGCTATCACAGCTATCACAGCTATCACAGCTATCACAGCTATCACAGCCCAATTATACCATTTTTAATATATTTACACAACAAAAAACAAGCTTCTTCCGTCAATAAAAGTTGGAAATTTTTAATTATCCATAAAATGTCAATATGTTATGCTGTTTTGAATAAAAAAGAGAGGTTTCCCTCTCTCAAATCTAGATTTTTTCGAGAATATAACAACAGCCTTGCACCTCTTGAAATGAGGAACAAGGCTGTTTCTTAATCTTTTGCATTCATTGTTCAACAATAAACAGTTCTTATTTTGACTAAACTTTTAGTCTTCTTTTTTCTTTCCAAGAGCAAGTCCGAGACCGCCTAGCATACCAAGAAGTCCTAGAGATGCAAGAGTCACATTTGATTCTATTCCTGTATTTGGTAATACAGTTTGAGAATTACTTGATTTAACTCCATTATCAATAGCATCTGGAGTATCTTCATGATTTGCATTCGGAGCAACTTCATCTGGAATTGGAGTTGTTGGTGTAGCTGTATCGTAACCAGAATCTCCATTAGCATCAGGTGTGACTGGCGCAACTGGAATTGGAGTTGTTAGCGCAGATGTATCGGGACCAGTATTTCCATTAGTATCAGGTGTAACTGGAATTGTATTTGTGTTTGAACTTACTTTTCTGAAAATGTGAGTAATTACTGGTTCATTTTCAGAAATCACAGTTCGTACAAATTCATATCCAGAAATTAATCCATGTTCAGCATCCTTTTCACTACCTGTCTTAAGGGATGGTTTCAATACATTTCCATCTTCATCAATCCAGCGAATCTCAATCATTAACTCTGGCAATTCAATTGAAGCCGGTAATACACCGTTTTCAAAAATTGTTACCTTAGCTGGATTTTCTACTGGAACTTCCACAGCTGGTTTACCTGGCTCAGTAATCTTACCTGTACCTGGTTTTTCTACATCTGCTATATCACTGTTTGGTACTTTACCCTTACCATCTTCGCCTAGGATTTCTACCTTAGTTCCTAGTGGGTATGTTGAGCCATCTTGTTTCTTCGGTGTTGCTGTATCGTCACCTGCCTTAGGATCTTGTTCTAACTCTACTTTTGGTTCTTTCGTTTTCCCATAAGTTCGAACTGTTGTAGGAGTTACCTTACCTGTTTTTGGATCAACTTCATAGGTAGTGGTATCAATTACATCACGACCTTCAGAATCTTTAGATTGTTCAACCTTAGTTTTCGCACCAACTTTAACGATTGTCTTGCCTGCCGGGGTGACGACTGGATTACCAACGTGTTCTGTGATACGACCGTCCTTTGGATCTACATCATAAGTGGTTGTGGTAACTGTTTTACCTCTTTCACCCTCAGTACGCTGATCTGGTGTACCAAAGTCTTTTTCAACATCTTTAACGTATTCCACTTCTGGTTCAATCGGAGTTTCTACGACTTTGTCTTTGGCTGGAACTTTAACAATAGTATTAGTTGGTTCTTTCGTACGAACTGATTGACCTTCACTTGCTGTAATCTTTCCAGTATTAGGATCCACAGTGTAAGTTGTTGTGATAGTGTCTTCACCATCTTCACCTTTAACAGTAGTTGGGGCTGTACCTTTTTCTTTCGTATCATCTTTTTCATAGACAACAGGGGATGGTACAGGTCTTGTCTCAGTCTTTGGTTCTTTCGTTATTCCATAAGTTCGAACTGTTGTCGGAGTTACCTTACCTGTTTTTGGATCAACTTCATAGGTAGTGGTATCAATCACATCACGACCTTCAGAATCTTTGGTTTGTTCAACCTTAGTTTTCGCACCAACTTTAACAATTGTCTTGCCTGCTGGGGTGACGACTGGATTACCAACGTGTTCTGTAATATGACCGTCCTTTGGATCTACATCATAAGTGGTTGTAGTAACTGTTTTACCTCTTTCACCCTCAGTACGCTGATCTGGTGTACCGAAGTCTTTTTCAATATCTTTAACGTATTCCACTTCTGGTTCAATCAGCGTTTCTACTACTTTATCCTTAGCCGCGACTTTAACTATTGTTTCTGTTGGATTTACTATTACTGGATTTACTTCATTTGAAATAACTTCCCCATTATCTGGATTTACTGTGTAAGTCGTTGTCGTTGTCTTACTTCCGTCTTTTCCTGGGACAGTAATATTATCTTGACCTTTTTCGCGACTAGCATCTTTTTCGTATTTTACTGGGGATGGGATTGTTTCTACTTCTACTTTATCTTTCAATCCATTTTCTTTAAATGTTTCTTTTGTTGTATGCTCTATTATGTTTCCATTATCTGGATTTACTGTATATGAAGTTGCTGTCTTCACAATGTTATTTCCATCTTTAGAAGTTACTACTGTATCTTTCGCTGCTACTTTAACGATAGTAGTTGTTGGATTTACTATTATTGACTCTCCTACATGTGCAATAGCTTCTCCATTGGTTGGATTTACTGTGTAAGTCGTTGTGGTGGTCTTACTTCCAGCTTTTCCTAGAACAGTAATATTATCTTGATCTTTTTCGCGACTAGCATCTTTTTCGTATTTTACTGGGGATGGGATTGTTTCTACTTCTACTTTATCTTTCAATCCATTTTCTTTAAATGTTTCTTTTGTTGTATGCTCTGTGATGTTTCCATTGGTTGGATTTACTGTATAGGTAGTAACTTCTTTGACAATGTTATCTCCGTCTTTAGAGTATACTACTTTATCTTTTGCTGCTACTTTGATAATTGTATCCGTTGGATTTACTATTACTGGCTCTCCTACATTTGGAGCAACTTCCCCATTATTTGGATTTACTATGTAGGTCGTTGTCGTTGTCTTACTTCCATCTTTTCCTGGAATAGTAATATTATCTTGACCTTTTTCCCTACTAGCATCTTTTACGTATCTCTTAGATAATGGGATTCCTCTTACTTCTACTTTATCCTTAGCTGGAACTTTAACAATAGTATTAGTTGGTTCTTTCGTACGAACTGGTTTTCCTTCGCTTGCTGTAATCTTTCCAGTATTAGGATCCACAGTATAAGTTGTTGTAATTGTATCTTCACCCTCTTCACCTTTGACGGTAGTTGCTTCAATACCTTTTTCTTTCGTACCATCTTTTTCGTAAACTACTGGAGATGGTACTACTCTCTTCTCAACAGTTGGTTCTTTCTTTGTTCCGTAAGTAGTTACTGTTGTAGGAGCTACCTTACCTGTTTTTGGATCAACTTCATAAGTTGTAGTCTTGATAACTTCACGACCTTGCTCATCCTTGCTACGCTCAACCTTAGTTTTAGCTCCAACCTTAACTATTGTTTTACCAGCTGGTGTGACCACTGGGTTACCAACCTGTTCTGTGACTGTTCCATTATTTGGATTAACGTCATACCTTGTAGTCGTTACAGATTTTCCTTTTGCTCCTTCTCTAGGCTCGTCTGGTGTACCAAAGTCACGAGTGTCGTCTTTTTCATAAACCACTGCGGGTTCAATTGGTGTTTCTACTACTTTATCCTTAGCTGCGACTTTAACTATTGTTTCTGTTGGATTTACTATTACTGGCTCTCCTACATGTGCAATAGCTTCTCCACTGTTTGAATTTACTGTATAAGTCGTTGTGGTGGTCTTACTTCCGTCTTTTCCTGGGACAGTAATATTATCTTGACCTTTTTCGCGACTAGCATCTTTTTCGTATTTTACTGGGGATGGGATTGTTTCTACTTCTACTTTATCTTTCACCCCATCTTTCTTGAATACTTCATAAAGTGTATTTTTAGTAATCTGTCCTGTAGCAGGATCTTTCATACTCACAGTTGTTGACTTAATGATGTCATCTCCGCGTTTACTATATACAGCAGTTTCTCCAACTTTTTCTACAGATTTAACTGTTGTAATTTTTTTATCTTGATAACCTGTCCCATCTAAAGAAATTCGTTTCCCAGATATAAACTCTGATCGTCTATTAATCATATCGGCTTCAAAATAAGAACGTGAACTATGACCTCCACTGGTTCGTCCAACATTTATAACAACATCACTATCATTGCTGACACCTTTTCTTATCGTCGAATCATTATCAACAATATAATGAGTCAATTTCCCAGACTTAGCTATTTTTTTGCTATCTAAACCTTTTTGCCAAAATTCACGTTTGGAAACCAAACTTGTCACTACTTTTGGGGCATTAAATGTTGTTCCTTTTTTTAATACATTATTATAAAAGTTTCTATAAGCCAACTGTTCTTTAGTAGACATGACTCTGCTGTCAGAATATGCCAACTGATAGGCTTCAACCATTGCCCGTTGTACTAAATATCCTCCTAAAGAATGGCCTGTCAAATAAAGATTGGTAATACTCTTATCTTTAGCTAGTTCACGCATGATATTTTCTGCATCTATCCCCTGTTGAGGATTTCCTCCAGTCCCTAGAGTTATATCTGCTTTAATATCTTTCGCATCACTTGTTCCACGAAAGGCTAATACTTGTGCAGTTCCATTTGGTAAATATAAGAAATCACTCTTAGTTTCATACAAGACAGCATCTAGTCCGCTAGATGTATGATAACTTTTCTTCCTTTCCCAATAAGGCCCCAATTCCTTATTCATCATCATATATTCGTAACGTGGTTTCCTATCACCATTCTTTTTATATAACTCTGATTCTGTTAAGGGTTTCGTATGATCCAACACTCTATCAATATAATTATCATCACGGTAGGACAATTCCATGAACATAATCATATCGCGCTCACTGACATTCCATTTTAATTTTTCATCTGGCTTTTCTTTACTGTCAATAATACCATCACCATCAGTATCTTCTAGTAAGGGATGACTATTATAGCCTACATATTTTTTCCCACCTTTTTCATAAATATAAAGTTCTTCTTTATCCTTCAAGTAATCATCATCTGTATAGGCTTCTGGACTTAACTTAGGGCCGTTTAACAATAAACTATCAAGCTTATTGCCTTCTGAACCGATTACTCCTGCTTTTATTTGCTTAGCATACTCATCAGTTAATTCATACTTTTTAACCTCGGAAGGATTTGATGTCGCTCTCACCGCTGGAGTGCTTGATCTGTCTTCACCTGCCACGAAATCCCTTGTGGTCAAGCTATTATTTTCCTTATCCCCAGATGTGACGGGTTCTGTAGTCCTTGTAGATCCTATTGGAACATCTCTGGTATCTAACTCAGAAGAAGGATTATTTTGATTATCTGATATAGGTTGCACTGCTTCTCTTTTCTCCACAGAAGGTAGAGAATTTTCCGTAGAAGCAAGCACTCCCTGAGATGGTGTAAACAAGGCAATTCCTATTAATACAGAAGCCACTCCAACAGAAAACTTTCGAATCGAAAAACGTTGACGTTTATTAAAAATATCTTTCATTTTACCAACTTTCTTTCTAGCTATTTTTTACAAAATAGAGGCTTCTAATATTTTCCCTTGACAGAATACTAGATCGTTTCTTGACTAAAATTTTAGAGCTTTTCCTCTACTTTATCATAAACTATCACATTGATTTCTAATCATAAAAAAATGGATCGATTAATATTAATAAAATATCAGTAAAATATAAAAAAATGTAAATATTTTACTTTCAACACTGCCATTATACCATAAAAAATCATAACGCTCATGTGTTTTAAAAAAGGTTTGTCAAAAAGTCTTCAAAATCAAAAAAAGCATAATATCAGGTCTTGAAAACCTTGATACTATGCATTTTATCTTATACCATTTACTAGATTTGCGACTACTATTGAATTTTTATCCAACTCTGTCAAATCTAGATTTTTTCTTCTTTGATATCAATCACAATCTCTTCTGATTGGTCAAGAGCTTCAGCCTTTTCTTGCCATTGTTCCTTGAGATTATTGAATTGATTTTTTGATGCTTCTGTCGCTTGGCGGGCACATGATTTAGCTTGAGCAAGGACACTGTCCACAGTGATTTCACCTGACTCAACCTGTTCTTTGGTTTTCAGAACAAAATCTGTAGCCTGCTCCTTAACTTCTGTCAGTTTTTCACAGACTTGCTCCTTGGCATACTCCGGATCTTCTCTCAAATCATCTAGAAAATCTTGAGCCTGACTGCAAACTTGTTTGCCCTTGTCGCTTGTTAAAAACAAGGCAAGAGCTGCACCTGAAACGGTTCCTAAAAGGATTGAGGATAGTTTACCCATAAGAATTCTCCTTTTTATTTTTTGAAAAATTTACTTGCAAGACGAAGAGCTGACAAACTTGCTCCAGTCTTGAGTGTTTTTGAACCAGCTGATGAAGCTTTCTTACTCAAGACACGCGCATGGTCATTGAGGTCTGAAACAGATAGAGATAAATCTGCAACTGCACTAAAGAGTGGATCAATCGTTGCTACCTTGACATTGATATCATCTGCCAAGACATTGACCTTAGCCAGCAATTCATTGGTGTGATGCAAGGTCACATCCACATCTGAAGTCAAGGTTTTAATCGTCTTCTCTGTTTCATCGATAACACGTCCAAGCTTTTGTACAGTAATGATTAGATAGACTAAAAAGACAATCAAAGCAAGGGCTACAAGAATATATGCAACTTCTAACATTTAGTTTTCCTCCTCTGTAATATAGTAAGGGGCCTTCTTTCGATTTTGATAAAGAATGATAAAAATACCGAGACCGATAAGGACAACTGAAAGCCATTGAGACACTCGAAGTCCAAAGAACATGAGACTATCTGTCCGCATGCCTTCAATAACCATACGACCGAAACCATACCAAATCAAGTAGAAAGCAGTGATATGACCTCGTCTGAGACTCTTCCATTTTCGTCTGGCAATCAGAATCAAGGCAAATCCAAGTAGATTCCATAGAGACTCATAAAGGAAGGTCGGCTGACGGTAACTCCCTTCAATATACATCTGATCACGGATAAAGGCAGGTAGATAATCCAGATTATCCACTGCTGCACCGTAAGCTTCTTGGTTAAAGAAATTGCCCCAGCGTCCCAAACTTTGGGCAATCATAACGCTTGGCGCCGCGATATCTAGAAAATCCCAAGTATTGATGAGTTTACGATCAGCAAAGATATAGAGGACAAGGGCACCAGTAATCAAACCACCGTAAATGGCCAAACCACCATTCCAAATGGCAAAAATCTCTCCCAAATTCTGACTATAGTAATCAAAACGGAAAATGACATAGTAGAGACGAGCTCCTAAAATAGCCAAGGGAAAGGCTATCAAGATAAAATCTAAAATATCGTCTGGTATAATCTTCTTTCTAGGCGCTTCTTTCATGGTCAAATAAACCGCAAGAATCAAACCTATCACAATACACAAGGCATACCAACGAATGGCTAGAGGACCTAGATGAATAGCAATTGGATCAAGCATTAGGCACCTCGTTTTGAGCAATAAGATTTGTCAAGCGTTCTTCGAACAAACGCGTCGCATCAAAGCCCATTTCCTTGGCACGATAATTCATGGCAGCTGCCTCAATCACAACAGAGATATTTCGACCTGTTTTAACTGGGATGCGGATACGAGGAATGGCTACGCCAGAAATTTCTAGTTCCTCTGGATTGTTACCAAGACGATCAAAGGTCTTATGTGTATCGTAATTTTCCAAGTAAACAGCCAACTGGACTTGTGAAGAATCCTTGACGGCACTGGCACCATAGAGACTCATAACATCGATAATCCCGACACCACGAATTTCAATCAAGTGTTTCAAGATTTCAGCTGGTTCACCCCAAAGAGTAATCTCGTCCTTGGCAAAGATATCGACACGATCATCTGCCACCAAGCGGTGTCCACGTTTGACAAGCTCAAGACCAGTCTCACTCTTACCGATTCCACTGTCGCCCTGAATCAAGACACCCATCCCATAGATATCCATCAATACTCCATGCACACTGGTACGTTCTGCCAAACGAGAATCCAGATAGCTAGATAACTCTCCAGACAAACGACTAGTAGCCGTACGGCTAGTTAAAATGGCAATCTTACACTCTCTTGCCGCCTTTAGCATCTCCTCTGGAACCACCAAACCACGGGCAACAATGACCGCAGGTGTCTCAGGTAGAAACATTTTTTTCAAAACTTCATAGCGGCTGTTGGAAGGCATGCTGATCAGATAAGACCACTCCTTCATCCCCAAAAGTTGAATCCGCTCTGGCGTATAGTAGTCAAAATAGCCTGTCATTTCAAGACCAGGTCGCGTAATATCCGCTGTATTGATTTCCTTTTCAAGCAATTCTGGTTCGCCATAGACAATGTCTAGTCTAAGCTTTTCAATCACTTCTTTTACTAAAACCGACATCATTTCCTCCTTCAATCGAGTTCTTTTTACTATTATATCAAATTGTCCTTAGAAGTTTCAGATTTTTGCAGGCTTTGAAGTATTTATTTAAAAGAAAAAGGACTAGATTTCTCCAGCCTTTCATTTCTAATTAGAATTTTTTACGTTTACGAGCTGCTTCTGATTTACGTTTACGTTTTACAGAAGGTTTTTCATAGAATTCACGTTTGCGTGTTTCTTGAAGAGTACCAGCTTTAGTAACCGCACGTTTGAAACGACGAAGTGCGTCGTCAAGAGATTCATTCTTACGTACCACTGTTTTAGACATTTTTTTCACTCCCTTCAAGTTCAAGATCTATTCTATTTTACACGTAAAGGGAATAATTGTCAAGAAAAAACTGCCATAAACTTATATTATCTTCAATTTTAATCTTGTTAAAATTGATTAACATTTATAGATGGAAATGATATAATAGTGGCACATATTGATTAACAAAAATTAGTATTATTTAGAAGTGAATCTATAACATGAAAAGAATCATAAAAATTTGCCCTGTAGTCAGTATTTTAGTTGTAATTTGTTTATTGCTAGGAATTCTTACTACCTTTTTGGGAAGTGTAATGTATGACTTATTTGCATTTCATTCAAAGCCAATTTATTGTTGGCAATACTTTAGTGGTACATTTATGCATGGAAGTAAAGAAGCACCAGTATGGTTTATATGGTTTCATTTAGTTTTAAATACTTTAATGTTACTTCCTTTTGGTGGGCTATTGGAGTATAAAAGGGGATCAAAATATGTATTTTTAGTTTTTATTACTTCTATGGTAATATCTTCAATTGTATTCCATATATTAACACAGAATCAAGAAATTCAGGCATCGGGTATCTCTGCTATTGGCTATGCTTTTGTAACGGGTGGGGTGATGAGTATGTTTAGTATATGGAAAAATTTCAATTTAGGATTAAAACTATTTTATATCCTTTTAATCGTTCTATCTCTCACCATGCTTCTACCAAATATAACAGGCTGGATTTCAACCTTTCTTCACATGTCAGGAATTGCTAGTTATATCATAGTTTACAGCATCAACAACTGTCTTAATAAAAATCGTATAGTATCATAAGAATAGTCAATACAATTATATCAAAGTTTACAGACATTTAAGAATTTTCTATTGGATGCCTTTTTATATGAAATATCGACAACTGTTACGGTGATTTACAGAAAAATTTCTTTTAGCAAGATAGTGAACATTTGAAGTAAAAAGCCACTCACTCCAAAGAGCAAGTGGTTCTTATACTTTTTATTTTTCAAGTAAGCTAAGGGCTTCAGCATCCGCAATAATCGTCACATCAGGGTGATTTTGGAGGCTACTTGCAGGTAGGTTCTCAGTCACTGGACCAGACACGGTTCCGGCAATGGCTTCTGCTTTTGATTGACCGTAAGCAAAGAGAATAATAGACTTGGCATCCAAGATGTTTTTAATCCCCATTGAGATAGCTTGGGTTGGAACATCTTCAATCTTGTCAAAGAAGCGAGCATTGGCTTCGATAGTAGACTGGTCAAGCTCTACTAGATGTGTTTGACTGTCAAATGGAGTACCAGGCTCATTAAATCCGATATGTCCATTGCGACCGATTCCCAAGATTTGCAGATCAACTGGATGGTCAGCCAAAATTTGATTGTAGCGTTCTACTTCAGCTTCAGCATGATCCTTAACCCCACGAGGCAAGAAACTTTCTTTAAATGGTTTTTGGTTGAACAAGTTTTCTTGCATGAAGTGACGGTAAGACTGAGGATTGTCGCCATCAAGGCCTACATACTCATCAAGGTTGACACTGGTTAGATTTGAAAAATCAAGGTCACTTTCAACGATTTCCTTGTAAAATTCAAGCGGACTGCTTCCTGTCGCAAGTCCCAATGTTTGAGCGCCATTGGCTAATTTTTCCTTCAAAATCTCAAACGCAACTTTTCCACCTTCGACTTGGTTTTCAACTTTAATGACTTTCATCTTTTCATCCTCCATTTCTATCTATATTCATTATATGGTATAGACCAATTTTTGTCAAGTGAAAACGATTTAATTTCTAAAAAAAGAGCGCCCAAACTTGAAACATGTTATAATGGATAGGATTAGAACTTAGAAAGAATGATGAATAAAATGAATACAGCTGATTTTGATTTCC
Organism: Streptococcus mitis; assembly: GCF_946190275.1. Taxonomy (GTDB): domain Bacteria; phylum Bacillota; class Bacilli; order Lactobacillales; family Streptococcaceae; genus Streptococcus; species Streptococcus mitis_DC. The sequence goes on along the minus strand of NZ_CAMHZQ010000022.1, from coordinate 23,858 downwards.
ACTTACCTGAGGAATTGATTGCCCAAACGCCTCTTGAAAAACGGGACGCTTCTAAACTCCTCATCGTCAACCGTGAGACAGGAGAAATGCAGGATAAACACTTCCACTCTATTATTGATATGCTGGAACCTGGTGATGCCCTTGTCATGAACGACACCCGCGTTCTCCCTGCCCGCCTCTATGGTCAAAAGGAAGAAACTGGAGGCCATGTGGAACTTCTCCTGCTCAAAAATACTGCCGGAGATGAGTGGGAGGTTCTGGCAAAACCTGCCAAACGCCTCAAGGTCGGTACTCGTGTCAGCTTTGGTGATGGTCGCCTCAGTGCTGTCGTTACAGAAGAATTGACCCACGGGGGCCGTATTGTCCGCTTTGAATACCAAGGAATTTTCCTAGAAGTTTTGGAAAGTCTGGGTGAAATGCCGCTACCTCCTTATATCCACGAAAAACTGGATGACCGTGAACGCTATCAAACCGTTTACGCCAAGGAAAGTGGCTCTGCTGCTGCACCGACTGCTGGATTGCACTTCACCAAAGAACTGCTGGCAGAAATCCAAGCTAAGGGTGTTCATCTAGTCTATCTGACTCTTCATGTCGGGCTTGGAACCTTTAGACCTGTTTCAGTTGACAATCTGGACGAACACGAAATGCACTCAGAATTCTACCAACTTTCTGAGGAAGCGGCTGCCACTCTTCGCTCTGTTAAAGAAAATGGAGGCCGTGTCATCGCTGTCGGAACCACTTCTATCCGCACCTTGGAGACTATTGGTTCCAAGTTTGATGGGCAAATCCAAGCAGATTCTGGCTGGACCAATATCTTTATCAAACCTGGCTATGAATGGAAGGTTGTGGATGCCTTCTCAACCAACTTCCACCTGCCAAAATCAACTCTGGTCATGTTGGTTTCTGCCTTTGCAGGCCGTGAATTAGTCTTAGATGCTTATCACCATGCCATCCAAGAACACTACCGCTTCTTTAGTTTCGGTGATGCCATGTTTATCTACTAATTTTCACAATCAAAAAGCGCATATTATCAAGGTTTTATAAAGCCTGATAGTATGCGTTTTGTAATGGATAAAGAATTAATTTATTCTAAAGTTCGAATCTTTCAAACTTTGAACACTGGCATTGATCACCGCACCGACAATCAAAATCTTAGCGATGAGAATAAACCAGAACATCATGACCACCACGACGACGGAACTGAAAAAACGCACGTCTACTAAGTGATTGACATAATTGTTAACATAGACTGAAAAGATATTGAGCAGTAAGGCCAGAGTCAACAAGACAAAGGCACTACCTGGTAATACATGTCGAATCCGTCGCACCTTGACATTAGGCAGAAAATAATAAAGCATGACCAAGATAGCAAAAATCAAGGAATAGACCAAGGGGCCAGTTAGGTCTTGCAGATAATCAAAGAGAGGACCATCCGATTTCCAATAGCTTTTGACAAGGTTGAGGAGCATGCGGCCAAAGACACTGAGAAAGAGAGCTAAGGCAAATAGAATCTGCAGACCAAAACTGACAAACAAACTCATGAGCTGATGGGAAATCATTCCACGATTTTTTGCTACTCCGTAAGCTTTATTAAAGGCTTTTTGTAGGAAATTCATGGATTTTGAAAAGGTCCAGAGGGCTGACAAAACCGCAAAACTCAATAAGCCCGTTGACGGTTGGGTCAGCACCTCTGTAATAATCTTTGCGACCACATCAAACATGGTATCTGGCAAAAATTCATTGATAACCTTTAAAAAATTAGAAACTGGAATCTGAAAATAAGGGAGGATATTGACCACCACCAAAAGCAGGGGGAAAATCGAAATCAACCAATAGTAGGCCACTGCGACGCTGGTCAACTCACTATCTGATGCTTGATAATAATGTAAAAAAGCTTTTAATAAGGGCTTATCTATCAGCTCTTTCCACCACTTCTTCATGTCACACTCCTTCACTTACAATCTTATACTCAATGAAAATCAAAGATCAAACTAGGAAGCTAGCCGCAGGTTGCTCAAAGCACTGCTTTGAGGTTGTAGATGAAACTGACGAAGTCAGTAACCATACCTACGGTAAGGCGACGCTGACGTGGTTTGAAGAGATTTTCGAAGAGTATTAACTAATTTCTTCTTACCAATTCCACCATATCATAAGGCAGGGTATTGGCAGCTTCCTTGAGAGAATAGTTCTCTAAGTTATTGACATTTTGTCGTAACTTCTTGGCATACTTGGTCGTAATCAATCGTTTTTCTTCGTATTCGAAAATCAACTTGCGCTCCAGATAATAGCCTCTCAGCATTTCATCGATATTGTTGGGTTTGACACGATTGATAACCCGTTCGACAAAGGCTCCACTGGTAATAATAGCTGTTTCTCGAAGACGAGAATCCTGCATGAAGCTGATTAAAGAGCTCTTATAAACCCCTTTTAGGTTCTCCAAACTTTCGATAATCATCTCTGTATTTTCTAGATAAAGCTCTGCGATTTGATCATAGTCAAGGGCTCTGAGTTTCTGTGATTCTTCATTTTTCCAACTGCGAAAAGTCTTGCCAAGAGTAAAGACTTCGTGAAGGAGAAAACGTAAAATCCGCAAGGAAACAAGGAAATAATAGGTCAATCGTGACGCAAACTTACGATTGATACTTTGTTCCATGTTTTTCAGATAACGTTGGTAGACTCGATAAGCACGCTCACTCATCTTGCCTTCTTCGTAGGCCTGTTCTAAACCATCACTTTCAATACTGAGGATGAGAAGTTTCAAGGCCTCCCAGTCTTCTTGAGCCCCCTTATTTTCTTGGCTCAGGATGAGATTTTCAATACGTCCATGATAATTATCAATAGCCGCATAGAGGGGAAGTTTATTTTTGGTGTCTTCCAACTCTTTTTCCAACTCTAGCGTTACTTCATTCAAAATGGCGATATGCATGAGATAATCCTTGCTTTCTTCCTGTTCATCAGAAAGATGAGGCAAGACCACGAGGCCTGTTAAAAAACTTACAAGCGTCACACCTGCGACAAGGAAAAGCAAGAGAGGGTACTCCTGCTCTAGATTACTTGGTATCAGAAGGATCGTAGCAATCGACACCGTTCCCTTGACACCTGAGAAAGTCAAAAGAAGCATGTCCTTCATATACTTATTTAGCTTTTTCTTGAGACGTCTAGTCCTATAAGCATAATAGCCATAGATCATGACAAAACGAATGGCAAAGAGGACAAAGGTAAGGGCTATAAGAGATACCAATAACAGTAAGGGATTATAGATTGGATTGGTCAAGATAGGCTCTGCTATCATTTCCAACTCCATCCCTAAAATCACAAAGACAGAACCGTTCAGCATAAAGTTCACTGTATGCCAGACCGTCTCGGTCACCGTATCCACTTGGGCTTCGAGGAGCGTAATTTTCTTAAAACGGCTTGCCTTTAAAATCCCAGCAACTACAACGGCAATAATCCCTGAAACGTGGACTTCTTCTGCCAGAAAGAAGGTTATCAAGGGCAAACTCAATTCCAGAAGGAGCTCACTAGCAATATCCGTTGCTCTCACACTTAGCAAGAAACTATGGAGGAAACGGTTGGTCATGGCTGTTAAAAAGCCAATCAAAAAACCGCCTAGGATTGAAAAGATGAGCGAACTACTCGCTTGCCCAAGGGAAAAGGACCCAGTTGTCCAAGCTGTCAAAGCTACCTGAAAGGCAACCAAGCCAGAAGCATCATTCAAGAGTCCTTCACCCTTGAGAATATTAGACACGCGCTTTGGAAAGCTAAACCGCTCCGAAAGAGAGGCAAAGGCCACCAAATCCGTAGGGCCAAGTGCCGCCCCAACAGCCAAGCAAGCCGCCAAGGGAAGACTGAGCCAAAGAAGATGAGCCAAGCCACCCAAACTCAGGGTCGAGATGAAAATCACTGGAAATATGAGATAAACAATGATTCGCCAGTGTTTTAAAATAGCCGTAATATCTGCTTCCTCCGACTCTCGGAAAAGCAAGGGCCCGATAACCAGTGCCAAAAACAACTCCGTATTGAGGTGAAAGTCGGTATTGGGTAAAAAGAGACCAATCACAATTCCCAAAAGAATTTGCACCAAAGGGAGAGGCAAAAAGGGCAGGAGCTTATTGGTTGTACTTGAGACAATCAAAACCAGTAAAAATAGGATGAGGTAAATCAGTAATTCCACGCACGACCTCCTTAATCTTTTTTACAACAAGATTCAAAAATCTCCTTCTGCTCTTTGATTTTTTGGTCAATCTTGGAACAATCCTTGTGCTCAATTTTTCTCTGACACCGTTCCATTTCAAGAGCAACTAATTTTTTCTTGATTTTAAGCATTTTTTTGCTCATATGTGCTTGGTCTAACACACCCACTGCTCGTTCGTGGTGGGTTGATTCAACAAAATTCTGACGCATGGCATCCAGCTTTTCACGTAGGTATTGTTTATCCATGTCTATATCTCTCTAATTTTTCAATCATTACTAAAAATGGCGGGTTATTAACTTGGTTCAGGGTTCGGTAAATGGCAGCTGTATACTCTTGTTGGTTCAACTGGCTGACAAAATCCAAGACAGCATCTCTCTCGATGTCGCCTCCTTCATGACCATAGTAGATCATAATAGCAATCCGTCCACCTTTGGCAAGTAAGCCACACAGCTTTTCTAATGCTTCAATCGTTGTCTGAGGTTGGGTAATGACTGACTTATCAGCTGATGGCAGATAGCCCAGATTAAAAATCCCTGCCTTGGCTTCTGTCACAAACTGGTCCAGTGTCTCATGACCTTGCAAGATTAACTGGGCATTTGTCAGGCCAGCTTGGTTCAAACGCTCTTGGGTCTTTTCCAAGGCTTGCTCCTGAATATCAAAGGCATAGACTTGCTTGGCTAATTTAGCTAGAAAAAGGGTGTCATGACCATTTCCCATAGTCGCATCCACTACGATATCGTCCTGAGTTACAACCTCAGCCAAAAAATCATGTGCCATTTCAAGTGGTCTTTTCATTTTCAAACTCCTGTTTTACAGCCTTGCATCCTTGAACACTTCCACGACGTCGCATCTCCATCTCAATGCTGTTGAGGACTTCCCATTTATTGAGGCTCCACATAGGACCAATCAGCATATCTCTAGGTGCATCTCCCGTGATTCGATGGATGACGATATGCTTGGGTATGATTTCCAGTTGATCACAGATGACCTTGACATATTCGTCCTGGCTCATCAATTGTAAACGTCCCTCATGGTAATCTCGTTGCATACGCGTATTGGTCATCAGGTGAAGCAAATGCAGTTTAATCCCTTGAATGTCGTTATCCGTAACACAGCGACGGACATTTTCAATCATCATCTCATGGGTTTCACCAGGCAAGCCATTGATCAAATGAGAAACAATCTCAATCTTGGGATACTTTCTCAAACGCTTGACCGTTTCCACGTACAATTCATAGGAATGGGCACGGTTAATCAGATCAGAGGTTGCTTCATAAGTGGTCTGCAAACCCAATTCAACCGTCACATGCATGCGCTCAGATAACTCAGCCAAATATTCGATGGTTTCATCTGGTAAACAATCTGGGCGCGTTCCGATATTGATTCCTACTACACCTGGCTCATTGATAGCCTGCTCATAGCGCTCTCGGATGACTTCCACCTTTTCATGGGTGTTGGTAAAATTTTGAAAATAAACCAGATACTTCTGAACATCTGGCCACTTGCGGTGCATAAAGTCAATTTCCTTATAAAATTGCTCACGGATAGGCGCATCCGGTGCCACAATGGCATCTCCAGAACCAGAAACCGTACAAAAAGTACAGCCCCCATGAGCCACAGTTCCATCACGATTGGGACAGTCAAATCCCGCATCAATAGGGACTTTAAAGGTCTTTTCTCCAAAGAGTTTTCGATAATAATCATTCAAGGTATTATAAGATTTCATAACTTTCATTATAACAAAAAACACCCACAATCTCAAAAGCCTGACTTTCCTATAAATTCCTCTGTTTCTCGTTTCCATTAGCCTTTTTTTATGATACAATATGGGTATGATTTTAATGAAATTAGCATCTATTTTATTATTGATACTGACTCTAGTAGTCTGCATTATCATAACCAAACTTTTTAGATTAAAAAAACTAGGACGAAACTTTGCGGATTTGGCTTTTCCAGTCTTGGTATTTGAATATTACATTATTACAGCTAAAACCTTTACCCATAATTTCCTCCCTAGACTGGGCCTAGCCCTCTCACTCCTAGCCATTATTCTCGTTTTTTTCTTTCTTTTGAAAAAACGTAGCTTTTACTATCCTAAATTCATCAAATTCTTCTGGCGTGCAGGATTTTTATTAACTCTTGTCATGTATATCGAGATGATTGTTGAATTGATGGCCCTCTAGCTGAATCTTATATGAGACATAAAAAATAAAGGATTTAACCCTTTTGACTTGGGTAAATCCTTTTTTCTTGTTTAAAAATCGTTTGAGCAGAGCGTTTCCAAGCGAGACTTCTCTTGTCTCGCTTGGGAACACTGCACAGAATAAATCTTATGAGAAAGTTACATTCCTCAAATCAATCTTATCCGATCCACTCACCGTTTTCATTTACTTGATAACCATCCGGAGTTACTGTATTGACAGCAAGGGATCCATTCGCATCAACATAATACCATTTGTCTCCAACTTGGAACCATTGACTTGTCTTCATCGAACCTGATGCATCAACATAGTACCACTTACCATCTTGATCCAAAATCCACTCATTAGATGACATAGCCCCTGATTGATTCAAGTAATACCATGCACCTGATTGATCTTTAATCCAGCCAGTTTCCATTTTTCCTGTTTGATCAAAGTAATACCAAGTATCTCCATCTTTGACCCAACCCTTAGCCAAGTCCCCATTTTGTTGACGATAATACCATTTACCATCTTCCTTGTTCCATCCAGGTTTTTTGCTTTCCTGAGTAGGAGCTTGTATAACAACGTTCGGAGTAACTGATAGATTATTTTTAAAATCTGAACTGTTACTTGTCACACCATTATTTGATGGATTTGGAATGACAATATTTGGATTCGGATTTGCTCCTGGTTTTTGTTCCGTAGGTTGACTGCTATCATTGTCTTGATGTCCACCCGCCTGTGTCTCAATGTTACTTGTTTTCTTCTTAGTACCTACCAACAGAATTCTATTTACAGGTTCTTCCAGAATCTCACGTGATTTTTCTTTATTCTTGCCATCAGTCGTTACTTCTGTATAGATACGTTCCTTACCAACTTTACCTTCTTGCAACAGGCGAACTTCTCCCTCAAACAGAGTATCGTCTTTTTGTTCAAGAGTTTGGAAGTTTAATTCTTTGTCTACCACTTCAAGACTAGGCAAGTCATATTGAGCAGGAGCTACAAGTTTTGCGTCTATCACTTTTTCCTTAGTCAATTTAATCCGGTATTCTTTGACATTCTTACCACTCTCTGACACCAGACGGACTAATACAGGAAGATTTTCATTTCCACTATCCACAATTGTAGATGTGACTTGATCTTTCCCTTCTACAGTGATTTTTGGACGTTCCCCTTTATAAATCAATTCATAGTCCAAACGATTTTCAGAGAAGTCAGGAAGCTCTTTACCATCTACTAAAATTCTTCCCTCTGTGCTCTCTTTTGCAAGCTCACTTGGTGCTCGGAAACTTAATTCAGTTAAAGCAACCCCATTTTTATCTGCTTTTCTATCCATGCGCCATCTCATAGCTTTGGTAGTCACAGGTTTAAATGTCACATTGATCTCGTCTCCAGCTTGAATTTCTTTGTCTGCGTAATAAGGAACAAGTTCCCAATTATCAGGGTTATTAAATGGGTGATTTGATTCGTAGCTGTAGTTTGAATAGTAAACCGGAACATCAAAGTCAGGACCGATGTATCGTTCCAATACAAGTTTAGCTGGGGCATCTGTTCCACTATCTGCAAAGAAGTTTAGTTTAGCTTGTGAAACCTTTCTATCCACAATTTTACCATTCTTTTTAAAGATAACACCAACTGATACTTCTGGATTAGCGGATGGATTAGCGGACCAGTTTGTCCAACGGTTATCTTGATTTCGGTCATTATCATTTAAATAGTCTACACGGTCGTTCGAATTATCATCCAAATCATTAGTAGCTGAAGCAAAAGCCTGACTATGAGTAGCAAGATAATCTGGATTATCAGAAAGTGATCTACCGACCTTGTCCGTTACTCGAACAGATAATTCTACTGGGACTTCACTACCAACTACATGGCCTTTAATTGTATATTCCCCAGCTTTGTTTAAAGTAGAAGCAGGGACTTTTTCCCATTCAACTGCCAAATCTTTTACGTCATAACCGCTCTTACCTGCGAAATAAACTGGAACCTTATTTGGCAATTCCAAAGGTTGACCTAACTGCAACAATTGAGACTGTTTTGCAGCAGCAATTGGTTTACGAGCCAACAAATCTTTATCTTTTGTAAAGTGAAGGTTGTATTCTCCAAGAATATCGCCATTTTCTGCTTTCACAATAACACGGACAGGATCTCCCTCTTTCACACTAGGAACCACTGTAGCAAGTCCATTATTTGTGATACTAGCTGTTACTTCTGGAATTTTTCCATCACTATAGTCTAAATAGTAATCTGTTAAGTCTGGATTAAAGTGAGGAAGATCTTTTCCAGCCACCTTAATGTTAGTAGTTGCCTCTTTAGCTGGTGCTACCTTTTTAGAGAAAACTTGTAATTCTGTAATTGATGTTCCAAGTTTATCATCAGCTCTTGTCATGCGAATACGTACCGCGTAGGTATCCACCTTGTCAAAACTGAAATGATTCATTTCTCCAGCTTTTAACTGATCTGGAGCCTTAAGATTTGTAACTGGTTTCCAATTTTTACTGTCATTGAATACGTGATTTTCACCCTCTACATAACCAGGATTCTTCGGTGCAGTTGGAGCTTTTTCACCAACATAATACTCAATGACGTAAGATTTTGGAGCACCTACACCACTATCTTCATAAAAGGCTACATTCAAGTTATCAACCGAACGTTTTGTCAAAATACCTGAATCTCCAAAGAGTACTCCTACTGAAGCTTCTTCAGAACGTTTCCAGTTTGACCAACGATTTGCAGGCTGATCACCGTAAGAAATCACTTTATCATTTACATTAGATACTGGGTCATAAGAATGAGAATCTGATGCAAAGGCAAGTGGTAATTCTGAACCTGTCCATTGATCTGAAATATTCTTCCCAATTTCTGTTTGACTCGATACACGAACATGTAATTTCGTTGTCAGTTGTGTTCCTTCTACATGGCCTGTTACAGTAAAGATTCCTTCTTTTGCATACTGGCTTGCATCAATAGTGTCCCAAGCCACCTTAGCTGAAGATACTTGGCCATTTGAATAATAAGTTCGGACACTTTCTGGCAAGGTTGGTGCCTCAGAAATTGGTGTTGTGATGCTCACATCTTCAACTTTTACAATTCCTTCTACTGATACTGTCGCACGCGCTTCTTGATTCAATCCTTCAACCTTACCAAGAACTTCAAAAGTATGATATTGATTTAATTTTTCAGATGGAATCGAATCCCAAACTACCTTATGAACTTTTGGAAATCCTTTATCGTACTCAACTGTTACTGTAGATGGAAGATTTGGTGTTTGGTGCAAATCTGTCACAAGGCTAACTGGGCGAATGGCCTGAACAACTTTATCTTCCGTATTTGCTGCGATCGTTAGAGGAAGTTCTCCTTTTGCACCTTCATATTGAGCTTGTAAAGTGAGACTACCCGGTTTATGCAACTCTAGCATTCCCTTATTAACAGAGACTCCTCCCTCGCCTTGGCTTGAGAAAGTCACCTTATCAGTTGGTAAAATAGCTTCAGTTCCATCCTGATAACGGGCTAAAACTGTCACTTTAACAGTTTGATCTTCTTTGAGGCTAGATGCTTGATCCACTCTGAGACTCAAGCTTTCAATTTGTGGAGAATCAACAAGGAACTGAACCGCATAAGTTTGTAATTGTCCACCATCTTTAGGTTGAACATAGATACTAGCACGCATTCCATTTGACTCATTTGCCTGAACGACCTTCACATCAGCATTTTCAGCACTAGCACTGACTTCTGGAATTTTTGCACCATAAGAAAGTTTGTGATAATGGACAGGATGTTCATTTGAAAGTTCCGTAACACTTTCACCACCTACTGCTATAGTTGGTGTAACTTGAGCCAATTCCTTACCATCATCAACTATTAAAGTAGCGTGGATGGTTCTATCTCCCAATTGGCTAGTCATCTGGATATGTGCCCCTGGAGTAGACAACTTCTCTTGATCTTCTGGTGAAATTTCCCAATTTTCAACTTCATAATTGTGAATACGGCCATCTGTTGAAACAAGTGAAACAAGTTTATCCACAGAGCTCAAGTCTGTTCCAGGTGCCATGCGTTTAACAGCTGGAAGTTCATTTGCAATTGTAAGAACTTCAACACGAGCCTCAACTTCACGCCCATCAGACATACCTTTTACAGTTACAATTCCAGCTTGACTGACATCTACTTGAGACCAGGTTACAGGACGTTTTTCACGACTACCATCACTATATACAAATGGCACTGTCTGAGGCATTTTAAGTTTTTGACCTAAAACTGTCCGGACTTTTGGTATTTCTGTGCCTAAAACAGTTTTTTCTGACTGGTCTGACTTACCTGTAAAAACTGTAACTTGATCTGATTTCAACAATCCCGAATATGCTGTAAGGGTAAATTTACCTGCTTGATCAGTCGATTTAACAATCGCTACCCCTTTACCATTAAAGGCTCTACGAATCCAAGAACCATCTGCTTGTTCTTTATAACGTTCACGACTAGCTTGCTCACCATTATCCACACCAACCAGTTGACCTTGTCCATGAAGTTGGAAGTGAACTAGATTGTTAGCAGTTGGCACAACATTGCCCTTACTATCTACAATTTCATAATAGATATAAGTCAAATCTTTTCCATCTGCAGCGATAGCGTTCTCTTCCTTAACCAGACGAACACCAGCAGGCTCACCAGCAGTCACTATCTTATCTCGAGCAATTTCCTTACCAGACTCATCTCGAGCAACTGCTTCTAAAGTTCCTGGTTTATAAGCAACTTTCCATTCCAAATATAGTTCGTTAGGATTTTCACCTTCTTGGTATGTACGACCATCACTAGTTTGTTTTTTGTTGAATTTTTTAAGACCTAGTGACTCATTATTTAAGAACAACTCAACACTAGCAGCATTGGAATAGGCTCTAACCGGGATTCGATTTTCAGCATCTGCAACATTGTCTGCCAATTCAGTCTTTTCCCAGTTCCAGTGAGGAAGTAAATGAACCATTGGTTTTTTCTTAGCAGAAACCCACTGACTTTGGTAGAGATAATAGTCATTTTTTGGAATACCTGCGGTGTCTACAATACCAAAGTAAGAGCTTTTTACAGGTGTACTATTTTGATTGTGCCATGGAGTTGGTTCTCCAATATAATCTGTACCTGTCCAAATGAATTGTCCAGCATATCCTGGATGATCTCTATCGAAAGTCCATGATGCTGTAGCAGTTTTACCCCAACCAACACGATCATTACCATAATCTGATTGTTCGTAATTACGCCAGTATTGATTACTTCCTACCCACTCACTCTCTGGATGGAAATAACTTCCTCTTGTACGAGTTGCTGAAGATGTTTCTGAACCATAAATGAGCCATTTAGGATGTTTCGCATGAAGAGTTTGATAATTTTCTTCAGAGTAATTCAATCCAACTGCATCTAGTTCATCTGCGATCTTTTCATGATCTCCAGTTCCATCTCCGAAACGGAATTTATCAGCTCCCATGGTTACATAACGTGTATTATCGACAGATTTAATCACTTTCACCAAGCGTTTGACAGTTGCAAGAGAATGGGCTTTCCCATCTGCTTCACCGATTTCATTACCAATAGACCACATGACAACAGCAGGATTGTTTTTATCTCTTTCTACCATTGTTCGAAGATCGTAGTCGGACCATTTTTCACCTTTTCTTGCTTCAGGGTGGGTAGCATCTTTTTCAAAGAAACGACCATAGTCGTATGGTTTCTTACCTCCATACCAAGTATCAAAAGCTTCTTCTTGAACAAGCAAACCGAGCTCAGCTGCAATCTGCAAGGTCTGAGGACTTGCTGGGTTGTGAGTCGTACGAATCGAATTCACTCCCATTTCCTTCATTTGTTTCAGACGACGATATTCTGCCTTATAGTTTTCTTCTGCTCCTAGCGCTCCATGATCATGGTGCAATGAAACACCGTGGAACTTGATGTGTTCACCATTTAAAGAGAACCCTTGGTCTGGAGTCCAGTTATAGTAGCGATAACCAAATAAATCTTTCTTTGCATCTACAAGCTGACCATCTTTGTAAACACGAGTTACCATCTCATATAAAGCAGGTTTGTCAGATGACACCGTCCACAATTTTGGTTTTTCAACCTCTAATGCTGAATCCAAATGAATGATTTCCTTAGCTTTTAGAGTTTTACTCTCAGTTCGAACAAGTTCTGTAACTGCCTTACCACCTCGTTCAAAAATTTGATACTCTGCTACAATTTCATGGTCTTTATTATCTGTATTAACAATTGTACTGCTTACTTGGGTTTCAACTTTTCCTCCTTGTTGACTTTCTAGTTTTGGAGTTAAAATAGTTGTTCCATTTTTTTCAACATGAATCTTATCTGTTACCTGCAATGATACGTCTCGATAAATACCACTTCCTGAATACCATCTACTACTTGGTTGCTTATTAACTGCATGAACAGAAATGACATTTTCTCGCCCATCTTTATGGAGATAGTTACTAATATCATATGAAAATTGATTGTAACCATTTGGATAGTGACCAACTAGTTGGCCATTGACGAATACTTGTGAATCCATGTAAACACCATCAAAGGTTACACGAACATCTTTATTCAAGTCTTTTTCGTCTAACTTAAAGGTTTTCCGATACCAGCCATCTCCACCATTCAATTGACCGCCTTCGTTTTGAGCTGGTGAATCATGGTCAAAATCAAAATGAATACTCCAGTCATGAGGAAGATCCATTTTTTTCCATGAAGAAATATCTGCGTCTGGTTTTACAGCTTCCTTTGCATTGGCATTTAGTTTAAAGTGCCAATTCTGGTTGAAGGAAATGTTTCTATCTTCAATTAACTTATCAACTACTTCATTCGTAGCAGATTTGAATTCTTGCTTATCTTTTGAAACAGAACGATCTTGTGATTCTTCTTTACTTGTTTCTTCAGATTTCTTCTTATCCTCAGATTTATTTTTATCTTCAGATTTATCCGTTACCTCAGTCTTATTTGTTTCTTCAAGCTTATTGCTATCCTCAGGCTTGTTCCTTTCTTCTGTTTTGTTTTCGACTTCAGCTTTACCTTCTACTAAAGGAACTGATTGAGTATTAGCAACTGAAACTAAAGGTTGATCTGCATGAGGTTTTACTACAGCATCACTACCATCCACATTTTCCTTTAAAGATACATTTTCAGCTTTATGTTCACTTGAGAGTCCAGTAGTTTTCAGATTTTCAGACTGGTGCTCAGTCCTATTTGTTGACACAATTTCTGCAGCATTTTCGTTGGCATATACCGAAGAAGATAGATTAACGCTTGCCCCTAATAATAGAGCACATGTCCCTATAAGCACCGACTGAAAATTTTCGAATACTATACACTCTTTTTTTGTTCCAATTACCTTTTTGCATGTAATCCTCCTTTTAGTAACCGCTTTCATTTTATCTGAGAGCAATCTACTTATTATAATTATCTTATAATACGATTTTATAACCAATAAAAAATTTGTCAACCTTATACGTATAAAAACAATAGTTTTGATTGTTTTTTATAAAAATTGGAGAGTTTTTAAAAAGTATTGAAGTAGAATTCATTATAATAAAAATGATATCCGATTTTCTTTAAAATTTTAAGACGGAATAGTTTTTTATTATCCCAGACAGAAAAAATCTTTCTTAAAGATTTAAACATACAAAAAGAGCAAACGAATATTTCAGTTTTTTCCTGATTTCGTTCACTCTTAATTCTTAGTTCGGTTTATTAATATTAGTTAAATTTATCCTATTCCTAAATGTTAATATCCAGCTATATTATGTCACATCGCTATTTGAAAAATCTTATTTTCCTTCTTTATCAGGAAAGATAAATCCAATACCAATGCAAGCTAGTACGCCCGCTCCAATTACCAAGCCACTTGAAATTGGTAAAAGGTCCAAAATTGCATTGGCAATAATAAAGGCAATAATCAAACACATCAGACTAGCCTTGTAGTCTTTTTTCAAAAGATTCTCTAGAGTGAAAAAGAGGAACAAGCCTACCGGAATCAATGACCAGAGGTTAATGTCCAAACTTGGCCAGCCAACAGAACCAAAATACACTACTGTCGCTGCTGCTACTAAAAATACAATCCCCAATAATTTTTTCATTTTTTATCTCCAATTTCTTTTTTAGGAACTTGAGTTATCTGATAGTGACGCCTCACGTCCCTTACACAAATCATTATAGCAGAGGTAAGTTTCAAGAACAAGTTCGTTTGCCTATCTGGTCTCTATATCGGTCTAAGTGGTCTGATTTTCTTTAAAAAGAAAAAGAAGCCTGATGAGACTTCTTCACTTTGCCGATTGCAGGGATTGAACCTGTGACCTAGGCTTTACGAGTGCCTTGCTCTACCAACTGAGCTAAATCGGCTATTACACTTACAGTATAGCACTCTGAGAATAGATGTCAAGGAATTTTCATCTCTATTAGAAAAAGCCTGTCCTGAGACAAGGCTTTGAGTTTCTTCATCTTAGGATCCAGCACTTTCATAAGAATCCAAGCCCCTGTCCCAGAGTTTAAGGGAAATACTAAAAAAGACAAGGGAAATCAAAATCAAACCTCCGATGTTAAAGATTACATCCTTGTCCTGCAAGAAATAGCTGGCAGGATAGTAAGCCGTAAAGGCAAAAGGCACGATAAAGCTAATCAACCAACGAAGAAATGAATTGTAAATGGAAATTGGGTACTTGGCAAAGTCATTGAACATATAGAAGATGTAAATCATGGCGCCTGACTGCTTGGTCCAAAAAGCAATGCTGGCTGTCGCGATTTTCAAGGAAGTATAAATCAAGGTCGCAAAAGGAATACAAACTAGGAAAAGCAGGAATTTTGGAAGAGTCCAATCAATGCTAGTCACTGTTGTTCCCAGTAGGATACCACCGACCAAGAGCTCGCCCAAGGCATCAATCTGAAAGGTCTCAACTAGGATGTGAAAGAGAGGATTGATAGGACGTGTCAGATACTTGTCAAACTCCCCTTTTCGCACCAAACGCTGTCCCAGAGCCCAGAGATTATCAAAAAAGAGATGGTCCAATCCCTTGGGAATCAAGGAAAAACCATATATAAAGGCGATTTCTTGAAAGCTCCAACCTTCTAGGGATGGGATGTGTTGAAAGATGACATTGAGAAACAAGAGATTCAAGCCTTGAGTCAAAAAAACTCCCAGCACACCAACTACAAAATCCACCTTGTATTCCATGATTTGCTTGATATATTGTCTGATAAAAATCAGATGCATACGCTGATATTTTTTCATACTAACCTCCTTGAATGGTGATAAATGACTGGACTCGTTTCCAAATCAACTGAGACAAGCCCACCATCACTAAGAGCCAGAAAAACTGCAAAGCGAGCGCCTGAAGCATCTGACTGGCATCGTATTTCCCAACGATAATCATGACCGGAGTGTAAATCAAGGATGAAAAAGGCAGGAAGGACAGAATATCTGAAACGATCTTTGGAAAGAAAGCCAAGGGAATCAAACTTCCAGACATAAAAGCCACTATGGAAGTCTTGAGTAGGTTGGAACCCCAAAGATTTTTAAACACAAAGGCAGAAAATCCGAAGCAAATATTAAAGAAAAAGTTAATCAGATAGGCCAGCGTTAAGCTAAAAAGATAAAGGACAGTTAATCCCAGCACTTCTACAACACCTTGCCCAGACATGATTTTCATTAAGACAATGACACTTAAAAATGGAAGGCCAACGCTAATAAAAATCAACCACTTGGAACCAAGTTCAGTGAAAAGATAAGAGGCAGCAAAATGCACTGGTCTCAACAAGCGCATGATAATGGAACCATCCTTGACCTCCTCCCCAATCATAAAGGACGAATCGGACCTAGTTAGAAGATTTGTCACAAAACTCATGATGATGTAGAGGGTGATATCCGCCATACTGAAACCCTGAATTAAAGACTCTTGCGAAGAATCAAAGACAGCCTTCCAGAGATAAAAGGCCACAAAAGCACCCATAACATCCCCGATCCGATAGAGAATAAAGTTGACTCGATAGGTGATCAATTCCTGAACACCTGCATTGATAAAGGGTTTATAACGTCTCCACAATTTGATCATCTTAGAGCTCCTTTCGGTAGAAGCGACGGATAATATCCTCAATATCCGTATCCACCATCTTCAAATCACGGATTTCAAAATCAGACAGGGTTTGCTTGATAATATCAGCCGACTGGTAGCGCGAACTATCAAATTCAATATTGAGGCTATTCCCCTGTCTATCAATGGTCATATCCGAAAAGCCTTCATAATGAGAAACGAGATGACTTTGACCTGGTAGCAGTTCAAATGAGAGCGTCTTCATCTTGCCAAAGGTTTCCTTGAGTTGGCTCACCGTTCCATCAAAAATCTCCTGCCCTTTGTCTATCATAAAAATCCGATCACAAAGTTGCTCAATGTCGCTCAGGTCGTGAGTGGTCAAGAGAATGGTCGTTTCTTCCTCCTGATTAATCTGGGTAATAGCCCGACGAATGTTATCCTTGACCGAAACGTCCAAACCAATGGTCGGCTCATCTAAAAAGAGAACTTTGGGATTGTGAAGCAAAGAAGCTGCAATATCCGCCCGCATCCTTTGTCCCAGTGAAAGAGTTCGTACGGGATCCTTGATAAAGTCCTTCAAATCCAAGACTTCATTCAAAAAGTCCATGCGCTTATGGAAGAGCGAGTCTGGTACATCGTAAATCTCTTTCAAGACCGTGTAGGTCTCTTGCAGGGCCAAATCCCACCATAGCTGGGTGCGTTGTCCAAAGACTACGCCAATATCCTTGACATAATCTTGGCGATTGTCCTGAGGAATCTTGCCGTTAATCCGACAAAAACCAGATGTCGGCTTTAAAATCCCTGTCAACATTTTAATGGTTGTCGACTTCCCAGCACCATTTGCCCCAATAAAACCTAAAATCTGCCCCTTTGGGACCTCAAAGGTCAAATCCTTGACCGCTTCAAAGGTCTGCTTTTCAGGATGAATAAAGGAACGCAAAGCCCCCTTCAAGCCCGGTTCCTTAACAGTCTTCACAAAATTTTTCTGAAGATGTTCCACTTCTATCATTGCCATATCTATCTCCCTATCGCAAGGAATAGCAACATTGTATTTTTGACTACAAATATTCTAAATCCTTACTTTCTACACCTTCTACATTTTATTGCTACAGAAGGCTTTATACCAACCTATTATAGTCCAATAAAAACTAGAATGCAAGCGTTTGCTTAAAATTTGTGAAATTGAAAATTTTTCTCTTAAAGTGGTATTTTTATACTCAATGAAAATCAAAGAGCAAACTAGGAAGCTAGCCGTAGGTTGCTCAAAACACTGTGTTTTGAGGTTGTAGATGGAACTGACGTAGTCAGCTCAAAACACTGTTTTGAGGTTGTGGATAGAACTGACGAAGTCAGCTCAAAACACTGTTTTGAGGTTGTGGATAGAACTGACGAAGTCAGTAACCATACCTACGGCAAGGCGAAGCTGACGTGGTTTGAAGAGATTTTTGAAGAGTATTAGTTCAAAATTCTGGTTTAATAGTCTCCTTAAAACACCAAAAAACCCACCCAATGGGCAGGTTTCATCTGTATTATTCAGCTAGATTAAGCTTTACCTTCTGAACCGAATACGTCGATACGTTCTTCAACTGATGCTTGGATAGCTTTTACACCGTCAGCCAAGAATTTACGTGGGTCGAAGAGTTTTTTCTTGTCGTATTCTGCTTCGTTTGCTTCGTAGTCACGAGCAAATTTACGAGTTGCGTTAGCGAATGCGATTTGGCATTCAGTGTTAACGTTAACTTTGGCAACACCAAGTTTGATAGCTGCTTGGATTTGCTCATCAGGAATACCTGATCCACCGTGCAATACGATTGGGAATCCTGGAACAGCTTCAGTCAATTTTTGCAAGTGATCAAGGTGAAGACCTTTCCAGTTTTCTGGGTAAGGACCGTGGATGTTACCGATACCAGCTGCCAAGAAATCGATACCAGTTTCAACCATTGCTTTAGCGTCTTCGATTGGAGCCAATTCACCATCACCGATGATTCCGTCTTCTTCACCACCGATAGTACCAACTTCAGCTTCCACTGATACACCATTTGCATGAGCAAATTCTACAACTTTACGAGCTTTTTCAAGGTTTTCTTCAACTGGAAGGTGTGAACCATCAAACATAACTGAAGTATAACCAACTCGGATACACTCAAGTGCATCTTCGTAGTGACCGTGGTCAAGGTGGATAGCTACTGGTACAGTGATACCCATTGATTCAACAAGGTTAGCGATCAAGTTGCGAGCAACTTTGTAACCACCCATGTATTTAGCAGCACCCATTGAAGTTTGGATCAAAACTGGAGCTTTTTTAGCTTCTGCTGCGCGCAAGATAGCTTGAGTCCACTCAAGGTTGTTTGTGTTAAATCCACCAACTGCATAACCGTTGTCACGAGCTGCTTGGACAAATTTTTCTGCTGAAACGATTGCCATTTTATCAGGCCTCCTGTATATTTTTATGGGTCATCCCATTTACATTGTTCATTTTATCACTTTTTGACAAAAAAATCTAGTTTTTCTCGCAGTTTCGATTGAATTTCTTCTATCTTCATCTATGTAAACCCTTTCTCTCCCTAGTCTTGGACAATTTTTGGAAAAGCTATGAAGAAGGTCAAACGATTCTCCTCCATCTCAAAACGATAAGGCAATTTTTCATGTTCCAATAGACTCTTAACCACAAAGAGCCCCATCCCAGAACCCTTGGCCTTGCGACTAGCATTGTTAGAAAAAGACTGGGCTAGTTTTTCTTGTTCTTCTGGACTGCAGCTATTTTCTATAAAAAGTTCCCCTTCTCTTTCTCCAATGCGAACCAAGCCACCTGGAACAGAGTGCTTGATGGCGTTGCTGATGAGATTAGACAGGATCAATTTCATCACAGATGGATTTAGATAAGCCTGCTGATGGGACAAGCTATTATCAATCTGAAGCTCTCTTTCCTTGGCTAGCAAGGCATAATCCTTGACTAGACTTTGCGTCATCTGGTGTAGGTCAATTTTTCCCCTATCATCTCGTAATTCCTGTACAGACGAGAGAGAAAGTATCTGGAGAACGTGGTGATTGAGCTCATCAACAATTCCTAAGGCTACTCCCAGATAGCGGTCTCTATCCTTATAACGACCGATATTCTCTTTCATATTTTCGATTAGGATTTTCAAACTAGCCAGCGGTGTTTTCAATTCATGAGAAGCCCCTCGTAGGAATTCGACCTTCATCTTCTCCAGCTGGAGAATGGCTTCATTCTTGTCATGCAAGTCTGCAATAACAGTCAAAAGATGCTGGTAGAGGCTATTGATTTGTTCCTTGAGATCACCTATCTCATCCTTGGAATCCACGCGCAATCGCACTTGGGCATCCAAATCCATCATCTGTCGGGTCACCCGCTTGATTTCCAAAATCGGGGCAACAATGGTCCGAGCATAGATGTAAGCCACCAAAAGTGAAATCAGAAAGGACGCCAGTAAGGTATAGGGAAGAAATTGAAGACTGATTTGCTCTGCTTCCTTTTGCAAATCCATGGAAGCTAGAAACTGGAGAGTCATGGTGCCACCGTCTTGCGTTTTCACCTCCCGTTCCTCAATAAAAAGCGAGGTAGTCTGGCGGTCTGTGTCCAGAGGAAGACTGTCCTTGACCTCCAACTTGTCCTCGGTCATCTCTCCCTTGACCGCCCCCTTGATATCACTAGTTTGGGAATACAAGTCTAACACTTGCTCGATACTCTGCCTGTCTTTCCCTTCTAGGGACTGGGCAATGGCTGTTGCCTTCTGACCAATGGTTTCCTGACGATGACTCAGATAAGTCGAAGGAAAAAGAAAATAAATAGCTAAATGAAGGCAGATAACCAGAACACTAAAAATCGAGAAGGTATAGATAAATATCTTTGTAAATAAACCTGTTCGTTTCATTTTCGCTCCAATTTATAACCAACATTACGCACAGTGAGGATGCAGTCCAAGTCTAACTTTTTCCGCAATTCCTTGATATAGACATCAATGACACGGTCAAAGGGAACCTCATCTGTCGCTTTCCAAACGGCATCGATTATCTGAGATCGAGTCAAGGCCCTTCCTTCATTTTTAACCAAATAATCAAGAATTTCCAACTCTTTGGCATTGATGGCCACTTCTTGACCTGCTAGACTGGCACTGTAGCTCTCAAAATCCACCCTGGCATCTTTATAGGAGAAGATTCGTCCCGTATCGTAGTAGCGCTTGAAAATCGCGTCCACCCTCACTTTTAAGAGGGAGAGGGAGAAAGGTTTTTCCAGATAGCCATCTGCCAGAGAGGCAAAGGCACTCATCTTGTATTCTTCATCCTGAAAGGCGGTCAGCATCAAGACAGGGACCTGGCTGGTTTTACGAATCTCAGCTAGGACTTCTAGGCCATTGAGCTTGGGCATCTGGATATCCAGTAAAACCAAGGCTACTTCATAGCTGGAAAATTGCTCCAAGGCTTCTTGTCCGTCCGCCGCCTCAATGGTTTCATAACCACAATCCGTCAAATAATCACTGACCCCCTCACGGATCATCTCTTCATCTTCTACAATTAAAATTTTCATACTTTAACTGCTCTCTATTTTTTATTTTTCTTACACTCAATGAAAATCAAAAAGCAAACTAGGAAGCTAGCCGCAGGTTGCTCAAAGCACTGCTTTGAGGTTGTAGATAGAACTGACAAAGTCAGCTCAAAACACGGTTTTGAGGTTGTGGATAAGACTGACGAAGTCAGTTACCTATACCTATGATATATACGGCAAGGCGACGCTGACGTGGTTTGAAGAGATTTTCGAAGAGTATTAGAATAAATACCTACTCTATTTTCTATTATAGCCTCTTACTGGCCTTTTGTCTGTAAGCAACTGACCACTAGATAAAACAAAGAGAGCCTATCGCTCTCTCTGCTCACATTTCACTCCCTGTGGAATGAACGTTATTTGGTTGCTTTTGAAAATGTTACAACGTAGTTATAATCTTTCCCATTAGCTTGATAGACATAGTCCTCTTTGAAAGTATAGCCGCGTTTGCTTAACTCTTCTTTCTTAGCATCAACTTGGCTCTTGACAGCTGCTTTGACCTGTTCATTTGTTGAACCTTCCGCGATTTCAAGAGAAGTTCCATTGATATCTCCTAGGAAACCTGCAATATCTTTCATTTGATCAAAGTTATAAAAAACATTGACTTTGACCTTTTGAGGAGCTGGCTGTTCTAGACTTCTACGATTTCTGCTAGCGCGTGGTTGAACTGCTGGAGCCATTCTGAACCCTGAAGTTCCTGTAGTCTCCTTAGTGAATGTAACGACGTAGTTATAATTTTTCACAGTAGTATCTTGTTCAAAAATAATGTCATTTTTCACATGATACCCTCTAGTAGCTAGGTCTTTTATCTTGGCTTGAATTTTTTCTTTTACTAATTCTTTTGCCTGTGCTTCACTCGTTCCAGCAGGAATTGTGACAGTGTTATTTTCTCCCGGATCAGATAGGAAGCCATGAATATCTGGCATTCCAGCGAAGTTATAGCTAATATTTACAGTTCCATCTGGTTCTGATGTTGAACGTGCCACTCTTCTTGCTCTTGCTTGAACTGATGGAGCATTTCTAAAACTTGAACCTCTTTCTGAAGTTGAAGAAGGTTGTGTTGGAGATGCTACTGCTGATCTGGAAGTCCCACTTGCACCATGACCAATCGCTGTGCTTCCATTGTCAATAGTAGTTCCACCAGGACCATTATTGGTCAAGCCTTCTCTACCATAATTCGGACTTGAAACTTCTTCACCTGGAACATCCAATGCATTGATTTCATTTTGATATTTTTCTGTAACAGTAGCTACTTCTTCATCGTCTTTTGCTTTGTTAATTTCTTCTATCGCTTTATCTTGTAACGCCTTTAATGCTTCTTTTAATCTTGCCTTTTCATCTGCATCAGTAACTTTTTCAATCGCATCTGCTTTTATTTTAACAACTTCACCGATATTATCATCTACGCTCTCCTTTTTAGCTGACTTCAAGGCTTCTTCCTTCTTAAGTTCTTCTTCTGATTTTGGCTCTGAAGTTGATGCTTCTGGAGTCGGAGTTGATGTTGCTGCAGTCCCTGAATCATTTGTAGCTTCAGCAGATGGAGTATTGGAAGATTCTGATGTTGTTTCAGATTTACCTGATTCTCCAGCTGGCTGTGTAGCAGAATTAGACTCGCCTGATGTGACCGGTGCTTCTTCACTTGGGGTTACCGGTGACGATGTTGAATCACTTGGTTGGGTAGCTGTTGAATCACCTGTAGGAATTGTAGATGGTGTTCCTGACTCGTCTGAATGATTGCCTGTTGATGGAGATTCAACCGAAGAAGCTGATTCATCGTCTTTCGGTGCTGGAGCCATTGGTTCTTCTGCTTTTGGCGCTGGAGTCACTGGTTCCTCTACTTTTGGCGCTGGAGTCGCTGCTTCTTCTGCTTTTGGCGCTGGAGTCGCTGGCTCCTCCACTTTTGGTGCTGGAGTCGCTGCTTCTTCTGCTTTTGGTGCTGAAGACGCTAGTTCTTCTGCTTTTGGCGCTGGAGTCACTGGTTCTTCCACTTTTGGCGTTGTTGCCACTGGCTCCTCTGCTTTCGGTGCGTGTGTTACAGGTTCCTCTGATTTTGGTGCTGAAGACGCTGGTTCTTCTGCTTTTGGTACTGAGGTCGCTGGTGATTCAGAACTTGAATTTGAAGCTACAGGTTGTTCTGTAGTCCCTGTGTTTGAAGGGGCATTGTCTGTTACTGGACTTGATTCTGCTGCATTCCCTGATTCATTTGTAGCTTCCGCAGATGGAGTATTGGAAGGTTCTGACGGTGTTTCAGATTTACCTGATTCTCCAGCTGGCTGTTCAGTGGAATCGGGCTCGCCTGAAGCGACCGGTGTTTCTTCACTTGGGGTTCCCGGTGCTGGAGTCGCTGGCTCTTCCGCTTTTGGCGTTGTGACTGCCGCTGGTTCTTCCGCTTTTGGTGTTGTGCCTGCTACTGGTTCTTCCGCTTTCGGTGTTGTGCCTGCTGCTGGCTCTTCTGCTTTCGGCGTTGTAGCCGCTGCTGGGTCTTCTGCTTTTGGCGTTGTAGCCGCTGCTGGGTCTGCTGCTTTCGGTGTTGTGCCTGCTGCTGGCTCTTCTGCTTTTGGTGTTGTGCCTGCTGCTGGCTCTTCTGCTTTCGGCGTTGTGCCTGCTGCTGGCTCGTCTGCTTTCGGTGTTGTGCCTGCTGGCTCGTCCGCTTTTGGCGTTGTGCCTGCTGCCGGTTCTTCCGCTTTCGGTGCTGAGGCCGCTGGCTCGTCTGCTTTTGGTGTTGTGCCTGCCGCTGGTTCTTCTGCTTTCGGTGTTGTGCCTGCTGCTGGCTCTTCTGCTTTCGGCGTTGTAGCCGCTGCTGGGTCTGCTGCTTTCGGTGTTGTGCCTGCTGCTGGCTCTTCTGCTTTTGGTGTTGTGCC
>NZ_CAMHZQ010000021.1 GCF_946190275.1 Streptococcus mitis | reverse complement strand
TCCTCTTACTTATCTATTCGAAAAACAATTCGAAAATGTACAACTAAATTAAATTTTATTTAAAAAATAATTTAATGAACCACGGATGCAAGATTGGTAGATACATAAACCAGACTCCTTTCTGTTTCCTCTTACTTATCTATTCGAAAAAAATTTCGAAAATGTACAACTAAATTAAATTTATTTAAAAAATAACTCAGTGAACCATGGGTAGAACATTGATATAAACATGAATTAGGCTCCTTCCTTTTCCTCTTACTTATCTATTCGAAAAACAATTCGAAAATGTACAACGAAATTAAATTTTATTTAAAAAATAACTTAATAAACCACGGATAAAAACCAGTCACATACATAAATACTCCTCTTTTTCTTCCTTATCTATCTATTCGTAATTCCCACTAAAAGTTCTAAATTTTTTATTTTCCCTGACAATAAAAAAGCAACACGACTTGCATGGAGCCTACTGAAAAAGTCATCAAATTGATGGCTTTTTTGTTATACTAGAGATGAGGTGAAATAATGCTTGATAATCAGTTAACTATGGATGTCAGTCCTTATTCTAGTTTGTATGATATCGTGGTTCCTAAAACCCACTTTTTACGTCAGCTAACTGAACTCTGTGATTTTAGCTTTATTTATGATGAACTAGAAAAGAATTATCGTCCCGATTTTGGGCGTAAAGCTTATTCACCGATTATGATGTTCAAATATCTCTTGTTAAAAGATATTTATAAGTTATCAGATGTAGATGTGGTAGGACGTTCCTTGTCAGATATGGCCTTTAAATTTTTTCTTGGTCTGGCTCCTGAGGATTCTGTTATCGAGCCATCCTCTCTGACAAAATTTAGAAAGCTAAGAATTAAAGATGATAAACTGCTTGATGTATTGATTCAGAAGTCTGTTCAAATTGCACTCGAACATAACTTGATTAAGAGTAAAATCCTCATTGTGGATGCCACTCACACCAAATCTCATTATAATCATAAGAAACCCCAAGAAATCCTTAGAGAGCGTTCAAAAGCTTTACGTAAAACAATTTATCAACATTCAGAAGATATCAAAATAGAATTTCCAAAGAAACCTCAAGAAGATAACCTCGAAGCAGAGTTGACCTATACAGAGGAGTTAATGGCTGTGGTTGAAAAACACGAGGAACTCTTAGCCCTACCGGCTGTGTCTCAAAAGTTCAATTACCTAAAAGAGGCTGTCGAGGACGACTTAGAACATTTGGAAGCTTCTGTTAAGGAGGAGGCTAGGCTTGGACATAAGACAGCCGACACCTCTTTCTATGGATATAAAAGTCATATCGCTATGACGGATGAACGGATTATTACTGCTTGTGTGGTCACTTCTGGTGAACAAAGCGATGGGAAATATTTACCTGAGTTATATGCCAAAACAAAGGAAAATAGTCTGGACATCGAGACTATTATTGGTGATGCGGCTTATTCAGGAAAGGACAACATTCAACTAGCTCGCAAAGAAAAGATTCATTTGGTTTCAAAACTGAACCCTTCAGTTTCAAAAGGTTACCGTAAAGAAGAGGATGCGTTTGAATTTAATAAAGATGCAGGGCTATTTGTCTGTCCAGAAGGACACATGGCTGTTCGCAAAGCAAGGACAGGGAAAAAATATCAAAATAAGAATCAAGTTGTCACTCATTGCTTTGACATTGAGAAGTGCAAGAGTTGCCTTTCCAAGGAAGGATGTTATAAGGAGGGGGCAAAGTCTAAAACTTATTCAATAACCATTAAGAGTGACGACCATCTTTTCCAGAAGAAATTTCAGGAAACACCTTATTTTAAAGAAATGGCCAGACATCGCTATAAAATCGAAGCAAAGAATGCCGAACTAAAACAGAGACATGGCTTTGATGTCGCGAGAGCATCGGGTCTTTTCAGCATGGAGTTACAGGCAGCCACAAGCATCTTCGTGGTCAATATGAAACGAATTATGACCTTAATAAATACAAAATAACCGAGGAATTCGCTCAAATTAACGAGAGATTCCTCGGTTTTCATTTCATTAAAAGTAAGAGACCTATTTTTTCAGTGGACTACTTGCATGTTGCTTCTTGCTATTCTTTACTTTTGACGACTTCTACCACATCTCCTACACTTTGGAGTTGGTCAATTTCCTCATCACTGATTTCGATATTAAATTCATCTTCCAGTGTCAAGATAAACTCCATCAAGTCGACTGAATCAGCATCCAAGTCGTCTTTCAGACTCAAGGATTCTGTCACGACAAAGTCTTCTCCCTGTCGCTCTTGGATAATAGTCACAATACGGTCAAAAATTTCTTTTTCTGTCATCTATTTTATTCTCCTGAAAATTCACGCGCAGTCTGGGCAACTACGTCTGTTTCTAGCATGGTACGAATCTGGCGGATTGTACTATAAACAGCCTTGGCATCGCTTGAGCCATGAGTCTTGACAACAGGTGCCTTAACACCAAACAAGACCGCTCCACCAACATCTGAATAGTTGAGCTGTTTCTTCAAACCTCTGAGGCTGTCCTTGAGAAGGAGGGCGCCTAGTTTTGCTCGAAGACCACCACCTGTAATAGCGGTCTTGAGCAAGCCCATGATTCCCATAGCTGTCCCTTCAATGGATTTGAGCACAGCGTTTCCCGTGAAACCATCTGCCACAACAACATCCGCAACGCCATTCATCAAATCACGCGCTTCCACATTTCCGATAAAGTTTAAACTTTCATCAGCCACTAGTAATTCATAGGTTTCCTTACGAAGCGGGTCGCCCTTACTACTCTCTGTTCCGTTATTGAGCAAGCCAACGCGTGGTTGCGTAATGCCACGAACATTTTTAGCATAGAAAGACCCTAGAACCGCGTATTGATGGAGGTGCTGGGCTGTATTTTCCGCATTAGCACCGAGGTCTAGCATGTCAAACCCCTTCCCATCTACAGTCGGCAAAGTCGACATAAGTCCTGGTCGATCGATGTTCTTGATACGACCTACGATGAAGAATCCAGCCGCCAACAAAGCACCTGTATTCCCAGCCGAGAGAACAGCGTCTGCTTCGCCTTCTTTGACAGCCTTAGCTGCCAATACCATACTGGCATTTTTCTTCTTCCGAATAGCTCTCGTAGGTTCATCGTCTGAATCAATCTTCTCATCCGTATGGATAATGCTGACGCGCTCTGTCGCTGTCAGATATTGCTTGATTTTAGCTTCATCTCCGTAGAGTTGAACCTCAATATCTGAAAAGTCAGCTAGGGCTTGATTGACACCCTCAACGATGGCCTGAGGTGCGTAATCGCCTCCCATGGCATCTACTGCGATTTTTTTCATTTCTTTTCCTCTTTTAGTAATTGTCCCCAGTCTGCTAGGGAATCAATAAATTTCTTTGATTTTAGGTGAATCCCAACATACTCTTCGTAGAGTTGATCCATAAATTGGCGTAGCTCTTGCTTAATTTCAGGTTTGAGCGAAATGGTCTCCAAGGTTTCAAAATCAATGGCTTGAAATTGATTGAGCAGATAAGGGATATTGGGATTGAGATGGCAACGTCTCTCATCCTCATGATAATGCTCTGGACAGAGGCAAGCTCCATATTTGAAAGAAAAGTCAAAAGCCTGACCAACCCGATGGCAAAAGACACACTCATTAAAATTGAGGCTGATTCCAAATCGAGTCAAGATTTGAATTTCAAAAATATTAGTCAAAACCTGATAATCCAAGCCCGCTTCCATCAACTCCAAGGTCTTTTGCAAAAAAGCAAACAAGGGAGCATCCTGCTGATTGTCCTGCAAACTAGCATCTGCAAGAGCTGCCACATAGGTCGCATAGGCCATAACAAAGAGATCACTATTAATCTTGGGAAAGGTCATGACCTCATGATAGTCCTCGATATAGCTAAGCCCATCATCATTGATTCTTAAGAGAAATCGTGCCAGTACCAAGGGCTGAATAACAGGAGCCAGTTTGGACTGACCAGCGTGTTTGACGAAAAACATCCGTTTGCCAGCCTGCTCTGTAAAAATCTTGACTAGCTTGTCATCCTCACGAAAGTTACGATTGTAGAGCACCAAGCCTTGACTCGTGATAGACTGAATCATGCTTCTCTCATATACTCCTCAAGCCGTTTCATGGCTTCTTTGATAGTCTCCATGCTGGCTGCATAAGACAGGCGAACATAACCTTCTCCATAACGCCCAAAGGCAGCACCAGGGATAAAGGCAACAGCTTTCTTCTGAGCAAAATCCTTGAGAAAGGCAAATGAGTCTTGGTTGTAACCAGCTGAAATCTTAGCAAAGATATAGAAGGCACCGTCTGGTTTGATAATCTCGAAACCAAGAGCAGTCATTTTCTCGATAATATAATCCCGACGCTGGATGTATTCCTTTTTCATGGGCTCCGCATCGTTTTTACCAGCCGTCAAGGCTTCCACCGCAGCGTGTTGAGCCATGGTATTTGCAGCAGTAACCAAATACTGGTGACTCTTAATTAACTGGGCTGTGAAGGCCGCAGGAGCGAAAATCAGCCCCAAACGCCAACCTGTCATGGCGTGCGATTTCGACAAACCATTGATAATGATAGCCTGATCTCTCAACATAGTTCCCAGAGACACATGGGCTTCCCCTGTGTAAGTCAATTCTGAGTAGACCTCATCACAGACAACGAAAATCTCGTACTTGCGTAAAACAGCTGCCAAGGCCTCCAACTGCTCCCGACTATAGGTAATTCCTGTCGGATTAGCTGGATAGTTGAGAATAACCGCCTTGAGCTTGTCACCTTGCTCCAAAATGGCCTTCTCCAACATTTCAGGAGTCAAGACAAACCCATTTTCAGTTGTATCAATCTCGACAACCTCTGCCCCAACTAGATTGACAATCGGTTCATAACCCGGATAAGCAGGAGCTGGCAAAAGTACCTTGTCTCCCTCTTCCAAAATAGCTGTCAAAGTAGCAGATAAGGCCTCTGTCGCCCCAATTGTAACCAAGATTTCATTTTCAGGAGCATAGTCCAGTTGATACTTTTCCTTAACAAAATCACTGGCCGCCTGACGTAAGGTCAGCAGACCACTCATCCCTGTATAGTAGGATTGGTTCTGATCAATCGCTCGCTTGGCCGCCTCCTTGACATGATCTGGCGTTGTAAAATCAGGTTCCCCCAAGGTCAAACGCAAGACCCCAGGAATCTCCGAAATAGCCTGGTCAAACTGACGAATCAACGAAACTTGAATCTTATCTAACTGTTTATTAAAGCGCTTAGTTAAGTCCATAGATACCTCCTACTGTAAAAACGTATCTCTATTATACTACAAAAGCCCCCCGACCGCAAAAATACATGATAGAATAACGCTAGCATAACAAATTGAAGTATGTTAATTTAAATTGATTACAACACTATGTTTTTAGAATACTCAATGAAAATCTCATGAGACTAGGAATCGAGGTGAAAGCATAACTAAAGTTAGGTAAGCCGAAGATGACAACGTATCATGAGATTTTCGACGAGTATTGAGGTTTTGATAATCTTCGTTACAACTATTCTAGCACCATTACTGATTACTCTTACCGGTAATGTCATTTCTGAGTGGATAGTCAGAAAGTGGTTAGATAAGCGCGACAAAAAAATATAACCTGAGTTTAGTTTTAATGTAACTGGACAAAAAGAAATACCAGAGGTGGAGCTCTGGTATTTTTGTTTTTGCCAAGACTTCGTTACAGTTCTTGTAAGATTATTATTACATAATTAGCACTACTTGTCAAATAATTGTTAGCTCCACTTTCTATTTTACTTTTCCTGTTTACAGGTCTATAATGGTAACAGATTCTATTTGGAGGTTTTTATGTCATTTCTATCAAAAAATGGAGCAGGCATCTTGGCCTGCCTTCTCATTTCCATCCTATCTTGGTACTTAGGAGGATTCTTCCCTGTGATTGGCGCGCCCGTTTTTGCCATTTTCATAGGCATGCTTCTCCATCCCTTTCTCTCGTCTTATAAACAACTGGATGCTGGATTGACCTTTAGTTCTAAAAAATTGCTCCAGTATGCTGTTATCTTGCTTGGTTTTGGTCTCAATATCTCTCAAGTCTTCGCAGTAGGGCAATCTTCACTCCCTGTCATCCTGTCCACCATTTCAATAGCCTTGATTGTTGCCTACCTCTTCCAGCGTTTCTTTGCACTGGACACAAAACTGGCTACCTTGATTGGAGTGGGTTCTTCTATCTGTGGGGGCTCTGCCATTGCAGCAACAGCGCCTGTTATCCATGCCAAGGAAAAGGAAGTCGCCCAAGCCATCTCTGTTATCTTTTTCTTCAATGTCTTGGCTGCGCTCATATTTCCAACGCTAGGTACCTGGCTTCATCTATCCAATGAAGGCTTCGCCCTCTTTGCAGGAACTGCGGTCAATGATACTTCCTCTGTAACGGCTACCGCCAGCGCCTGGGACAGTCTCTACCAGACTAATACCCTCGAATCTGCAACCATTATCAAACTCACACGAACCCTAGCTATCATCCCCATCACTCTCTTTCTCTCCTACTGGCAAAGTCGCCAACAAGAAAATAAGCAAGGATTGCAACTGAAAAAAGTCTTCCCACTTTTTATCCTCTACTTCATCCTTGCATCTCTCCTAACTACCCTACTGACCTCTCTCGGTGTGTCCAGTAGCTTCTTTACTCCTCTCAAACAACTCTCCAAATTCCTCATTATCATGGCCATGAGTGCTATCGGTCTCAAAACAAATCTGGTAGCTATGGTCAAATCCAGCGGAAAATCCATTGTTCTCGGAGCCATTTGCTGGATAGCCATCATTCTCACCAGTCTTGGGATGCAGACCCTTATCGGTATTTTCTAATATTCTTCGAAAATCTCTTCAAACCACGTCAACGTCGCCTTGCCGTATATATGTGACTGACTTCGTCAGTTCTATCCACAACCTCAAAACTGTGTTTTGAGCAGCCTGCGGCTAGTTTCCTCTTTACTCTTTGATTTTCATTGAATATAACACAAAAGGTAGCCCACCAGCTACCTTTTCTTATACTTCCTCAATCAAGCGTGTATGTTCTCTCTTGATGCAACGATTCATCACGATATCATCACATCCACCAGCACGCAAGATTTCTTCCGCTTCTAGACTTTCAAGTCCTAGCTGTGCCCAAAAAATCTTGGCATCAGCTTTGAGAAAATCACGCGCCACATCTGGCAGAAACTCGCTACGCCGGTAAACATTAACAATATCTACAGGAAAAGGAATCTCTGCTAGGCTAGCATAAGCCTTTTCACCCAAGATTTCGCCACCTGCCGCCTTGGGATTGACTGGGATAATTTTATAACCCCGAGCCTGCATTTCCTTGGTCACTCGATTGCTGGTTGTTTCCTCACGGTCTGACAAACCCACAACAGCAAGGGTTTTACTCGTTGCGAGATACTGACGAATCACACCATCACTTGGATTGATAAATTCTTGACTCATAGAAATCCTCCTTTTTCTTCAGTATAGCACAATTTGAAAAGGCTTGCAGAATTCTACTACAAAAAAGGAGGACTAGCCCCCTTTTTATTTAGCCTCGTACCAGGTTGCCCCTTCATTTTCATCTGCGATGAGGGGAACACTGAGTTTAATGGCTTCTTCCATGGTTTGTTTGACCAATTTTTTCATCTCTGCCAATTCAGATTTAGGCACTTCAAGGACGATTTCATCGTGCACTTGTAACAACATCTTGGTCTGATAAGAACCTGCAACCAAGGCTTTATCTAGCTGAATCATAGCAATCTTGAGAATATCTGCTGCCGAACCCTGGATAGGTGAGTTGATAGCAGTTCGCTCCGCAAAACCACGAATATTGAAGTTGCGAGAATTGATATCTGGTAACTCACGACGACGCTTGAAAAGTGTCTCTACATATCCCTTATCACGCGCCTCACGCACCACTTCATCCATGTAGTTTTTAATACCTGGGAAGCGTTCAAAGTAGGTATCAATATAGGCTTTGGCTTCTTTACGGCTGATGCCCAGATTATTAGACAAACCAAAATCTGAAATCCCGTAAACCACTCCAAAGTTGACAGCCTTGGCATTGCGACGGTCGTTTGCAGTCACATCCTCAGGACGCTCAATGCCAAAGACCCGCATGGCTGTCGAAGTATGGATATCTGCCCCCTCTTGGAAGGCCTTAATCAAGTGCTCATCCTTAGAGATATGCGCCAAAACGCGCAATTCAATCTGTGAATAGTCCGAGCTGAGTAGCACACTATCCTCCCACTCAGGCACAAAAGCCTTACGAATGAGACGCCCTTGTTCCAATCGAACAGGGATATTTTGCAAGTTTGGATCCACACTAGACAGACGCCCAGTCTGGGTCAAATCCTGCACATAACGCGTGTGAATCTTTCCATCAGCTAAAATCCAGTCCTGCAAGCCAATCACATAAGTGGATTGAATCTTTGCAATCTGACGGTAGTCGAGAATTTTCTTAACAATTGGCGCAATAGGAGCCAAGCGTTCCAAGACATCCACCGCAGTCGAGTATCCAGTTTTGGTTTTCTTAGTGTATTCTAGAGGTAGCCCCAACTTTTCAAAGAGAAGTACACCCAATTGCTTAGGAGAGTTGATATTAAACTCCTCACCAGCCAACTCATAAATCTCCTGAGTCAGTTTTTCAATAACAAGCTCATTTTCAGCCTGCATCTCAAGCAAGGTCTCTTTCTTGACCGTAATCCCAGCAATTTCCATCTTGGCAAGGACAAAAGCCAGAGGTTGCTCCATATCATAAAGAAGTTCTAATTGCCCATTTTCGCTGAGTTTTTCAAGCAAAATAGGCTCTGTTTCGACCAAAACAGCAAGCTTACGAGCCAAATGTTCCAAGAATTTCTCACGTTTAGGAATGGCCTTTTTGACACCCTTACCATAGAAAGTCTCATCATCAACCAAATAAGTCTGACCATAAAGACTAGCAATGGTCGCAATTTCATTGTCCTCCACAGTCGAAAGGAGGTATTTAGCCAAACGGCTATCAAAAGCAGGCGCCTGCAAATCCACACCCAAACGATGCAAGAGAACTTTAGCTTTCTTAAAGTCATAAACTCTCAAAGGTGTTTTTTCTAGAAATTCCTTGAGAATTGGCTCCTGCAAGAGCTCAAGTTTATCTGTAGCGTAAAGCTTATCCCCACAAGACCAAGCAAAACCAACCAAATCATCCGTATGGTAATTCTCACCAAAAAGCTCAAAATGGAAGATAGATTCTTCAGTCAGCATGTCTTGAGTGACTTGATCAACGATAGTAAAGTTCAAACTTTCAGCCACATCAGCTGACGACACATTTAAAGCCTGCTTGAGCTGTTTGAAACCCATCTCATCGTAGAATTTTCCAAGCTTTTCCACATCTGGACCACTATAGACCAAATCCTCCAAACCAATCTCAATCGGTGCCTTGGTATCAATGGTCGCCAGTGTTTTCGACAAAAAGGCCTGTTCCTTATCATTGATGAGATTTTCCTTCATCTTAGAAGCCTTCATCCCATCGATATTCTCGTAAATCCCCTCGAGTGAGCCATGCTCCAGCAAGAGCTTGATACCCGTCTTTTCACCAATTTTGGTCACCCCAGGGATATTATCCGACTTATCACCCATGAGCGCCTTGAGATCGATAAACTGAGTCGGTGTAATGCCCATCTTTTCCATGAGATAGTCTGGCGTAAAGGCCTCAAACTCAGCCACACCTTTCTTAGAAATTTCAACCACCGTATGCTCATCCGTCAGCTGAATCAAGTCCTTGTCCCCACTGACAATGGTAATATCAAAACCATCCTGCTCAGCTAGTTTATCCAGCGTCCCAATGATGTCATCCGCCTCATACTGAGCCAACTCATAATGACGAATCCCCATATGATCCAGCAACTCACGAATAAAGGGAAATTGCTCACGAAACTCATCCGGAGTCTTAGCCCGACCACCCTTATAGTCCGCATACATCTCTGTACGGAAGGTCGTCTTTCCCGCATCAAAAGCCACCAAAATATGACTAGGTTCAACCCGCTCCAATAAATGGCTCAACATCAACTGAAAGCCATAAATCGCATTGGTATGCAAGCCAGCCGCATTCTTAAAACGGTCCAACTGCTGATAGAGCGCAAAAAACGCCCGAAAAGCAACAGAAGACCCATCAATCAATAATAATTTTTTCTTATCCATACACCCATTATAAAGGAAAGCAGGGAAAAATACCATTGGAAAGAGCCAAAGCAAGTATTTTTCAAACTTTTTCCGAATAAATAGATAGAGCCAGAGAATCTAGTAAACCTAGATTTAAAACTATGGTATAATGAAAGGAGAAGAAATATGACTGTACGTCATCCGGGAATCAGCCCAACCAATGACTTGGTTGCTAAGAAAATCTTTAGTAACCCAGAAATCACTTGTCAATTTATCCGCGATATGCTGGACTTACCAGCAAAAAATGTAACCATTTTGGAGGGGAGTAACATTCACATCTTACCTTCCCTACCTTACTCGGCTCAGGATTTCTATACCAGTATAGATGTCTTGGCGGAGTTGGATAATGGAACCCAAGTTATCATTGAAATTCAAGTTCATCATCAGAATTTTTTCATCAATCGCCTGTGGGCTTATTTGTGCAGTCAGGTCAATCAAAATCTTGAAAAAATTCGCCAACGAGAAAGTGATACACACCAGAGTTACAAACACATCGCACCAGTATACGCAATCGCTATTGTGGATAGTAACTACTTCTCGGACGACTTGGCTTTTCACAGCTTTAGCATGCGAGAGGATACGACAGGTAAGGTCTTAACTATCACAAACAATGGACAGGAACACCATCTAGTCAAGATGGCATTCTTGGAATTAAAAAAATATAGAGAAACCAGCAAAGACAAGGTTCGCAAGCCGTGGTTGGAGTTTTTCGGGAATAAACCCTTTACTCAGCAACCCGAGCGAGCCATCAGCCAAGCAGATCAACTGCTAGACTATAAGAGCTGGTCCGAGGAGGACAGGAAAATGTTTAGTCAACTACGTATGCGTGAAGAACAAGCCTTATTGGCTCATGATTATGCCTTGGAGCAAGCTGAAGAAAAGGGCTTAGAACGTGGTCGCGCAGAGGGCATTGAACAGGGACTAGAACGAGGACGAGCTGAGGGGATTGAAAAAGGGCGAGAAGAAGGTCTTGAACAAGGACTGGAGCGTGGGAAAGTTGAAGGACAAATCTTTACCTTTCTTGATTTAGTACATCAACATGTTTTAACTTCCGAATTTGCAAGTGAACAATTGGGTATGACTGTTGCTGAGTTTGAGGCACTATTGAAAGACCATCATAAATAAGACCTAAAAATACAGAGAAACCAGCAAAGACGAGGTTCGCAAGCCGTGGTTGGAGTTTTTCGGGAATAAACCCTTTACTCAGCAACCCGAGCGAGCCATCAGCCAAGCAGATCAACTGCTAGACTATAAGAGCTGGTCCGAGGAGGACAGGAAAATGTTTAGTCAACTACGTATGCGTGAAGAACAAGCCTTATTGGCTCATGATTATGCCTTGGAACAAGCTGAAGAAAAAGGCTTAGAACGTGGGAAACTTTTTGCCTTTCTAGATTTAGTACGCCAACATGTTCTAACTTCTGAATTTGCGAGTGAGCAATTGGGCATGAGCGCCGCTGAGTTTGAGGCGCTGTTATAAGATTACACAATCACTAATAACATAAAAGTGAACAGGACTGAAATATGGTCCTATTCACTTTTTATTTTCTATAGTAGATTGAAATAAGATATGAATAAATTGATTAGGAAAGTCAAATTAATTTCTAGAAATGTTTTAGAATCCGTAGCGTACTATTCTAAGTTCAATCCACTATACTATCCAACAAAGTCCTCACGCGATTATATACACAAAAAGAGAAGGTAACAAGTCCTTCTCTTTCAAATTTTTAACTAATTAGTTTTTACGTTTCACAAATGGAAGGGCACCAAGGAGCAAGCCTAGGAAGCCTAATGATGCAATTGCAGCGTTATCTTTACCACCAGTATTTGGAAGTTCTTTCTTATCTTCTGATTTTGCAGCTGGTGCTTGATAAGTATTATCTTGGCTAGTACCTGCCACAGCTGGCGCAACTGTAGGAGTTGCTGGTGTTTCAGCTGTTGATGCAGCTGGAGTATCTGTTCCAGGAGCTGGTGTAGCAGGTGTTTCATTTGCTGGTGTAGACGGTGTTGTTGAACCTGATGACTCTGCTGGAGTTGAAGCTGGTGTTTGTGTTGGTTTGTTAATAATATAACGGTCACCTGGGTAAGGACCCCCATCATTTGGTAATTTAGGTTGCTCTTGTTTAGGTTGTTCTGCTTCAATATAAGGAAGAAGATCTGGTTGAACAAGTGGTTGAACACCATTTAAAGCAATATCAAGTTCTTCTTCTAATGCTGTAGTATCTTTTCCATCAGCTTTATCTTTTGCAATTTGACGACGTAGTACACGAACCTCTTCAGCTTCACGGTCTGCTACATATGAATAATAATCTTCATCTGCTTGCTCCAATGCTTCTTCTGCATCTTTCAAGTCTTGCTCTGCTTGTTTTAAAGTTTTTTCTGCTTCCTCTTTTGATTTAGAATCTGGTGCAGCTGCTAATTCCTCTTGAGCTGCTTTCACATTTTCTTTAGCTGCTTCTACAGCTGCTTTAGCTTCTGCTCTATTAGATTCAGCTTCTTTTTCATCATGTTTAGCTGCAGCTAATCTTTCTTCTGCATCTTTAACATCTGTATTTTCTTCGTCTAAACGTTTGTTGATTTTATCTTGAGTATCAGCGTCAATTCCACCGTTTAATGGTTTAACTTCTGTAACTTCACCAGATTCGTTACGTTTTAATTCAGCACCTGGAGCAGGTTTTGCACCTTCAACTTTATCAGGTGCATAGTTTTCACCATATTTTCCTGGGTCTGCTTCATCTGATTCAGTCTTGCTAGCTTCTGCTAAGTCTTTTAGTACTTCTTCAGGTGTGATTTGTTTTTCATCAATAGCTTTTAATAAATCTTCTTTACCGATAGCTGCCTTAGCTTCTAAGATTGCTACTTCTTTATCTTTAATTTTATCATTTTTATTAATAGCTTCTTCAGCTTGTTTTTCTAACTCTGTAAAGTAATCAGCGACATCTTCTTTAGTTACAGCATTTGAAGCTGCTTCTTCAGCCTTCACAACTGATGGGTGAGAAGCAAGGAAACCGGCCCCTAAAACGGCTACACTAGCCAAGCTAGCAGTGAAAAGTTTTTTCTTATCCATAAAGTGTTTACCACCTTTAATATCTTTTTGCTACCATTTTACCATTTTCTTTCGGAAAAATCAAAATAACATCCCTATTGACAAAAAAATAAGAGGAATTTCCCCTTATTTTTATTTGATGAATCTACTGTATCAATCTTTATTTTTTGATATTTAGAAGTGAATTTTTGACCAACCTCTATATAATTAAGCAAAACAATAATTACCTTTTAAGTCGGATTTAGATATTGCCCCTTCTTCGAAATCGATAGAATCTTTCTTGATTATGTCTATATTATCGTGAGTTCGAAGAGTTGAGATTGTAATACAAGCTAAGAAATACCAATGAATTACTCGCAATAATTAATGATAAGCACCTAACGTTACTATGATACAGACTCCCAATGGAACATCATACCAAAAAAATTCTTTTAATGACTCAATCATATTCATTTATTTAATCCTATTCAAAAAGCAGGAGATTTGCCTCCTGTTATGATTCAATTATTTAAAATTTCTCCGTTCCACTAAATAATATATAAAAAATAGAGAGAAGTTATGAAACTTCTCTCTATTAACTTTTGAAAACCTCCTTCAAGGATTTCACGCCGTCGTGGCTCTAAAATATAATATAATTTATTTTATCACAAATAGTATCTTTTAGCAATACTTATTTTCCAATTCTTTTGAAAAAATTTTTAATAATATCAAATTTAAATAAAAATATATTTTTTAAACAGTATAGTCTGATGGAGCAATCTATTTTTTTAAGAGAGAAATTATTAAAATAATTTAAAATTTTTAAACTTTGATAAAATTTTAGAACCCTATTGTTAGTCTTAGGAGTAAGTGATAACTCAGAGATAAACAGACTATTTATCAGAATTTTATTTCCTGTTCTATATCTTGTTATGAGACTAAAATGTGCTAATTTATTTCTTAATTCACGCAATATTTCACAAGCGTTAATAAATTTTTCACGACTTCCGCTAACCGACGAATCAAAGCCCATTTCACTCATAATTTTATTTTGTATCCTCACTCCCAATCCCTGAAATAAAACTAATAAATCATTGAGCATTAATGTATCAATAATAACCCAAAGTGGTGGATTTTTATAGCTAGAAATATATGGATATTTTATTTTACAATAGTCTGCATAAGATAAGTCAAAAAATCTTCCTTCTAAGTTTCTAATCTGGACTGACACATATGTACAACCATTTAATCCAGAGATATCACTAGGAGTATCATCAGCTTTTATTGAGAATTTTCCCCTGTAAATATTTATTTTAAGGTCATCAATAGTTCCTTCAAAAACACCTTCTAAATTATAAAATATTGCTCCATTACGAGTACTTGACCGTTGTACATTACCCGTAAATCTTGCATTCTTAATTCTAGCAGAAATATTATGAGTTTTAAAAAAAAGATGTGTTTTTCTATCATTCCCAGGACTATAAAAATAATCTGTAAAAGAATTCTGACTATGCAGAGTCGAACGTTCATAGAAACTGATATCCAAATAGTTTAAATTAGACTCAATGCCACTATTACAATGTTCTCTTGCAAATTCATAGGCAATTCTAGACTTTAATTCAATCTCAATCTTTTCAATTTCTTGAAATAGGTATTTAGCAATATTTCTATCCAATATATATATTCTTTTAATATCCTTAAAAGATACTCTAGACATATAATTTTTAGGATTTGAAGTTGACAAAAAAAGAGTTTCAAAACCATTTATGGAATTAAAATAATTTTTCTGTTGGATAAAGCTCTCCATCTGTAGTTCGTCAGGAATTTTTAAGTTCCTATTCTTTTGAATAATAATCTGTTCATGTATAGTTTTAAACTCTTTTTCTCTAGTCATAATATTATCTCATTCATTTTCTATGTAAGTACTATTATATCATATTCCCAAATATTTTCTCGATATACATTTCAAAATTTCAACTAGCCAATCGCATAGTCTATAAATAAGAGCATAATTATAATAAATTCAAATAAAAACTGAACAAATTGATTAGAGAATTAAAACAAATTTCTAACAATGCTTTAGAAATCATAATGTTCTATTCTAATGTCAATCCAATATATCTAACTTTCTATTCAAAATTAACATTATCAGTTGATAAGCCAAAAAACAGGAGATTTCTCTCCTGATTTACATCCTGGTTATTGAATGATTACACCCACTCACCATTGGCATCTACTGTGTAACCATCGATAGTTGTATTCACAGCCAAAGCTCCTGATGGGTATGAGTAATACCATTTACCGCTAACTTGGAACCAACCTGTCTTCATAGCGCCTGAGCCAGCAAGATAATACCATGTACCACCTTGGTTGAGCCAGCCTGTTTGCATAGCACCTGAGCTGTTGAGGTAGTACCATGTGCCACCTTGGTTCAACCAACCTGTCTGCATAGCACCTGAACCGTCAAGATAATACCATGTACCATTTTCTTTTATCCATCTAGTACCCATTTTACCTAAACTATCAAAATGATACCAACTACCATTTATAAATTTCCAGCCTGTCTGCATAGCACCTGAGCCATTAAGATAGTACCAATTACCATCAACTTGTCTCCAACCAGTTTTCATCACACCAGTTTCATCCAAGTAATACCATGATCCATCTTTGACCCAACCTGTCTTCATTCCATCTTCTTTAGAGAAATAATACCAATCCAGTCCAATTTTCTTCCATCCAACATGACGATTTCCCTCATCATCAATGAAGAATTTTTTACCATCAATTAAAACAATACCTGGTTTAAGGACACCTTCCTCATCTAAGAAATAATGTTTCCCGTCTACTGTAATATCCCCTGTTAGACGAACACCTTCTTTTAGATAGTAAGTTTTATCATCAATTTTGATAAAGCCAGTTTTCTTCTCACCATCTTCTACAAAATAGTAAACCTTATCAGCAACTTTTACAAAGCCTAGCTTTTTAACACCATCTTTTTCATCTAGATAGTATTGCTTATCACCTGCAGTCAATAGACCTTTCTTCATGGCGCCATCAGCTTCAAAGTAGTAAGTCTTATCATCGATTTTTTGCCAACCACTAACCTTTTTACCGTCCTTGATATAGTAGACTTTTCCGTTCTCTGTTTTGAACTGACCTACCGCTGTAGACTGATTTTGGTTAGTATTAGTTGCTGTGTTTGAACGATAGACATGATAAAGAACACCATCTTTTAAGTTACCAGTAACGTATGTATAGTTAGCAATAGTTGGATGACTTGTATCTGAAGCTTCAGCTCCTTTACGCGGTTCCTTAATATTTACTGGATCGCTACTGCCTTCTTTATAGACTACAAAACGAACTTCTTTAACCGATGAATTCCCACTAGTCGTTGTGGCATTTTGATTATTGTTTGTATTTGTGTTCGTTGCAGCAGCTGTATTTCCACCATTATAAGGATTGCTTTGAGCAGAAGAATTATTACTATTACCTGTTGCAGCAGTTGTAGCATCTGGAGCATATGTATGATATAGTATACCATCCATTTCTTCACTAGTAGTATATTTATAGTTCTCAATTTTAGGATGATCCTTAATAGATGCATCTGTTACAGCAGATCCTGTCAATGCAGCTTTGATATCAACAAGTCTACCATTTTGAAATTTCACATAGTGTACTTCTTTAACCGTAGAAGTTGCCGAAGCACTCGTTGCCCCTGATTCGGCAGCTTGTGCTGGTTGAACTGAAGCCATCGCTAGCACTGAAGTAGCTAGCAAGATACCTGTTAGTGTTTTCTTCATGAGAAGAACCTCCTTTATTAAATGGTTAAATTTATATATATTATATCCTTTTCCTATAATAAATGCAATAAAAAACATAAAAAGTGTAGAAATATTTAAAAGTAAAAGAAAGAGAGCAGTTCTAACCGCTCTCTTTGTTATTTTATACCCATTCACCGTTGGCATTTACATAGTAGCCATCGACTGTAGTGCTTACTGCAAGGGCACCTGAACTATAAGCATAATACCATTTACCGCCTACTTGGAACCAACCTGTTACCATAGCACCTGAGCCTTTAAGGTAGTACCATGAATCACCTACTTTAGCCCAACCTGTTTGCATAGCACCTGAGTTGTTTAGGTAGTACCAAGTACCACCATCTTGCAACCAACCTGTTTGCATAGCACCTGAACCGTTTAGATAGTACCAAGTGCTACCATCTTTAACCCACCATTTTTGCATAATGCCTTCAGCGTTAAAGTAATACCACTTACCACCATCTTGTAACCAGCCAACTTGACGTTTACCTTCTTTATTTACATAAATCCAGTTACTATCAACTTTATTCCAGCCAGCTTTTGTATTAGATTCATCTGTTAAGAAATATGTTTTACCATCAACGGTAATTTCCCCAAACTTACGTTCACCTTCTTCAGTGACATAGTAATACTTGTCGCCAGCACCCTTGATAAGACCTGTCTTACGCTCACCTTCTGCAGTAATGTAATACCATTTGTCATCACTATCTTTTACAATGCCTGACTTAGTTGTACCGTCTTCAGCAAAGAAGTACCATTTAGCACCTACCTTATGCGCTCCAGTTTTTACAATACCATCTTTAACGAAGTAAGTTTTCTCTTTTTCTTTAATGATTTCTGTTTTACGGGCACCATTCGCATCAAAGTAATAGGTTTTTTCTCCTAATTTGATGAAACCAGTTTTCTTAACCCCTTGTCCATCAAGATAGTAGCGTTCATAGTTATTTTCAATAACTCCACGTTCCATGACACCTTCACTATTAAAGTGGTATGTCTTATTATCAATAATTACCCAACCTTTTACTGGGTTTCCTTGTACATAAAAG
The DNA here is from genome assembly GCF_946190275.1 of Streptococcus mitis. GTDB lineage: Bacteria > Bacillota > Bacilli > Lactobacillales > Streptococcaceae > Streptococcus > Streptococcus mitis_DC. The sequence continues at coordinate 16,415 of NZ_CAMHZQ010000021.1, read as the reverse complement.
TATCGATTACCTGATACTTCACGCCAGCTATTACCTTTATCCGTAGATTTGTAACCTTGCTTATTCAAGTCTGCTGAAGGTGTATTGGGATCGTTTTCCAATTCAGCAAGTTTTGTTCCTTTTTCTACAAATACATAGTAACGTACGCCACCATCTACATAGGTTTCCTGATACTCAAATTTATCAATATAACTATGCTTTTCAAATTTTTGATCACCTGACTCAAAATAAACAGTTGTACGAGTACGTGAACGATCATTAGAAACAGTTATCCATTCGGTTTTACGAATAAACTCATCTGCATGTACAGAAGGAGCTGTGATAGTTGAGTAAGTAGTTACAGCAGCACCTGCCATTGTGACACTAGCAAGAACTAAAGCTAGAGATTTTTTATTTTTCATATGAATATTCTCCATTCTTAAATTTAGCTATTATGCTTTTCTTTATTGTATCTTATTTTTACAAAAATTTCTAAGAAAAACTGGACTTTTTATGGAAAAAATAAAAAGCAGGAGAAATCTCCCACTTTTTTAGATTAATTAGTTAACCCATTCACCGTTTCCGTTTACAGTGTATCCACCTACAGTAGTGTTAACTGCAAGAGCACCTGAAGCGTTAACGTAGTACCATTTGTCTTTAACTTGGAACCATTGGCTAGCTTTCATAGCACCTGATGCTTCAAGGAAGTACCAAGTGTTACCATCTTTCAACCAACCTGTTACCATAGCACCTGATGCATTTAGGTAGTACCAAGTTCCGTTGACTTGTTTCCAACCTGTTTGCATTACACCTTGTTCATTTAGGTAGTACCAGTTGCCATCAAGTTGTTTCCAACCTGTTACAGCTTGGTTACCAGAATAGTATTTCCAACCATCTTCTTCTTTGATCCATTGTTCTTTTACAACGTTGTATGAGTCAGTTTTTTCAAGAACCAAATCAACTTGAGCGTTTGTGAACATGTCAGCACGAGTATCTTTATCTAGGTCAGCAGTACCAGATACTACAAAAGTACCTTCTGTAGCAGCACCTGCATCTTCATGAGTCTCACCATTTGCTAGATTTTCGATTTCACCTCTATATCCAGTAAGTGTATAATATTTGTTATCTTGTCCATTTACTGTAACAAGTTTTGCTTGTCTTACTACATATCCTTTTGGAACATAAGCAACACGGTAACGAACTGCATCACCAGCTTTAACTTCTAATTCTACATCTCCTGCTTCATTAGATACTGCAGAAGTAGGTGTTCCAGCAACATATTTTCCTTCATCATTCTTAGAATAAGGTAAGATATCTACTTTAACACCTGCAATTGGGTTACCTTGGATATCTTTAACTGCAAAACGAACGTGTGAACCGTTACCAAACACAACTGGTTTACCATGGTAAGGGTTGTAAGCTGGAGTAGCTGGTTTGTATTGTTGATCAGCTGGTACTTCATGGTGGAATGAAGGGTGTTCATTTGCTGTATATGGTGTATTATCAATTTTTCCTGTAAGAGGATTTACTGGACCAGTGACTGAAGCACCATTAGTAGTGTTTGCTGATACAGCTTGTACAGCACCAAATGCTGCAAGAGCGACTGCGCTTGTCAATAAAACTTTTTTCATCGTTTTATCTCCTTTGTTTTTCTTTAAAAATTTTTTTCGTAAGACTATCTTACTACCATACAGTATATAAATATTTGCAGGATTTGTCAAGGGTTTTCTTAGATTTTTTAAACTTTTCAGCTATTTTTTCAAAAAAGGTTAAAAAAACGCCTTTGTGAGATGAAATACCCTTCAAATACTGTATCTCCCAAGTGAAAATCTCACAAATTTCTTAAACCTTAAGTCAAACCTCACATATCTAATCCACATAGATAGTTGGACAGAACTCACTTCTATGGTATTATCCTATAACCTCTTCCAAATGTCAAGCAAAAATGGCAAGTATTTTGCAAATAACTCGCCATTCCATTAACTTTCTACTATTAAAAATGTGACCTCATAGCAAGGCCTCAAACTCAGCGACGCTCATGCCTAACTGTTCACTCGCAACTTCAGAAGTCAAAAGACCTTGACGGACGAGATTCAGTAGCATAGACAAACTTCCTTCAACTTTTCCACGCTCCAGTCCCTGTTCTAAACCTTGTTCAATTCCCTCAGCTCGCCCTTGTTCAATACCCTCTGCACGCCCACGTTCAAGACCACGTTCCAAACCTTTTTCTTCAGCTTGTTCCAAGGCATAGTCCTGTGCTAACAAGGCTTGTTCTTCGCGCATACGTAGTTGACTAAACATTTTCCTGTCCTCCTCGGACCAGCTCTTGTAGTCCAGCAGTTGATCTGCCTGGCTGATGGCTCGCTCGGGTTCTTGGGTAAAGGGCTTATTACCAAAAAACTCTAACCACGGCTTGCGAACCTTGTCCTTGCTGGTTTCTCTGTATTTTTTTAATTCCAAGAACGCCATCTTGACTAGATGATGTTCCTGTCCATTATTGGTGATGGTTAAGGCTTCACCTGTCGTGTCCTCTCGCATACTAAAGCTATGAAAAGCCAAGTCATCTGAGAAGTAGTTACTATCTACAATTGCGATAGCGTATACTGGTGCGATGTGTTTGTAACTCTGGTGTGTATCACCTTCACGTTGACGAATTTTTTCTAGGTTTTGATTGACCTGACTGCATAAGTAAGCCCACAGGCGATTGATGAAAAAATTCTGATGATGCACCTGAATCTCAATGATTACTTGTGTCCCATTGTCTAACTCTGCCAAAACGTCTATACTAGTGTAAAAATCCTGAGCTGAGTAAGGCAGGGAAGGCAAGACGTGAATGTTACTTCCCTCCAAAATGGTTACATTTTTGGCTGGCAAGTCCAACATATCGCGGATAAACTGACAAGTGATTTCTGGGTTGCTAAAGATTTTCTTAGCAACCAAATCATTGGTCGGGCTAATGCCCGGATGTCTTAGAATCATCCTTTTCCTCCTTTTATTATACCACAGTTTTAAATCTAGGTTTACTAGATTCACTGCTACTATCTATTTATTCGGAAAAGAGACGAAAAAAAATAAAAGTTATTAAAATTATGGTTTATCCTTAATTTTGTCTGTATTAAAAGAGGTTTTGACACCTAATTTTTAAAATTAAAGCACCCTTAATCCAGATACGGTTTGAATCAGCTTAACTTGTTCCTGATCTTCTTGTCCGACTTTCCGAATCATGTTTTCTAAGTCTTCTTTACAGATAGCAAGAACATCATAGTGCTCCTTGATGATTCTGATTTTCTCAGCTTGTTCAGGTGTTACATAGCTCGCTATGGCGACTCCCAAATTCCTCATCTTATCCTTCATTCATCTTGGTAATCAACTTCTTAATGTTTAGTTTCTCATCTGGATTGTCAAAGATAATCTGAATAATAGCTTGAGCAAATAAATCATTCCTTAGTTCAACCAATCCACAATATATCTTTCCAATTACTTGGCAAACCAATCTTACTAGATAATATGATATTTGACTTTTCCATCAACTGGTCCTCTAAAGTCATTAAAAAATCGTTCCAATCTTGAACAAAAGAATGTGAATGATGTTGTATAAGATTTTTCATAGCTAGAAGATAAGCAAATAAATCGTTATTATGCGTCTTTTTCTTTTTAGTCTCTGCATTCTTGTTTATTTGACGCAAATCAGCTGAAAAGAAACTTGGACTTGCTATTGTAAAATTTTGACCATATAATCTTAAATGATGTGCAGTTCTATTTCTCATATACCATGTAGCTGAAACCCAGCCAAATAATTTACTCCGGATTTCTTCTCCATGAATTTTAGAATTTACCACACCAGTTGATAAAAATGTAGTATCTATCCAATACTCCCGGTACTCTTTTTTCAGTGCACTTATAAAACGAGTTGTTTCTCCAAAAGTCATCTCTTGAAAAAGAACCCAAATTGGGAATTTAGAACCTTTATTTTTGATATGATGCTGTATTGAAAGACTTTGATTCTCTGATAAATGTTTTTCTATAATTGAAATAAATTCGTTATATAATTCAGAGTTTTCATAAATAGTTTCATCCAAGTAACACTCACCTTTTTGATATTTTCCATTATATTGCTGGCAAAGCGATTCAATAAAAGTTGATTTTATAAACTGCTCTAATCTACCAGAAAATATAAACAGAAACTGTGATAACCAATCATTAAATTCATACAATGAAATCGCTGCTTGAAATTTTCCTTCATGAAGATTATCTGGAACCTGTTTAATAAAAGCAGAAAACGAATAGTAATTATGACAACGTAAAAAGTTTTTGGAATCTAGTTCCTCTTCAGGTGACATATCTAGCTTATCTGAAAGATAACTTACCAAATCTTTAAGAGGTAAAAATGCTTTCATTTCTCTCTTTAAATCTCTCGACAAAGAAATACTATTATCAGTTGTGTACATCATTAACCTTCTAAATTTATAAAAAAATGACTCCAGTTGCTATGAAACAGGGAGCAAAAGGAGTGCTTGTATTTAAATACTATACTATTCTATAAAAAAAGTCAAGTAAACTTGATATTTTTTCAATTTGTGTCTAATTGTTCACTCACAAATTCGGAAGGCAAAGCATGTTAGCATACTAAATCAATAAAGGAAAAGATTTATCCTTCAACTTTCCCACGCTCTAGTCCTTGTTCAATACCTTCCTCCCTAGCTGTTTCCAAGGCATAGTCCTGTGCTAACAAGGCTTGTTCTTCGCGCATACGTAGTTGACTAAACATCTTCCTGTCCTCCTCGGACCAGCTCTTATAGTCCAGCAGTTGGTCTGCCTGGCTGATGGCTCGCTCGGGTTCTTGGGTAAAGGGCTTATTCCCAAAAAACTCCAACCACGGTTTGCGAATGCTATCTTTGCTGGTTTCTCTGTATTTTTAGGTCTTATTGATGATGATCTTTCAATAGCACCTCAAACTCAGAGACAGTCATACCCAACTGTTGACTGGCAACTTCAGAAGGCAAAAGACCTTGGCGAACCATATCTAGAAAAGCAAAAACTCTTCCTTCAACTTTACCACGTTCAAGACCACGCTCCAGTCCCTGTTCAATACCTTCCGCCCTAGCTGTTTCCAAGGCATAGTCATGAGCGAGTAAGGCCTGTTCTTCACGCCTGCGTTGTTCACTAAACATTCTCCTGTCCTCCTCGGACCAGCTTTTGTAGTCCAGCAGTTGATCTGCTTGACTGATGGCTCGCTCGGGTTCTTGGGTAAAGGGTTTGTTCCCGAAAAACTCCAACCATGGTTTGCGAATGCTATCTTTGCTGGTTTCTCTATATTTTTTTTAATTCCAAGAACGCTATTACTAGTGATGGTCTTATAAGAGTGCCTCAAATTCAGAGACCGTCATACCTAATTGCTCGCTAGCAAATTCGGAAGTTAAAACATGTTGGCGCACTAAATCAAGAAAGGTAAATATTTTCCCACGCTCCAGTCCCTGTTCAACTCCCTCTGCTCGTCCTCGTTCAAGCCCCTCAGCTCGCCCACGTTCAAGGCCACGTTCTAATCCTCTTTCTTCAGCTTTTTCTAAGGCATAATCCTGTGCCAACAAGGCTTGTTCTTCGCGCATACGTAGTTGACTAAACATTTTTCTGTCCTCCTCGGACCAGCTCTTGTAGTCCAGCAGTTGGTCTGCTTGGCTGATGGCTCGCTCGGGTTGCTGAGTAAAGGGTTTATTCCCGAAAAACTCCAACCACGGCTTGCGAACCTTGTCTTTGCTGGTTTCTCTGTATTTTCTTAATTCCAAGAACGCCATCTTGACTAGATGGTGTTCTTGTCCATTATTTGTGATGGTTAAGGCTTCACCTGTCGTGTCCTCGCGCATGCTAAAGCTATGAAAAGCCAAATCATCTTGGAAGTAATTACTATCTACGATAGCAATAGCATAAACAGGTGCGATGTGTTTGTAACTTTGATGTGTATCACCTTCTCGTTGACGAATTTTTTCTAGGTTTTGATTGACCTGACTACACAGGTAAGCCCACAGGCGATTGATGAAAAAATTCTGATGATGAACTTGGATTTCGATAATAACCTGCGTGCCATTGTCCAACTCTGCCAAAACATCTATACTGGTATAGAAATCCTGGGCCGAGTACGGCAGGGAAGGCAAGACATGAATATTGCTCCCCTCCAAAATGGTTACATTTTTGGCTGGTAAGTCCAGCATATCGCGGATAAATTGACAAGTGATTTCTGGATTGCTAAAGATTTTCTTAGCAACCAAGTCATTAGTTGGGCTGATGCCTGGATGTCTTAGAATCATCCTTTTCCTCCTTTTATTATACCACAGTTTTAAATCTAGGTTTACTAGATTCACTGCTACTATCTATTTATTCGGAAAAGAGACGAAAAAACCTGAGAATTATCTCAGGCTTGGTCATTAAATCTTTTTCTCAATACTGAAAAGTGGAGAAAGTGGGCGTTTTTCATGGATACGCACGATAGCATCCCCTAATAGATGAGCGATTGAAATCTGCTCAATCTTATCAATCAAACGCTCTTCTGGCAGATAGATGGTATCCAAAACAACCAATTTCTTAATAGCTGATTTTTGGATATTGTCCATAGCAGGACCAGAAAGAACTGGGTGCGTACAGCTTGCATAGACTTCAACAGCACCAGCTTCTGCAAGGGCATCTGCCGCGTGGCAAATGGTTCCAGCTGTATCAATCATATCATCAATCAAGATACAAGTCTTGCCTTCTACCTTACCGATGATGTTCATGACTTCACTGGTATTCATCTTATCAACGCTACGACGTTTGTCAATGATAGCAATAGATGTTTTCAAAAATTCTGCCAACTTACGAGCACGAGTCACCCCTCCATGGTCTGGGCTGACAACCACATAGTCAGAACCAACCATACCACGACGCTCAAAATAATCCGCAATCAGAGGAGCTCCCATCAAGTGATCCACAGGAATATCAAAGAATCCTTGAATCTGCGCAGCATGCAAGTCGATTGTCAATAAACGATCTACCCCAGCTACTTCAAGCATATTTGCGACAAGTTTTGAAGTGATTGGCTCACGCGCTCTCGCCTTTCTATCCTGACGTGCATACCCATAGTAAGGCATGACAACATTGACAGATTCTGCACTCGCACGCTTCAAAGCATCTACCATAATCAAAATTTCAAGCAGATTGTCATTTACAGGCGAACTAGTTGATTGTAGGATAAAGACGTGCTTCCCACGGATTGATTCTTCGATGTTGACCTGAATCTCTCCATCTGAAAATTGGCGAACACTTGATTTCCCCAACTCTATCCCAATCTCCTGCGCCACACGTTCTGCCAATTCTTTATTAGAAGAAAGGGCAAACAGCTTTAAATCAGAAAAAGACATGATTTCCTCCGGTATATATGTATCGCTTGTGCTTTTCACAAGATTTTTCCATCTACCATTGTAGCGCTTTTTGCACTATTTTTCAATCAAAAATAAAAGAAGGGCACCATATTTGTACCCTTGCATCATTCTTTTGAAAAATATTCTAGTTCATCAACTCATTGTGCTTCTCAACAAAGCGATAAGCCTGATAAAAACCATAGAGAGTAATGGCTGTAACCACTGGAATCGCTAAAGGCAACTCTGTCTCCAACTCCACAAAAGGAGAGTTAAACAGGAAGTGAGTTCCCAAAGCTAAACCTAGGAAAATAAGCCCCTGTTTCTTGCCAACCTTCTGCCCTTTATAGGCTCTGTAAAGCAAGTAAACACCTACTACAGCTAGACCTGAAAAAGTCCAGTGAGAGGCAATTCCTGAGATGATACGCTCTAAAATTCTCGAAATGGTAAAGTCAAATCCCTCTGGCAAATCCGTACGAATATAGCCAATATCCTCAATCATTTGGAATCCCAAACCAGAAGCAATCCCTAGTAAAAACAAAGATTTGAATTTTCGCACAGGAATCAAAGCTAAAACAAAGACAAGTGGCAACAATTTCAAGGGTTCTTCTACCAAAGGAGCCACAATCGCACTTTCAAAGGCATTTAAAAAGGCACTATCTGGGAAAAGAATACCCAGTAAATCATGGATATAGGTATTCGCAAAGCTAGATAACCAGCCTGAAAGGAACATCCCACCCAATAAAGACAAGATCAAGGTGTTCTTTGGCAATTTCCATTTTTTCCCAATACGGAAAAGGAAATAAAGAGCCGGAATCATGTAAAAGAGAGCTAGAAAGATAGAAACTCCCATTAGTCCATATTCCGCACCTGACATCGAACCATCCGTATAATAGATGGTTTCATACTGCAAACCAATACATAGCAATAAAATAAAAATAAATAAAATACTGTTTTTCTTCATACACTTTCTTTCTAAATGAATTTTTTACAATTCTACGACTGTCATACTTCCTGTATCCACATCGTAAATAGCACCAGAGATAATGACATCATCTGGTATTAGGGGAGACTCGATAAGGAGTTGCATATCCTCACGTACACTCTCCTCTATATCTTGGAAGGGCAAGAAATCCTGGTCTGATACATCGACACCTAGTTCCTCTTTCAGATACTCCTGAAAAGGACCATTTTCAAAGGTCTGAGCACCACAGTCTGTATGGTGTAACACCACAATCTCTCTTGTCCCCATTTGTTGCTGGGAAATAACCAGCGAACGAATCATGTCTTCTGTCACTCGACCACCTGCATTCCGCAAGATATGAGCATCCCCAAGTGCCAAACCTAAAGCTTGCGCAACGTGCAAACGTGAGTCCATACAGGTCACAATGGCAACTCTTGTTTTGGGTTTAAGTGGCAGATTTAACTGCCCATGTAGGGCAACATAAGCCTGATTGGCTTGCATAAACTGTTCAAAATACGACACGATTCCCTCCTCGAAAATTTGATAGTCAAATATTTCTCCTATCTTATCATTTTTAAGAGGATTTGTCACAGATTAAGCAAAAACCTTTTTCAAAACTTCCTGAATCGTTGTCACACCAATGACCTGAATTTCCTTAGGCGGAGTGATTCCTGTCAAGGAATTCTTAGGTACATAGATTTTTGTAAATCCAAGTTTAGCAGCTTCGTTGATGCGTTGCTCGATACGATTCACGCGCCGAATTTCTCCCGTCAAGCCCAATTCTCCCACAAAACATTCCTGAGGATTAGTTGGCTTGTCTTTATAACTCGAAGCAATGGCAACTGCAACGGCCAAGTCAATGGCAGGTTCATCCAATTTGACACCGCCAGCAGATTTAAGATAGGCATCCTGATTTTGCAAGAGAAGACCTGCCCGCTTTTCCAAAACAGCCATAATCAAGCTAGCACGATTAAAATCAAGTCCTGTCGTTGTACGCTTAGCATTTCCAAACATAGTCGGTGTCACCAAAGCCTGAACCTCAGCCAAAATAGGACGTGTCCCTTCCATGGTCACAACGATTGATGAACCAGTTGCTCCATCCAAACGCTCTTCTAGGAAAACTTGACTCGGATTGAGTACCTCAACTAATCCGCCCGACTGCATCTCAAAAATCCCAATCTCATTAGTGGAGCCAAAACGGTTTTTGACCGCTCTCAAAATACGAAAGGTGTGGTGACGCTCCCCTTCAAAGTAAAGCACCGTATCCACCATATGCTCCAACATACGAGGACCAGCTAATGTTCCTTCCTTGGTCACATGACCTACAATAAATATGGCAATGTTATTAGTTTTGGCCAGTTGCATGAGCTCAGCCGTCACCTCACGCACCTGAGAAACAGATCCCTGCACCCCTGAAATCTCAGGAGACATAATGGTCTGGATAGAGTCAATGATGAGGAAGTCTGGCTGGATGCGCTCCACCTCAGCTCGAACACTCTGCATATTGGTCTCTGCATAGAGATAAAACTCGCTATCAATATCACCCAAACGCTCTGCACGGAGTTTAATTTGCTGGGCAGACTCCTCCCCACTGACGTAGAGAACTGTCCCTACTTGAGACAACTGGGTTGAGACTTGTAGGAGAAGAGTCGATTTCCCGATTCCAGGATCCCCACCGATTAGGACGAGACTTCCTGGTACCACTCCGCCTCCAAGTACACGGTTGAATTCCTCCATCTCCGTCTTGGTTCGATTGACGTTGATTGACGTCACCTCAGCCAGTTTCATGGGCTTGGTTTTCTCACCTGTCAAGGACACACGCGCATTCTTGACCTCGGCAACCTCAACCTCTTCTACAAAAGAAGACCAAGACCCACAGTTGGGACAACGCCCCAGATATTTAGGGGAATTATAGCCACAATTTTGACATACAAATGTCGCTTTTTTCTTTGCGATAATAAACCTCTTTCTATATTTCTAACTCACACTCAATCACTTGGCAAAAATCAATCTTCTCGTCTGGTACAAATTGGCGCATGAGCATGTTATGAGCAACAACTACCACAGTCTGGTGTTCTCGATACTTAGACATACATTCTAGAAAACGAGACTTCATTTCCGTAGCTGTCTCATATTGAATAGGACTATTAGGAAGTAACTCCCCCTTATTTTCTAGAAACATAGTACGAGCTTTTTCAAAATTATCTGTGCCACTTTCATAGACCTGCCATTCATGCAATAATGGCTCCACTCTCAAAGGAAGTCCCGTAGTACAAACTACATAAGAAGCCGTTTCTAAAGCTCTTGTGACTGCAGAAGATACGATTATTTCAGCTGACGAGAGTAAAGAATTTTTGCTCAGTTCCTGAGCCTGCTGCCGTCCCTTCTCAGACAAGGGCGCCAAATCTATCCCAAAACCCGTATAAGAACGCTCCTCTAACTCACGGTAATCTGGCTCTCCGTGACGGATAAAAATAATTTTCATATTAAGACCCCCATAAAACTATCCAATCTTGATTCCGCAATCTTGCCACTGCTTCAGTGTTTTAGAGAATTTCTTCTGGTTGCCAACTCCGACAGCAGACAAATCGACAGAAACCTGATAATTCTCCTTGGTAACTGCCAAAACGGAAGCCTTAACACAGCCATTGCCATCTACCCCTATAAACTCTATGCTTTTAGCACCGTTTTCCTCTAAAAAATCTTTTAAATCTGGATTAGTAAAGCAAGAAGCCCGACGCTTCTCAAAGATACGAGAAGATACAAGCAGCAAGCCGGTCACAAATTTCTTCTTTCTGTCTTTTCTCACCTGTCAAGGACACACGCGCATTCTTGACCTCGGCAACCTCAATCTCTTCTACAAAAGAAGACCAAGATCCACAGTTGGGGCAACGCCCCAGATATTTAGGGGAATTATACCCACAATTTTGACATACAAATGTCGCTTTTTTTTGCGATGATAAACCTCTTTCTATATCTCTAACTCACACTCAATCACTTGGCAAAAATCAATCTTCTCATTTGGCACAAACTGACGCATGAGCATTCCGTGAGTTACAATGATAATAGTTTTATAATTTTTATATTTTTCCAAAGTTCTTAAAAAACGATGACGCATCTCCAGAGCAGTTTCATAGCGATAAGGAGAATCTTCAGGTAAACTTCCTTGATGTTTTAGATAATATTCATGAGCTACCAATACACTAGTTAAATCAGAGTTAGTACCATCTAAGTCTGGACGCCACTCATGAAAAAACGGCTCCACAAATAAGTCCAATCCTGTTTCAACTGCTATATAATGTGCTGTTTCTAAAGCCCTCGTCACAGACGATGAAATAATAATCTCTGCCTTTCCAAAACATGCAGTTTTAGCAACTTCTTTTGCCAGACTGCGACCTTTTCCTGTCAATGGTGCTAAATCACGACCAAAACCACTATAGAGTCGCGGATTTTCAAGTTTATCAAGCATACTATAATCTGGCTCCCCGTGACGTACAAAGATAATCTTCATTCTAGTGCCCTGTTGACCCAAACCCACCAGTTCGCACGCCATCAGCCGCATCTCCATCTGCAATTAAGAAAGGAGCAAAGACAGCCTGGACCACACGTTCCCCAACTTCGAGAATCACTTCTTGGTCTGTGATATTCTTCATCTGCGCAAAAATATGCCCTTCATTTCCAGGATTTCCATAATAATCCCCATCAATGACACCAACCGAGTTAATCAAGACCAAGCCCTTCTTACGAGGATTTGAAGAGCGATCATAAAGGTAAAGAACCTCAGTCGGCTGCATATAGGCCTTAACCCCTGTCGGAACCAAGACAATCTCTCCTGGCGCAATAACTGTACGCACAGCAACCTTTAAGTCGTAACCAGCCGCATGCGCTGTCTCACGCTTGGGCAATAAATTTTCATCTATAAAACTAGAAACCAATTCAAAACCACGAATTTTCATCATCTTCTCTTTTCTATTATCATTTATTCTAGATTATTCTATCTTATTTATTCGGAAAAAGCACGAAAAAAAGAGCACACAATTCAAATCGCTTAGGGCTGCTGGATTCCTCCCCTGACCCACTTCACGCAGAACTGTTGCTCCACTATTTATTATATCACATTCCTATTCATTTTAAAAGCAAAATTATTTTTTCCGTCTATTTCTAAAAAAGTCCTGCATAATAGCTGCGCATTCATCTTCCAAAATTCCCGTTTCAACCTCCACACGGTGATTGAGACGCTCATCTGTCAAGATATCGTACAAACTCCCAGCAGCGCCAAATTTCTGGTTTTTAGCCCCATAGACCACGTTTGGAATACGGGCAAGTCCAATCGCCCCACTACACATGACACAAGGCTCAATGGTCACAAAAAGCGTGCAATCCAGCAAGCGCCAACTCTCCTCACTCAGGTTCGCATGCTCTATAGCCATAATCTCCGCATGCATAACCGCTCGTTGCAACTCCTCACGCGCATTATGCCCACGGCCAATGATTTTTCCGTCCTTGACAATCACACAACCAATTGGAATTTCATCGTGTTCAAGAGCAATCTCAGCCTCTCTCAAAGCTTCCCTCATAAAGACTTCTTTTTCTTCAACTGTATAATTCATCAATTTCCCTTTTACTACTTATCGATTTTATTATTATATCATGAATCCCAAGACAAAAAAAGCCACCGAATGCGGTGACTTTATAGGGAGATTATTATGAAAAAGAAAAGTTTAGGATATTTGTTACAACAAGTTAGGAGGTCTTCTTGTAACTGTCTATAGTATACCCGACCTATCTTAAACAAATCTTAAAAATCTCTTAGGACCAAACACTTTCTAAAATATTTGTTTGTTCACGACCAGGACCTACTGAGAAAGTAGAAATACGAACGCCAACCAATTCACTCACACGACGAACATAATTACGCGCATTCTCAGGAAGGTCTTCCAAATTACGAACTCCAGTAATATCTTCTGACCAACCTGGCAACTCTTCATAGATAGGCTTGCAACGTTTCAATTGCTCAAGACTAGCTGGATAGTAGTCAATACGTTGACCATCAAGATCATAGGCCACACAAATTTTCACTGTATCTAAACCACTCAAAACATCGATAGAGTTCAATGAAAGGTTAGTAATACCAGAAACACGACGGCTATGACGCATCACAACTGAGTCAAACCAACCTACACGACGTGGACGACCAGTTGTTGTACCATATTCATGACCTACTTCACGGATACGTTCTCCCACTTCATCAAACAACTCAGTTGGGAAAGGACCGTCTCCTACACGACTCGTATAGGCTTTACATACACCAACAACCTTGTCAATCTTACTTGGACCAACACCAGAACCAATGGTCACACCACCAGCTACAGGGTTTGATGACGTAACAAATGGATAAGTACCTTGGTCGATATCTAGCATAACTCCTTGTGCACCTTCAAAAAGCACACGTTTACCGTTATCAAGCGCATCATTCAAAATGACAGATGTGTCTGTCACATATTTCTTGATTTGTTGACCATATTCGTAATATTCTTCAAAAATATCATCGAAATCAATCGCTTTACTGTCATACAATTTTTCAAAAAGACGATTCTTTTCAGCAAGGTTACGTTCTAAACGCTCACGGAAAATGTCTTTATCCAAAAGATCTGCGATACGAATTCCCACACGAGCAGCCTTGTCCATATAAGCTGGACCAATTCCCTTGATTGTAGTACCAATCTTATTGTCACCCTTGGCCTCTTCTTGCAAGCGGTCCAACTCAATATGATAAGGCAAAATAACATGCGCACGATCAGAAATACGCAAGTTATCAGTTGTTACACCTTCCTCATGAAGATAGCTCAACTCTTTCACAAGAGATTTAGGATTTACAACCATACCGTTCCCAATAACAGAGATTTTTTCAGGGAAGAAAATCCCAGAGGGAATTAAGTGCAACTTAAATTTCTTACCATCAATCACAATCGTGTGACCAGCATTATCACCACCTTGGTAACGTGCAATCACTTCTGCATTCGCTGAAAGGAAGTCTGTAATCTTCCCTTTACCTTCATCACCCCACTGGGTACCTACAACAACAACTGAAGTCATAATCTTGTCTGAGCCCTTAGGCTCTTCCTTTCTCACATACATGGCAGGAATCTCACCCGCAATTATATCTTACAATTTATTATAAGAAAAAATCGCCTTTTTATCAAGAAGAAACAATAGAAAGATTTGCTATTTCCAACTATTAAAAAATGATTTAGAAAAATTACTAGCTATTTATTGTTATATTGCCATAAAAAAGTAGGTTTGTTCGGAAATTAACTCAGACTATCTCAACAAGAAATAGAACCTTGTTTCATTATCATCTTTTCAAGATACAAACGATAAGCAACACGATAATGGTAAACGATAAAATCCCTACGACACCCAATACCATATCTAACTAAATAATAAATCAAAAATTTAAAATGAAAATGTTCCCAGTCCCAACTATTACCAAAGAAAGTAGCATACTCTTCTTCGATACTGTCATAGAAATCAGTCATCTGATCATAAATATTTTGTAGCATAAGCATACACTCCTTTACTTTTTATGATCTTATTCTAACAAAAAATTTTAATTAATCATTAATAATTCCTGAATTGTTAAAATACCAACCTCAACAATATAAAAGATGAGAAAGATGGACAGAATAGAAACAAATTTCCTATAAACAATTCATAAAAACTATTACTCTCACTAAAAATCATCCAGTACGGTTTTAATAGCATTGAATATTGCTCAGTCTAAACTATGAAGTGATTGAATAGAAATAAAATTCCTTAATAATATCAAAAAGAAAAAAGGTTCTCTATTGTGGAAGAAGGACTCGAACCCACGACCTTCATATAATATTTGTAGTGGGTAAATCCTCTATGGATCTCATGGAACAATTACACTTTATCACAAAATTACTAGAGCTTACAGACCCTAAATTATGGATACCATCAATAGGGGTACACATAAGGAAATTATCGCTAAACTGGACTACGATGCCCCATCTTGCCCTGATTGCGGAAGTTAAATGAAGAAATATGACCTTCAAAAACATTCTAAGATTCCTTACCTCGAAACGACTGGTATGCCTACCAGAATTCTACTTAGAGAGCGTCGTTTTAAGTGCTATCAATGCTCGAAAATGATGGTGTCTGAAACTTCTATCGTCAAGAAAAATATCTCGCTTCGTGGCTCTATAATATTTGTAGTGGGTAAATCCCCTATGGATCTTATGGAGCCTATTTTTGTGTAGAAAAAAAGTCCCATATGACCTATAATGAAAAGCGACTAAACAACTCATTAGAAAGATTCATATGGAACAATTACATTTTATCACAAAACTACTCGATATTAAAGACCCTAATATCCAGATTCTAGACATCATCAATAAGGATACACTCAAGGAAATCATCGCTAAACTGGATTACAATGCCCCATCTTGTCCTGATTGTGGACATCAAATGAAGAAATATGACTTTCAAAAACCGTCGAAAATTCCTTACCTCGAAACAACTGGTATGCCTACTAGAATCCTCCTGAAAAAGCGTCGATTCAAGTGCTATCATTGCTCGAAAATGATGGTCGCCGAAACCTCTCTCGTCAAGAAGAATCATCAAATTCCTCGTATCATCAACCAAAAGATTGCGCAAAAGCTGATTGAAAAGACTTCTATGACCGATATTGCTCATCAGCTGGCTATTTCAACTTCAACTGTCATTCGTAAGCTCAATGACTTCCGTTTTAAGTCTGATTTTTCTTACCTCCCTGAGATTATGTCCTGGGACGAGTACGCTTTTACAAAGGGAAAGATGAGCTTTATTGCACAAGATTTTGACAAGCTCAACATTATCACTGTTCTTGAAGGCAGAACACAGGCTGTCATCCGAAATCACTTTCTTCGTTACGATAGAGCAGTCCGATGTCAGGTGAAAATCATTACTATGGATATGTTTAGTCCCTACTATGCCTTAGCTAAACAGCTTTTTCCAAACGCTAAAATCGTGTTGGATCGTTTCCATATTGTCCAACACATGAGCCGTGCTATGAGTCGTGTGCG
>NZ_CAMHZQ010000020.1 GCF_946190275.1 Streptococcus mitis | reverse complement strand
TCGCCTTCTGCCAAACGGTTGACGAGTGATTCAGCGACAAGCTTGTCGATTGTGTGATTATCCATGTATGTTCTCCAATTCTTTAATTTTCTGGTCCAGTTCTTGGATGGCCTTCAGCAAGTAGGGGATGAATTTCGAATAGTTGATAGACAGATAAGATGTTACTTCATCTGTTTCAATTGCATAAGGGACTACCTCCTGTACTTCCTGCGCAATCAAACCAACCTCTTCGTGTTTCTGGCTCTCGATGAAATCAAAAGAGACCATGTTCAATGCTTGGATTTTATCCAAAGCATTAACTGGACTCTCTTTAATATTTTCTTTCAAGCGTCTATCTGAACTCGAAGTAATACCTGCATAGCCTCTCCAGCTTGCTTTAGTGATTTGATTCCACCAGACGACGGCATTCTCTCCTCCAGCTGGATTTGACCCAGCACCATAAATGTCTGCATTTCCTGTCCAGATACCTTTGGCAGCATTAATCTTGCTGTAGAAATTAACGTTTGTAGATCCAGAAAAGTCAACTTTACCATAAAAACTAACTGTATTCTTACAATACATCTGTCCATCTGTATCTACATGCCAAGAGTTTGGTCCTGCTTGGTTCCAGTTATCGCCCCAATTGGCCCAAAAAGCTGTCTTGGTGCCATAACCAGCACCATTCCCCATACCAACAGAGAATTGGTTTACTCCAGAAATCCAGCGACCGCCTCCGTTGTCGAACTGACCCAAGGTAAAACCTCCAATTTCACCTTGATAGGCTTGTAGGAATGTTGAACTAGATACGACAGACTCAATCTTGGTTGTGAAGATTTGCTTGGATGTCAGCTTGTCAATCAAGGCATCTCTAGCGGTCAGGTTCCGAATCAAGGCATCATCTACGCTGATTTTATCTCCCGTGATAGCTCCAGCTTGGATATGTTCAGCAGTGACAGAACCAGCGGCCATCTTCCTAGCTGTTACAGCACCATCTACCAACATATCTGACTGTACTCGAACGTGTGGAGCGATGATATCAACCCCTCTCGGACTTGTGGAAATGGTAGAGGCTAACTGCTCACCAGTTAGAGTAGTAGAGCCGATGGTCACACCTTCAGGCGTCACTTGTACCCTCGCACTGTTAGCAGCGTCTCGCACTTCCTGCCTGATTTCTCTAGCCGTCTGAGCGATGGCGCTCTTGACATTCGTATCAAAGAACTGAGTCAGCGCCCCTTGATTGTTCTGCTGGATTTTGCCCCACAGGGTGCTGTTTGGATCTCTCAGTTCCAGTTCGATAGAACGCATATCCTTGAAGAGACCTGACAAAGTACGTTGCGTGACAGTAGGCTCCACGAAGCTAGTAGGAAAATCCCCCTGCTCCAGTTGGATATCCGTCAGCACCGTATCACCCACACAGCCCATGTGATGAAGCTTCAGCAGTTCATCTCGTGTCCGTGGCTGAAAGACCTTATAATACCGCCCGTTATGCTCCAAAGCAGGAGACCGGACGTTTTGAATGGTAATATCCATGTGTTACCTCATTCTGTCATATAAAACAATATCTTTATAATCATTTCTAAACCAGTTTCGTGTCAAATCAGATAAAGCTTGACGCTTGCTTGCTTCATCTACTCCTGCATCTTCATTTTGACCTAGTAAAAACACAAAAGATGGATTAGGTGTTGATAAATTATAGGCATATACTTTGACGAACTTTTCTTCTATCCTCAAATAGTAGTACCCTGAGTTTAATCCTACATATCGATACGAGAATCGAGTGTAAAAGTCTAAAGTAGCTGACTGATAGTTAATATTTAATATAGTCAATGACAAAGTGTTTACAATTTGAAATCTGTATTTTTTCCAGATTAGCTTATCTCCTATATATCTTTCAGCAACTTCCTTGCTACCCACGTAAATTCCTTCTCTAGCCATACTACCTCCTACGAATTACTATAGATGTCATAGATAGTATTACTATCCTTGTTAGGAATCGCGTCATATTGAGACCTTGTGCCAGCCCAATACTTCATCGGTCGCCCACCGTTTTGATTGATGATATTTTGACCTGGAGCTCCGTCCGCACCTCTAGGACCTATTTCTCCTCTAGCACCAGCTGGTCCTGCCGGTCCTGCTGGACCTGTTGCACCATTCGCCCCTCTTGCACCGTCACTGACATTGTCAAGTCGTGTGCTAGCAGCCGCTTTAATGCCATTGTGCGTTACAACAATGTAGACCTCAAACCAGCCTCCTGAACGTTGAGAGGCGTTCCACTGAGCAAATTTACCGTTCGCATCAGGCGTTTGGCTCAGCAAACTTTGCCAGTTATTATTCCCAAAGCCTCTGTAGTAATAATCAACAGTATAGCCACTGGTTAACCGTGTCCCGTCATAGTAGACGTCCGCGATCAAATTCAACTGACTAGTCGCACCGTTTCGATAGCTTCCTTCGATACGTACATTGGCATTTAAGCTATGGCCGTTATCTCCTCGCAAGCCCTCTCTCTGTTGACTCGTCAGGTTCTCGAATCGCATAACACCGTCCGCCCCTCGTGGTCCTGTTTCCCCACGTTCTCCACGGTCTCCTTTGGGACCAGTTAGATATTGCAGGGCTGAGAATCGGTCACGGCCATTTCCAACCTTGACCTTACCAGTATCACTCTCAATGCCTAACTCTCCGTCATACAACACAAAGTTACTTCTTGCCCACTCACTAGCTGGCATCCGTTTATGTCGTACCCTGATAGGTACTACTTCAGGCGTTGTTTCCGTCATGTTCTACCTCCATCAAAAATAAAAGTTGGGTTCTCACTCCAACTTCCCTCATATCTTGCATTTTGCCCATCAGCAACCGTCTTGTAAACAGGCGCTAATTCAATCCGTCTTGTCTGATTGTCAATCGTCAAAGACTGCTCTATATTCTGATACCAGTCGCCTGAAAAGGTCAGACGATAAGCACCGTAGTAGACCGCCAAGACCTTCTCTTCTTTCTGAACAAGGTCTTTATCAATCGCTGGCATGACCGCATTAGCAGGCGCAAGATGAACGTGGCCACCATAGAACGGTGTTTTATTGACTACCACAGTCACATCCGTCTTACCGTAAGGTGTGCAGGTTGCTGACCAGCTGATAACGTATTTCTTGCCAACTTCAAATCCATCGCCATTGTGGCCAACTTCTACAAAATCCGTTCCATAACTGATTTTCTTGGCTGTGCCACCGTTCAAGCGGTTCTTATTGTACTGGGTAGTGCCGTCACCACCAATCAGACTAGCGTTGACCCTTGCAGTTTCGCTAACCTGCTCTAATTTCTTACTGAGTTCGGCGATTGAGTCCGCACCACTCATGAGCTCCTCACGGATGCGTTTCACGAACTCAGGACGCTCTTTCTCCATTTCCTCGTGGATTTTGGCGCCAAACTCTTCAGCATTTGCTTTGTATTTTTCGATAGCATCATCTATCGCTTTTTTACGTTTCTCGAACTCTGCTTCAAAGGCTGCGTCCGCTGCTTCTATCTGCGCTTGGATTTTGGCTTCAATGCCATCTTGTTGCTTTATCTGCTTGGTAATCGTACCCTCGTAAGAATACTGGGTATCATTCCCAGCCTTACTGTCTGCACTGATACGACCTCTCAGACCACCTTTAAAAGTGAAGCTCTGACTTAACACAGGAACTTTAAATGTTTCTTTCTTGTTGGTCTGAATAGTTACCCACTGCCCAACCTCAAGTAACAAATGCCCTTGGTAGTTGAGATTATATGGATAGTAGGTCAGATTTTTCAGCTTATAATAAAGGTCATTTAAAGCGCTCTGGGTCATGAAGACATTGTCCAGTTCCAATGACCGACCTGTCTTCATACCAACCGTCAGAGACTTCTTATCCGTCTTACAAGTGATACCAGCTATCTGATACTCGATTTCACTCTTAGTCAAACCATGTAAGAAATAGCTGTCAGCATTAATTGTGATGTTGGACTCAGTCAAATCACGGATTTCCATCTTGCCTTCTCGGTTAAAGAAACAAGACATCCCAATCATCTGAGTCATAGCACTCAGCATATCCCTAAAGGACAGTTTCTTGCCCTCAGGAACTTGCTCGACATGGTAGCGCATAGCGCTGATACCGAAATAGTCATTCGCCAACTCAATGCCTGTTTTTAGACAGATTTCCTGAATAACCTCTCGCACCTCAGCTGGAAAATGCAAGTCTGTCACATACTCACGATTGAGCTTGAACATACCGTCCATAAGTTCAAGCGTGGTTGTGTTGCGGTTTCGGTCAATCTCGATATCATTGATGAAGTATTCTCCCATCTTGACCCACTGGTAGGCATCCCCAACCAGTAGACCAATCTCAGGGTGTAGGATATCCAGTTTATTGAACGTGGTAATGATACTGGTAAAGGTAATCTTACCGCTACCAGCACACGTTCCACCGGGCTTATATGTATCGCCTTTAATGTAGCCATATTCAAAGCTAGCCTCTTTGATATCCCGTGAAGCATAATCTCCAACACGAATAGCCAGCGTCCTGTCTTTGGCAAACATGGCTCTGTCAAATTGCCGTCTGGTTAAAGCGTCCATCTTCTTACCTCTCTACCAGATTAAATTTAGCACCAGACCAAGGCTTGAACTTCTCAGTGAAGGTATAGCTTGGAGCCGTCCTATCGCCGACATAGAAAGTCCCAGTGGTCTGACCTTTAACAGGGTCAGGATATGAGACCTCGAAAAAGACTGCTGACACGGCATTTAAAAGCTGACTCATTTCTTCTTGAGTCAGCATGCCCCATTCACAGTCTAGTTTGCGCTTAGTCGTGATACGGTCGCGCACCATGTCTCCATTGGCATTACGCCCTGTTTCTCCATCGATATCTTGAATACCGACCTGAAAAGATTTGGGAGGCTTCACAGCCACCCCATTGATTGTCAATTGTGCCATTTAACCTCCTAAATCTTGAGCAAGGTTTGACCTGCTCGTTCGTGTTCCTTGTTGATTTCTTGGATGGCCACCCGTCCGAACTCGTGACCTGCGATTTGGATAACGATGTCGCCATCGCCAGAAAATCCACCTTGTGGACCAACACCAGCCATGGCATTTACTACTGCACTGCTGACAACTCGCCCAAGTGTTTGGATAAATCCTGTATTTTCAAGTGGTACGACCGCTTCTTTACCAGCTTCACCAATCATGGCGATTGTTGGGCTATCGACGATACCACCACGGGCAAGACGAGGAAGGCTAACTGTACTTACACTTCCAATCCATCCTAGACCAGGTAAGTTTCTGACAACATCTAAAACACCATTAATCATGCCGATAAATCCATTAACCACATTTTCAATAGTGTCAAGAACCGCATTAACAGCACCCTTAAACGCTCCACCTACTGCCTCTCCGACCATCTGACCAGCGTTTACGAAGATACTTTTTACAGTTTCCCAAACGCCTTTAAAGAAGTCGCCGATAGAGCTAAAGGCATTTTTAACAGCGTCAAAAGCTTTTCCGAAGATCTCGCCAAACCAGCTTGCTACTTTGGAAAGCGCACTTGTAACATCGTTCCATCTTTCGCCAAACCATGAACCTAGTTTGCTAAAGATGTTTGTTAGACCAGTCCATGCTTTTTGGAACATATCAGTAAACCATGCTCCAATATTAGCTAAAGCACTAGTAACATCCGCCCAACGTTGTCCGAACCATGAACCGATTGGCGTGAAGATATTAACGATGGCATCCCATGCGCCTTGGAATACACCAGAGAACCACTCTCCGATACCAGAGAAGATAGCTACAATGGCATCCCATGCTTGCTGGAACTTCTCGCTAAACCATTGGCCTATTGGCTCGAAGATTTCTTGAAGTTTCGTCCATAGACCGCTGAAAAATTCGCCAATCGCTTGACAAATACCACTGATAAAATCACATAGTCCTTGCCATGCAGTTTTAGCAAACTCAACAACAGTGTCCCAGTTTTGGTAGAGCAAGACACCGATAGCAATTAAGGCTGCAATAGCAGCAATAACTAAGGTTATCGGACTGGTCAAGACTGCAATAGCTCCATTGAGTGCCCATGTTGCAGCTGCTGCAACTCCTGCTGCAACCGATTGAGCGATTTCTGCCGCTGCTGCAAGCCCCATTTGTGCTGCATGAACACCCCACGCCAGTGCTGATTTACCAAGTTCTAGAGCAGTTTTTCCTAACTCTACAATCAATTTACCTGAATTGACTACAAAGTCTTTTGCATACAACGCATTCAAATAGATGGTTTCTCCGAAGCTGACCAATTTATCAAATGTCAAAGCTTTCAAAGCTAGTCCAAGGTTTTTAATTCCGCTAACAATAAAGGAAACCTTGCCACTTAATAATTCGAATGCTCCTGCAAGTCCTCCAGCTTGTTCAGCCCAAGACAAGAACTTAATTCCTTGCCACACGGTTGCAAGCGTACCAATAACATTAGCGATTGTGGAGATAATCTCTTTATTTTCTTTACACCAATCAGAAAAAGCAGTAAAACCGTCAGCTACTAACTTGATTGTATCAGCTAGTAACTTCAATGCTTCTAGTATGATACCGCCTAATAAATCAGCAACAGTTTCAATACTTATACCGAACGTATTAGACAAGAACTCGGCAAAAGGCTTCCAACTTCCTTCCCAAAGTATTTGAATAATATCAATTAGTCCGTTAAAAGCATTAGCAATAGAGTCAATAGCAGGGGCTACATGTTCATCGTAGACACTACTCAATCCATCGCCAAACTTATCAACAACACTCTCAATAGTTTCAAATATCGGAGCTACAATGTCCAAAAGACTTTGAAGCATTGATGAAATTTTAGGAGCGCTTGTCACAACGACTTTTTCAAAACCTTTAAACAGACTTCCTGCTAATTTACTACCAACTTCAACAATGGTAGATGTCAAGCTTAATAGAGTTGACACAATAGCGCTACCGATACGAACCGCACCAGTTGAAGTAATGACGTCGTAGAAAGCACTAGAAAAAGCCTGAGCGATATTTCCTACAGCCTCTGCAATGTTACCAATATTATCAAACAAAGCGACTAGCGCCCTGATAATCCGTTCTTTCTGCCTTTCAAGGCCGTTCGCAATACTTTCAGTAAGGAGTACACCAATACCAACTCCGATAGTGGCTAACGAACCAGCAATTTGTCCCAAAGCATAAGCAATTTTCTCGGTCATGCGGTTAAAGGCATTTACAACTCTTGGATCAGTAGCGATTTCTTCAAGAGTTTTCTTGATTCGCTCTAAAGCAGCTTTGATACGCTCTAAACCTTCCGGTCTAAATGCTGCATCAAAACCTTTTTTGAAGAGGTCAAACAACCCTTTCAGCTTATCTCCAAGACCATCAAAAATGCTCTTGAATTTGTTGTCCATGTCGGTCAACTCGACTTCTGGCAAGATGTCTTTGAAAGGTCCGCCACCGCCTCCCTTTCCTTTACCACCTTTGCCTCCGCCACCGCCTCCAGAACCGCCTGCATCATCGTCTTTTGGTTTTTGCAAGATGTTAATCTCATCAAATCCCAAAAGACCTAGCAATTCTTTAGCAGCCTTCTTAGCGTTTTTAGCTGAGTCTCCAAGATTATCAGCAAGTCCTCCTGCTGAATCTCCAGCGTCGTCCACTGCATCAGCAAGATCTCCTGCTCCGTCTGCAGCGTCTTTCATGGCGTTACCCATGTCTCCAACTGCTCCACCGACGCCATCTTTTACTGTCGCTTTCTTGTTGAACATCAAAGCGATAAACTCAGCGAGTTTAGCAGTCACGTTCTTCAATACCATGGCAAAAGAGTTCAAAACAGGCATAATGGCATTGATAATCGGTAACATAGCATTACCCAGATTCAATGCACTATCTTTCATCAGCGACTTAAACAAGCTGATACTACCATTGACTGAGTTGGATAAGGTATCACCATACTTGGCTGTAGCCTGTTCCAAGATAGCCATAAGGCGGATTTGTTGCTGGGTTTGATAGTCCAACTGTTGCCAGCTCTGTCCGTTTGCGAACTTCTTAAAAGCTTCAGTAGACTCAATCATAGCCACATTGACGTTGATTCCTAGATCTTCAATTGCTTCGGTGTTCCCTAGCAAACCTGATCGAATACGCTCCATAACGTCTGTAATGCTACGGCCTGAACCTTCTGCAATAACTGCCGATGTCTGCAACATCTTAGCAGTATAGGCGCTTAGCTTGTTGGTATCTTTGATAAATCCAGAAAATAGGTTTGAGTATACTGCACCGTAGTTGGTCGCCTCACCCACACCCATATTCATAGCGTTAGCGTTATCGTTAACCCATTTTAAGAAAGATTGTGAACTCTCGCCCATCTGGCGTTTGATTTGGTTCATAGACGCTGATACTTCAAGAGCCGTCTGTGCTGAATACATCCCAACATCAAGCAATTTCTTACCAAGGATCGCAAAACCAGCGAACTTAGCTAGCTTGCCAAACGCACTACCGATAGAGTTCGACTGTTCACGAACTTTGGCAGTGGCATTCTTCACTTGGTCAGATGTTCCTTTGACCTGATTCTCGACTTCTTTCATCTTCTTCCTGAAAGGCGCTATCTCAGCGTCAATCATGACTTTCAATTCGTCAAGAGTTGCCATTCACTTCCTCCTTCCTTTTTCGATTATGTCTTTCTGCAAAATCACGCATCCGTTCCTTATGCAGCAAAAACGCTTGTCTCTGTCGTTCCTGTTCTACCGCTTGCTGTTCTTCTACAAACAACTCAGGAGCATATTCCCAGAACTCAAATACCTTGGCATCCTTGGATAACAATAAAGAAACGTGGTTGGATATCATCTGCGAAAGTCTGTATGAGTCAATAATCTTCTCTTTACGCTCTCGGATTTTGACACGGTTATAGCTTTCAATCATTTCTCTGATTTCAAGCACCGTCAAATCCCAAAAATCAAGAGGCTTACCCCCGATGTCTAAAAACATAGGATAAAGCCTCTCAATAATCTGCGTTACCGTTAAGATTACTCGACTACTGTCATTTTCTTCTTGGAAGTTTTCTTGTCCTTGCTTCCTCGTGGAGTAAAACCCGATACTTCAAAGAGTGGCATTAAAACCTCTGACATGAAGGTTGTTTGGTCTCCACCGTTGTCCACGTATTCATCGTATAGATCGTAGACATCCTCAAAGGAATACCCATGTTCATACTGCTGCAAGGCTCCATGAACTAACAACAACATAACTTTCAAAGGCGGTAAAGTGAATTCTTCACCAGCTTCAGGCATAAAAATCTTTAACAAGTTCATGCCGATTTTTTCTTCCACAGTTGCAGCCTGATGAGATGTCAAACGTAGCTTCAACTCTTTTTCATCAGTAACTTTCCAAGTTGTGTATTTTAACGCCATTTAATTAACCTCCAAGACCGTCTACAAATTCCAACTCTGACTGCAAAGCAATTTTAAGGGTGAACTCGATAACGGCATTGACACCGCCACCACCAAGCTTAACAGATACTTGACCTTCAAAATGAACTTTAGTGTTGTCTGGGTAAGTTTGTTCAAAGAAGAGTTTTGTCTTGTTGTCTGCCGCTTTACGCAATACGCGATAAGGTGCGGTTTCTCCGTCGTTCTTATAAGCGAATTTGTACTCCAATTCCCCTGCGTCGCCAATACCGAATTCATACTTTTTAACTTTGTCTTCAAGAGTAGTGTTCTCTACTTTTTCAGGCTCAATACCAAACTCTGGTACTTCTTTCAACCCAGCAAGTTTAGTATAAGTTCCTTTAGCTGTACCATAAGCTAACGTAATTCCATTTGCTAACATGTTTAATTCTCCATTCTAAATTGAAAAACAAGCTCTGAGTGTAAGTCAACAACACCTTCAAAACGCATGACCTTATGTCTCAAATGTGACGGGTCTGGCACGTCTTGGCAGTCGGTTCTTCGCAAACCTAAAGACTCAAAAATCTGATTGATTTTAACAGCTAACTCACTAGTGCTGGTATCATCAAAGATATCCACCTTGTAGCGGATAGATGATTTTTGTTCCTGGTCATCAAACCAATCACCCGGCTTGTTTTGTTCTTCCAAAAAAATAACGACTGGGAAATTCTCCCAATCGCTAGGATAAGTATCAGTCACATTATCTGCGACCTTTTGCAATTCTTTATAAATAACAGGCTTGATATTGATCATTATATTTGTTCTCTTATCTTTCTACGCACATAATTCGAAATATTCTTAGACACACGCTCTTGATTGTCTCTTAAAGCTGGATAAAGATAAGGTTGAGCAGGTTGACCATACATCTTGTAGAACTCCCCAATCTTTTGAAAATGGTAAGGTCCTATATCTATCTGGTCTTCATGCACATACCAAGGATTAGACTTGTAAGTCATGCTGACTTCTGGAGAGATACCAGAATGGCTAGCTTGTCCCTTAGGTCCGGTTCCAAACTCAACGTAAGGAGCATAGTGCAGATTGGTGTAAACCTCTCCTATAACCTTATCTCCGTCCATTTTAACCCTAGTCTTGATACTATTTCTAAGTTCTCCATTGTTCCCTGGTGCAAGCCTTTTAGCATCAGCTTGGACAATGGTTTTGGCTGCATGATGAACCGCCTTTGAAACAATATCTCGTTGCGCAACATCTGACAACTTTCTGAACTTAGCTATAAGTCTATCTGCCCCTAATAGCTCTGACACGCTCTAACTCCAAAACTTGATGATGTGTGTAGACCTTTTTAGAAATAACCCTGTGAGTCACTTCTGTCTGGCTATCGATACACACACCATCTTTCACTTTGATAGTAGCTAACTTGTTGGCATTTGCATTCAAAATATCGTTGACACGCTCACCATACAGCTCAGATTGTAACTTGCTACTAGCTGGCCACAATTCAAGGCGGACTGTCTCAGCTTCCTTGGCATATCCTTCTTTTGCGACACCTTCCTCTGTGACAGTTTTTTCAAACCGTCGCATTGGATAAGGTTTCAGTCTACTCTGCTTCAAAAACATGGCCTGCCACCCTTGCTAGTCTGTGCATGCGTATACGCTGTAAAAGACCCGTAGACAGGCCGTTTTCTCCGTACACTACTGCTATACCACCTTCGGTTCTAGAATGTTCCCCTTCCGCTCCTGAGCGATTGTGGAGCTCGATAGCAACCTCAGGTATTAAGAGACTTAAAGCAGGTGTCAAAGATGTGCGATTAGTCTCTGATAAGATAAGATTTGTAGCCCTCGTTTGGAGCAACATGAGAAGCTGAGTATCTTCTTCGCCTGTCATTTTCTTCAGCAACTCTATAGACATATCAATCCTCTTCTAAAAACTCAGGTTCAGGGAGAATTTCCTCAAGAACATCTGAGATAGCGACACCATTGCTAGCAAAATTGTCAGTCAGCTCAGCATAGCGCTCCTCAGTAATCTCAATTTCCTCTCCTACCAGTCGTTTCACATTTAATTTCCAATCGTAGAAATCTTGTTTGATTTTAAATTTCACTTTTTAAATCCTCCAACACCTCTACAATTTCGGCTTTTGATAACTTATAGGCGCCAGCTATGCCAGCTTCTTTGGCTAGATTCTTCAACTCTTCTAGAGTCTTATTCTCTAAATCAGAATACCGGCTAACCTGCTCCTCTTGTATATAATGACGTCGTAGCAATAAGCTCATATCGCCACCTCTTACTCACCGAATTTTACAACTCGTGTAGGGTCGTATAGGTAAACACCATAATGTTCATCACCAGTGATAACCGTTGTCTTTTTAATGATGTCACGGTCTGTTTCGATAGCTACGTCACGTTTCATCATGATAACAAACGCACCGTATTTATTAGCGTCGTCTGTCTGAGTTTGGCTAGGAGAGACTTTGACGATAAATCCTTTACCTTCATCAACTTTTTTAGAACGGACGATTTGCACACCGGCAACTTCACCAAAGGTTCCAGAAACGACCATATCTGCGCCAATCTCTGACCCCTTAGTCCATTCTTTCGCTACTGCAGTTTTTAGCTTAATAGCATCTTTAGGGTTGATGATAGCAACATATCGCGCATCTTCTTCATCCTCAAAAATATCAAGAGCTTTATCGATTGCCTCAATAGTTGTAGGAGCGTCTGCAACGTGTTGTGTTGCTGTTTTCGCTACTGCCACCAAATCGTTATCAATTTTATTAGCGATAGCCAAACCAAGCTGGTAAGTCGCTTGACCTAGTGGGTCACCAAGACCTGACAAAAGAGCTTCATCGGTAATTTCATAACCTTTAGCAGCCTTTTTAATAGTCATTTCTTTTTCTTTTGTTGATAGTTGGTCTAGAGTAATAGCTTGACCTTCTCCAACCTCTGCAGCATCTCCTGCATACTCCCATGCTGGAACTTTTAGAGTATTCCCTGGTCGGCCTTGGAGTGCTGTTTCCACATAAGCCAGTGAAGTGAATTTAATCAATTTAGGTAGTTTAGCGGAAACCATGTCCGCCATCACTTCTGGGTTAACCATAGTGGCTAATTTAGTTTGTCCTGCTGTCATTTATTTTAACCTTTCAATTTCTTATAGAGTTCTGGGTTCTTTTGATAGAGTTCATTTCGACTCTGATAACCCATACGAGCGAATTCTTCTTTTGTGATACCGTCGCTGTCAACTGGCGCTTGTTTCATCGGAGCTCCGCCTTTTAGCTTTTCTTGTACGCCTTTTTGTACGGCTTGTTCCCATGATTTCTGCAATACAGCGACAGACTGCGATACCGTCTCTGCGCTTGTCAAATCAACTACATTTACTAACTCAACAGGTAAGTCACGTTCACTTAACATTGCTTTAGCTTCTGCGGTCAATTCCTTGCGAGCAATAGCCTTTTCACGGTCAGCTAGTTCTTGCTCACGCTGATCCAACTGATATTTCTGTTTCTCATCAGCGTTCATCTTGGCAAGCTTCTTAGCTTCGTTCTCTTTAGCTTCTTGCTCAGCTTCCCATTTAGAGCGTTCGGCAGATAGCATCTTACCGATTTCAGCACGAGTGAAAGTTCGTTCGTGCTTTTCTTCCTGCACTGTATCAACATTTTCTTGAGTGTCGACAGTCTCAGTTGATTCAGTAGATACAGTTGCATTGATTTCTTCTGACATAATTGTCCTCCAGCGATTACGTCGCCACTCGATAATCTCGCTTTACGTCCGGCGACGGAACAGTACAGCTTTTAATGTCATCGGTACAGTTTGGACGAAGCGCACCAGCGGACTCGAACCGCTCGCCAGGTTTCAAGACTCGAACTTGATTAGCCCGTAAGATAGAATCGAACTATCTTCCCTTCGTGCGCATAAAAAACCGTACGGGATTCCATACGGTTAGAATATAAGAAAACCGCCTCGATTTCGATGCGGTTAGGTTATTTATTTTTCAATTGTTTCAGTTTCTTTCTGTATTCAATTCCGACTTTTAGAGTTGAAATGACTGTTGAAATCACTTCAAATAATTTAATTATTACGAACAAAATTAACGCAAAAAATATAATCCAACCTAATAAAATTGATACCAAATCCCAGATAAACATATCTTACTCCTTTTAATGTCACAATCAATCAACTTCATACGATAATGAAGAAATGTCTTTTAATATTTTAGGTAGTAACTCAATCACACTTAACGTATCCGTCCCATGGATATTTAACTCTAATTTCACTGTCGCTGAGTCATTTTTGCTTGATCCTAAAAATTCTACGTTAGGTATCCCAATTCTTACTGTATCCATTTTCAATCCTTTCTGAGTACGAAAAAAGCACTTAGATTTCTCTAGGTGCTTTGATAACTATTAATAAGCAAATTCAAGTTTTGGTTTAATTTCAAAGGTATCATAAAGTTACCTTGCATATTCGTAACCTAATTTACCTTTAATACGATTAAACGTTTCCAAAATGTGACTGGGGGTATCCGCTTGAAATACAAATCTAGGAGTTTCATCATCTGGGTAACTGGATTTTACCCATGGATAAATCTCTGTATAGAATTGCATTGTTTCTTTACTAGGTAGCGCCATTACTTCCATTTCAGTACCTCCTTAACTTTTTGTAACAATATTTTATCTGGCGTGTCTTCAGCTAAAACACCGACTTCAGCTACTAATTCATTGATATTATTTTTCTCAAAAGCAGCTAACGCATCAATACTAATTCTATGAAGATACATCATATCAAGGTTTTGTTGTGTTTTCACATACGACACCAACGGAGCATTTAATGCTTTCATTGCTTCTTCAAGGTTATTATACCTCTTTTTATTCTTTTTGTAAAACACTTTTGCAGAATCCCAATGTTTTTTATGGGTCAACTCATGCTTTAAAATACCGGTAAGGTCATTTGAAGCAAAGTAGTCATCTGACAACAGGTTCTGAATCTGCTCTTTTGAATGCAAAATATCACTAACAAAAAGAATATTTTGTTCTTGATTATATCCTGCAAAAGCGTTCAATCGACTATGTTTCACAATGACAATTTTAGGCACGTCAAAGTCAGATAAATCTTTCAAACTCTCATGAACGTTTCGCATGGTATCCCTAATTTTCTTAGTGTTGTCTTGTAACCAAAAATCATAACCCGTCCCATGAACTTGTTTAGCGCTGACCCGAATCCTATCACCGACTACGAATTGTTGTGATTTCGCCATTAAATCAATTGAACTCATATCCTGATTATACATCTTTTCCCCATCTTTCGCAACATACTTGCTATACCACTCTTTATAAGTCATATCAGCAGGTACTAGCTCGGTCTTACCTGTCACTGGATTCCTTGCCCTGCGCTTCAGCTTGCTGTAGTCTGCGTCCTCATCGTATCCGACAGTAGTAGACCTACACCACGGATGCATAGGCGGACAATTGACTCCAGGGACAGCCTTATCCCTATCATAGACCTGATTATCATGCTCCTGACAAATGCGTGATGTACGCTTGTCTAAAACAGCCACAAAGATATACTTCTCTATATCCGCTTCCTCATAGCTGAGTAGTTCCATTTGGTTATGAAAAAAGGCTGATTCTGTTCGAACCAAACGCCTTGCATCGTTCTGACCTACATTGAATCGCTCAGCAATTGCTTGTGCAGTTTCTCGTGTATCTCGGCCTGTCATGAGGCTTATGAGTAGTTCATCTTTTATGCTTGAAGTAAGCTTCCCTGTGTTCTTCCAGATATCTGTGGAGTACGTACTTCCGTCGCCTACCCAACTGAAAGACTGTAGATGTTTTATCTCGCTCTCAGGAAGCCCAGAAAAGCCATATGCCAGCCCTGTCTGCTGTTGCAAGTCAAAGGTAGCCTTGTAATAACTATCCTTCATCAAGTCGCTATAAAAGACATCTGAGCCTGTTTTCTCTGAATGATAGATAGATTCACGCATACGGTCTAAATCATCGCTCAAACGCTCTAAGCGCTTCATACGGAAAGAATAAGCTGGACTATCTAAGTCAGCCAGTAGCCTTTGGATATTTGGGTCATTCGGTCTTGCTTCAAGCACCTTACGAAGTTCATTCAAGTTTTTCTTGTCTTTCATGTTCTTCAAGACTTGTCTAGCATCTACCTGACTTAGACCATAATCACGTTGGAACTTATCAAAAATCTTATTAATTTCCTTATCCAAGTAAGTCTTAGCTTCCTGATAGACCTTATCGAACTGGTCTGCCTGCTTTTCGGCCTTGTCCATCTGTTGGTAAATCAGATTGGCTTTCCTCTCCGCCCAATACTCCTGATTCTTCATCCTCTACCTCATCTTCGGGTTTCGTGTTGTCTTGGTTAAACATCGGCATGTCTTCCATGTTCTTCTTTTTCTCTTCTTCCAAGGCTTCCAATTCAGCGTCAGGGTCTTCTACAAACGGCAAGAGTGAGATAAGCTGTCTATTCGTCACTTTACCTTCAAGGTTGTTCACAATCTGAGAGATTTCCAGTAAGTTCTTAGGCAAACCACGGCTAAACTGTGGAACGATTGAATGAGACTCTAAAGCAATCTGTTTCATGCCCAAGTAATGAGCAAAGATAGCAATACGCTGTCTTAATCCTCGCTTGTAATTCGCTTCCTTGGTCTTAGTGATCATTTCAAGACCCATTAGCTTGAATTCCATGGCTACGCCCGACGTGTTCCCTGCGAAATTCTCATCAGTAAGATTCGGCACATGGCTGAATGTGTAGATATCCTCTTTCAGAGCCGTACGCAAGATTTCAGTAGCACTTTCGTCCAGCGTATTCTTCAAGAACTCAGCTCTTGCACTATCGCCCGGCAATTCCAAAAGACCTTCTTCAGAAAGAATCTTCATCGCTACCTTGGCATCTTCTGGAGTGTCTGCTAGTTGAGTGCCATATAAGACTAGGATAGACTCTACTGCCTGTTCCTTGTCATTGACACGGTTACCCATCAAAGAATTATAAGCGTCAATCAAGCTGATTTGTTGCTCATAATCACCAATCGCAAAGTGATTGTTGCGATACTCGATAATTGGGATTTGACCTAGATTGTGGGCTTCTACTTGCTCATTCTGAGTTGTTCCTGAATCTGTACTTCTCAGCACCATGTGATAGTGCAGATTTTCTGTAAAGACCTCAGCCTGATACTTAGTAGTGTCTTTCGTATCATCTTTAACTTGATAGTAGTAGACCGCAAACAAAGGCTTCCGCTCAATGCTATCATCGTAGACCATGAAGGTGTTCTCTGGATCAATACTAGTTGAGTCCAACTCAGTCAATCCCTCTTTGGCATAGATGTACTCATAAGCACGACCGTAGATAGCCATGTTCAAAGCATTCTGCGCATCTACTTGGTCAATCTCAGCACCGTCAAACGCTGTAAGTAGTTCATCAATATCACCTTCAGCAGTATTGTTGTACTTGATAGGATTACCCATGAAATAGCCTGTAGCTGTATCTGCAATATCCTTGGCATGATTGGCTACTGTCTTGTAATTGGGTGCGTTCTCGTTGCGTCTCTTGTGATTTAAAATAGCATGCTCACCCAAGTAGTAGCTTTTAAGTTTCTTCAAACGTGAGCCTTCAGTGCTATGCTTCGTTATCAATTTGTAAATAAGGTCTTTCTTCAAAGAACCCTCATCATATCCATCTCGTGGATAGGTTAAATATTGGTACATGTCTTTCCTCTCTATAGACCATAATCAGAACGTCTGCGGACGGTTGCTTTGCCACCCTCAATACATTGAAGGCTGTAACGTAAAGCATCCATCAAGTGGTTATTTTTATCTTCTGGTTTATTCAACCAGTTTCCTTCTTTGTCTTGTTGATAACAATAGCTATAAAATTCATCCATGATGTTTTTACAATCTGGATGCACATAAATAGCGTATCCTTGCAATTTGGACACGCCTGCCATGATACTATCCTTACCTTTCCGACTCTCTTTAATTCGGGTTATCCCATGCTCTGACCTCAATTCCTCAATCAATCGTAATTCAGCGCTATCAGCGATAATCCGTGAGCGATGATAACCTTTGTCTTTTATCATCTTCGCAACTTCTTTAGTTATCAATCCGACTTTATACGCCTCGTCAAAAACATAAATCTCTTTCGTTGTATCGTTTATGAGCGAACAACACAAAGCAGTTGGATCATGAGTGAAACCAAAGTCAAGACCGATACATAATTTATTGGCTGAATCTTGTAGTAATTCATCCTTATTGAATTCTTTGACAGTCACGTTTTCATAGATTAAACCTTCAGCAACTCCCCACTCGCCATCACAAACGATTCTAGCCCGTCTTGGGTTCGTGTGATACAAATCCTCATAGCGCTTGATATCTACCTCATCCAGCCACTCATTGCATTTGTAAGTGGTCGTAGTAGCGAATGTATCAGCTCGTCTCGTATCTTCATCAAAGAAGACACGTTTGAGCCAGTGCCTCTCGT
Source organism: Streptococcus mitis (assembly GCF_946190275.1). Taxonomy (GTDB): domain Bacteria; phylum Bacillota; class Bacilli; order Lactobacillales; family Streptococcaceae; genus Streptococcus; species Streptococcus mitis_DC. The sequence goes on along the minus strand of NZ_CAMHZQ010000020.1, from coordinate 21,408 downwards.
TCCACGGGTTAAACGTGACTGTGATCTGTTTAAAGAAATCAGGTACGTCTAAGCTACCACGGATTGACTCAACAACCGTACTGAACTTGTCTTCAGTCTCAATTTGGTACGCTTCCTCAAACCAGGCCCAACAAAGGATACCAACGTCAACTGTAATAGATGTGATTTTAAGTTCATCATCCAAACCACGGAACAGAATCTTTTGCCCAGTCGCTTTTATAGTTATTTCAGGCAAAGACTCGTTGAATTTAAACAAATGAGTCACGCCCAACACATTACACGCCCATTTAAAATCCGTATAGGTAGATTGCTTGTTCGTATTCGAATATCTACGAATAACAAGCAAGTTCGCCCAGGGATATTTCAAAAGACGTACAACGTAATTTAATGCAGTTGTCTTGGACTTCTTCGAACCACGGGACCCTTTGACTACACGATAAAGATTTCTTGAGCGCCAAAATTGTCCGTACCCAGCTCCTACTGTCTTAGGTAGGTCAACAACAATATCGTTCTGTTTAATCTGGTATGTCTGACTCATTCGCAAACACCACCGTTCCAGAAACGTCAGCCTCTACCTTATCCGTCCAAAGCCTATGCCGTTTTCCTAGAAGTTCGGCCGCCTTAATCCTATCTTTTGCTCCTACGTCGATATCAATGACCTGTTGCCCTAGCTCTCCGATACTACATAGGGTTTGCTCTTGCGTCTCCCCTCGCATTACTGAAGTTAGATAGCTGAGTACTTCTTGCTGGTCTGCGATTTTTTCAGAATCAAGTTGTTTCAGTCGTTCATCTATATAGCTTTTAATCTTAGGATTCTTTAGTAACTTATGTCCTTCGACACCTGCCACCCTATCACTAGAAACGCGATAACCCGCTTTCTTATAGGCTTCCGTCGCATTACCTGAGATGATGTACTCATCTGCAAATCTCTTTTGTTTTATTCTCAATCCACTCAATTTTCCATCACCACCTTTTTTACAATCAAAAAAAGCCACATGATGTGCGACCTTTTCAAGCCTTCTCTCTGCGAATTAAAATCGCAATTGGAACGACAGGACTCGAACCTGTGACATCATTCGTCTACCATATATCCATTAACCAGCATGAGACTACTGCTTTAAACGAGTGACTTTTGATAACTTATAGTTTATTACCTTGTCCACAAATATTCCTACTTGTATCACTCATGCACGATTGGTTAGACCAATCACTCCTTACATCACAAACTACTAAGCCATTTTTCAATTAACGAAGACCCCGCTAAAAGTCTAAGCTGCTTTACTCTTTGACTTTACTCTTATCCTTGCGAGACTTGAGCAGGCAATCTAATTGCCGAAGTACACTTTCGTTTGTGACGGGCGATGACTTTTGCTTTTTTTGAGTTTTTTCTATCTTGAATAGCTTTTAAAATATAAAAATCATCTTTTCATCTATCACAGACACGCATCGCCATGTGTTTCATTCTCTTTTGAAGAACAAAATGCACAGCGCCTGCTTGTTATCGATTGTTTTGCGGACAATCGACTCACCTTACATACTTTTGGGAGGCACCCAATTTTTGTAAGATATGGTATCAAGCTCTTGTTGCACCTCGAACCAAATACCTCTTTCCTCTTATAGACTCGTTTCACAGCCAAACTGCCACGTTTGCATTTCCTCAGCACCTTGCCGTTGGAATCTCTCTCTGCTTTAACTTCGCCAACCTATTCCAGAACTGAAATAGTTAAGATTGCATTGCTTAGATTGACCATTACTGGCAGGATGTTTGATAGATTAAAAACATCCTTTTCCTGCGTTACCACAGATTATCTAGGCTAAGCCCTAAAAAATGCAAGGCGACTACAACCTTGCGTGTTAATTAGTAATCATTTTGAAAGTTTTCCTTTTTTATTTTTTGTAGTCTTTACAACCTCTGAGGGAATCAAACCCTCTAGCTTATAACTTATCCGGAATATAATTAGCTATGCAATCATGCAAGGTCCAGTCGCTCCGCAACCATTTGTAAGTTAATGAGTAATATGTGGATGCTAAGCCTACTGCCTACCCCATTCTGGGACACAACTACTCAAACGGCGATGCCCGGAATCGAACCAAGGGAAACATAGGAGAGAAACCACTTGCCTGTCACCGCCAAAACGAGACCGAAGCCTCGGAAAAATATAATAAAGTATAAAGGAGACGTCAATTGACCTATCACTTGACAATACTATTTTACCATGTAAAATAAGCCATTTCCTAGCAATTTACTTGCAAATATCTCCCAAAATTTTACGATAGACAATCAACTTACCTTTTCGATAGGCTTCCGCAAATTCCAAAGCACCTCTGCTAAGCATGCGATAGAACTCGCTCTCAGAATAGCCTAAGTCCATATAGATAGCCTTGTCTGGTAATTGGATTTTCATATCCATGTACTTCTTTGCAATTACCTGCCGAACGTATGGATCCATAATGCAGTTGACTGCTCTCTCAATCTCTACAACCTCTGCTTCTGCATCCACATGTTCGATAACCATATTCTCTGTTGCTGTGTTCTTACCAGTAAATGTCTTTGGTTCAAATGAGTAGGTCGTTGTGATTTTAGGTAAATACTCAGCGCCTGCCATCCGGACATACGAGCGGTAACTCTCTAGAACGTCATAGACATTTTTCTTGGTGAATTGCACGTCAACCTTTTTTAATAACCTCACAACATCGCTCCTTTATGATATAATATTTTTATTGGGTATATCACAAAGGAGTCGGCCGTGTGCTGGCTTTTTTATTTTATTCTTTATTCGTGATCACACTACCTGCACCGTTAACAGTGACCCAGCCATGCTTCTCTCTGGCTTCTGCTTCTTTCATCCGGATAAGGTTGTCTGTGATTGAGTCTGACTTAGCTTTGTTGGCCTTGGCTTCCCCTTCTGCTTTGATGATACCAGCATCCGCTTCAGCTTGAGCTTGCACTTTCTTGGTATCAGCTTCAACCTTAGCCTTTTCCTGTTCCTGTTTTGCTGTATCAATTTCCTTCTGTTTTACCGACTCATTTTTAATTGCTGCTTCAATCTCATCTCCTGCATCTTGGTCTGTGATGGTAAAGGACACAAACTCCAAATCATAAGACTCAAATTTCTCTTTTAATGCTTTATCAATAGCCTCATAGACTTCTGTCCTCTTATTTCCAAGAATATCGTAGATATCATAATTACCTGTTACCGATTCTATAGCACGCTGAACAGCAGGAGATACTACGCTATTATTCACGTTTTCTAAGTCTGTGTAATTAGAGAATACCGTCATGGCTTTTTCCTTGTTTACACGATATTTCACATCGATATTCGTATTCAACCATTGACCATCTTTTGTCTGAGTCGTGATTTTCTCCATTGTTTTTGTTTGAACAGATGTCGATAAGGTGTAGACTTTATCAATAAATGGCATTTTTAGATGATAGCCTGTTTGCAGGGTATTTTCTTGAACACCACCAATTGCGCTAACCTTAACCCCAACTGTATTAGCTGGGATACGTTTCACAGCCGTGAGACGAAAAATCCCAAGTGAAGCAACAGCTGCAACTGTAATGATACCGCCCTTAGCAAGTTTTGTAAGTGTCGTTTTTCCTGTTTCGTGATTGTATTGTGTAAACATTGTTTTTACTCCTTTTTTAAATTATTTTTCCATCAAAAACTAGTGTTATTGTACCTGTACCATCTTTGTGTTTAGATACTAAAGCACGGCAATCTGAGCCTAATTCAATACCCTCAACTGTGATACTACGCTTTATCCTGTCAACATTGATGATTGTTCCCATTAATGTTTTAATTCTCATGCTCCATCTCCTCGATAAGCCAGTCAAGGTTCTTTCTGGCTTTCTTCAGGTCTTCAAGACCGTTTTTCTTTTGGTGTCGTAGTATGTACTTCAAACTGTTACCTAGATAGAATCCTTTTATCTGCTCATCTGTCATGAAGTTTCTTAAAGCATCGATAGATTCCATGCCATACCGACCTTGGTAGTGACTTGGGTTGTTTATGTTGTCAATTATTTCTGGGTTCATTCTTTCTCCTCCAAAAGCTCTGGATTTTTGTAGACGTTGCCGATGATTTCAACTATTTGAGAAAATTCCTCAGCATCTTTCTCAAAATCCTCAATGATCATTCCGTCTCCGAAAAATCCTTCTCTACCGTTGAGTACTGTATAAAATCCCAAAGTTGGGTGCTTCTTTATATCTACAACGTCTATATTATATCTAACTACATCCCCCTCAAAGATTTCCTTGCCGTTCTTATCCTGGAGTCCTGTTGATTGCATGAGTTCGATTTCGTCAGGATAAGCTGTAATGTAATCATTCATTAAAGCATCGTTTAACTCAAATTCTTCAATCTCGCTATCCTGAAAAAACATACATTTGACTGACATCAGTCTACCTAATTCACGATGCCACACTCTAAATTTCAGTATCATCCCAAATCCTCCTCTTTGACAAACGTGCCATCAATCCAACGACCTTTGCGGTCTTTGATTTCGTTGTAGGCCATTTTAAAGCATCCCTCGAAGCTATAACCAAGTGCATAGCTGATTGATTTCAGGTAGCCTATTGAACACATTAAACTATATTGACACATTTTCTCGTATCTTGAATTCTGATACGATTGAAAATTACTAATGTTAGTATTTAGCCATTTGAAACATTCCATCACATCTCCGGTTTTTACAAAGCACGATTCCTCAAAAATCTTATCAACATCCACTTTTATCAGCAACGCCAACCCGACAATCACAACTGCGCAATCTCCGATGCTGTCCTTAGTCAGCTCCTCATTCTTCTTGAGATATCCGGCGCATAGTTCGCCGAACTCCTCGCTAAGTTTTAGTGACTGCTTGTCCAGTCGTCCACCATTTTCAAGATCACGGTCTATAAACCATTGTTTTACTTTGTCTAGTGTGTTCATAACATCACCTCATCCCCAACTTTCACTTTATCCCACTGCTCTCTAGTGACTACGAAAATTCCATAATCTCTGATAGTCACTGTATACAACTTCCCGTGTCGTCCTTTCTCGACCACCTTACCGAATATCTCAGCGCCTGCGTTATCAGCCTTATAGATAACCATCGGCTTCTTCTCTTCCAAATCTCGAATCCTGTCCATCTGCCAGATATTCAATCCAGCAGATAGCAAGATCCAGATAGCTATGAATCGTTTCAATCTGTGACCTCCTCGACAGTGAATTTAATTCGACGACTTCCAATGTTGAAGAAATTATCAACACCTATTTTATTTTCACTTGATACAATTTTCATTGCAGCTTCCATCACTTTTTTGCCAAATAAAAATTGATTTTCATAAAAGCGTTTTTGGACTTCATCTAATTTTTGGTAAGGCGATACATAGTTTTGTTCAACCGCCATTTCTTCTTCAAATCTCCTCTTTTCATCATCAGGAGAAAGGGAATGATTGTAGATTTCTGGAAAGTTAAGCTCTTTTAACTTTTCTAACCCTCTCATCATCTCTGCATAAGCATTTCTTTCTTTTGCGTGTTTCTTATAATTTACAACGCCTGGTTGTTGTTTAGCTAAAAATTTAATCTCTGCATTGGAAAGCTTGTACTTGATACACATCTGGGCATCTATCCAGAAATTATCTGCGTCTCCTCTATGCCAATTAAAATCATTTCTTTCTAAATCTAATAGCAAATCAACCACTTCTTGACCACGTTGGCTTTCTATCAATTCATTGTCAACAGGCTTAGTCGCCATAACCTCGGCAATCCATTCTAGCCAAACACTGTCTTCCATCACTCCACCTCCTCAATCTTGATCCCTGGGCAATCAAACACCCAGCCGAAACCAGCTTCTTCTAATCGCTTTCTAGTAAAGCTTTCAAGATCGCCATACACCATTTCAAAATCAAGATGATCGCCACCCTGTCTGTACACAGTTTTCAACGACTGTCCATTGCGCAATATCACTTCATACCGCTTCTCTTCCTCGACCTCGTAGCCGTCAAGCCAAGCTCTAGCTACCAAATCAAATGGTATTTCTTGCATAAACCATTTCCCAACTTCATCGTTCGTGAAATCAAATTCGAATAATTCTGCTACGTCTTTACAAGTTTTTCTAGCTTCCTTAATCCAATCCGCCACAAACTGCGGAACTTTGACTGGTTGCGGTTCGTCTAGCAACTTTATCAATTCCAACGTTGACCATTTATCAATCATAGGTCTAAGACCTCTGCAATTAGCTGGTAATTCCTCCACCGCTTTAATCAATTCCTGCTTATTCATCTTCCAACTCCTTTATTCTCTTCCTCAATTCTTTATTCTTTTTCTTCAACAAATCGCGCTCCAGCGCTCTAATCCGTCTCTTACGTGAATCACACGGCTTCGAATACTCGATTATCTTCTCTTCGTTTTGCTCGATTGTGCGTAGATAACCTTTTATCAATTCTTGTTTATCATACTTCAACTGAATACCTCATCAAATTTCATGACATCTTCATTCCACTTGAACGGTTCGTGTGCCAGTCTTGCGAAACCATTCTTATCAACCCCATTCGGTCTATCCGTGACATATTTCAAAAATAAAGGTTGTTTACACACATAGCATCGAACCGATTTCTAATCTGATCCAACATATCTCACGACACAATCTCCGCAAAACGGACACTGTACGTCTGTTCTTAGTTTATTCATTTTTTCTCCATTTTTTACAAACAAAATTTAATGCAACCGTGCAACCGATAGAAATCAAAAAGTAAAAAGTAAATTTTAAGAATCCTTATTTAATAGGCTTTCTCTTTATATACTATTATTAAATATACTTTTTATAAAATATCGGTTGTATCGGTTGCATTATATAAAAATACTTAATAAAAACCAGTAATACCAAGGGTTTAGGGGTGCAACCGTTTTTTCGATTTATCGGATGCATATCGGATACATGCAACCGTTCTTTTTTTAAAGTGTATCCGATGCAACCGATAGAAATCAGAAACGTATCCAATCTACTTTTGTATAATTCTCTTAAAACCTTTTGTATTTTTTCCACCGATTCGGAACTGCCCCTTTTGCCAATCGGGATGATTGTCCATGATCATATTGATTTTAGTAGAGAGTTTCTTATCATTCGAATTTCTCATAAATAGGTTATACATGATTTCCCGAGTTGAAACTTTCGATAACTTCTCAGCACCAGGTTCAAACTCGCCATTGTTATCAAAATACTTAAAGGTATATTGATGTTGCTGCTGCATGGACCAATTATGCCAATTTCGAGGTACAGGCATATCTAAATATTCCAGTACCTGCAATTCAACTTCATCACGATACATAAACCTCTCTCGATAGATGTTCAGCTCTTCTTCTGTCTTTTTATCAAACATCAAATCAACACCAGTTTTATAGATTGTGACAGCTTCCCCCCAAATCTGCTCAATTGTCTCAGGTTCGATTTCCATCGGGTGTTTCTTTTGCTTACTAGCATCTGCCATCACAGATAAGAACCGTCGCTCCCCAGTCTTATCTTTGAGGTATTCTTTCTGGTTCGTCGTCCTTGCTAAGATGAAATTCTTAGCAAATTCTTCTGTACGCTTCATGTAAGGTTTACGATAACGTAAGCTTGTTTTTGAGATAAAGGCTTTCGTTTCTGCAAAACTCATGCGATTGCTAGCAACCATTTCATCATCATTGACAATCAAAGATTTTAGCATGATGTCATAATTGTCTTTGTTTGTAAAATCAGTAACTGCATCGGTATACCAGTCACCACCTAACTTTTGGAGCAGAGAGGTTTTCCCAACGCCTTGACCACCGACCAGGTCCAGAACATAGTCAAATTTTACGTAAGGATCATAGACTTTAGCAACTGCACCAACTAACCACATTTGAGCGATTTTAGAAATTAAAGGGATATCTTCAGCGCCGAGATATACTTGAAGCATGCGGTCAATCCGGTTTCTGCCGTCCCACTTTTTAGCTGCTCTCTCCATATACTCAACAACTGGATTGTATGATCTTTCTGAAAAGAAAGTCTCCATGCCATCCAGCATTGCTTGATTTGAGAAAGCAACACCTAACACACTTTCAAAGTAAACTTTGACGACTGAATCAAAGTTAGAAGGGAGCTCACCTTTTTTAAAAAGAGTGTTGCCAATCTTGATATCTTTAAGGAGTTCATGTTCTTGAGAGAAATCATTGTGTTTTAAATAAATACTTAGTTGATCATCAGCTTTAAACGCTACAAGTACATTCATCGGGCTATTTGCTTTGATGTCACCTTTTGCATTTGTAATCATTTTATCTTGTGAATTTATACTTACTACATCACCGATTACTCTCACCTCATATCTTTTTTAATCATACTTTCAACAGTACGCATCACTTCCTTTTCAGTTAAAGGGTTTGGGCTATTTGCGTTTGCCAGTCTTGCAAGTTGAACAACTACACCATCGTCGACTGCCCGATATAAGAGACCACCTACAAACTTGGCTAGTTTGTCATTTCGTCCACCCTCATCACCAAAACCAAGAGCAATTGTTTCAAATAGATCTGTTGTTTGGGTTCGGCCTCTAGTATGCGAACGTCTAGCTAAGTCCCTAAGACCGTCCTTACCATCATACTTATAGCCATGAGTTTCACCATACTGTTTTTTTATAGCATGTATTAATTCTTTGGAAGGGGTAACCATCGTACCACCTTCCTTGGATTTTTCCAGATCCCACTCATACTGTCCTTTTTCTGTTGCTGATGGAGCAACCAAAACATAATTGTTTTCATGAGCTTTGATGTCAACACCTGGTAAGAAATTAATCATTTGAGTGATAGGGGTATCCTCTCTCTTGAAGTAAAAGAGGTGTTTCCCACCGCTTGCCGTCTTAGCTTGCAGTGTCGGTTCAATCAAGCCCAAATATTTCCATTTTTTAAGTGACTCAAAGCCGTTGGAATTGCCGTGCTTATCGATATCAATAACAAAAAAGTTAGTTGTTTTTAAAGCTATATTTGCATTAGGGTAGCCATCCCAAAAGTTTTCAATCTCAGTTGTAGTCATGGCAGGCTTGTCGGCAAATTCAATCAAAGGCATCTTGTTCTTTGGATTGATTGGGATAACTGAGAAGCCTAATTTTTGATACTGCAAAGCGTATTCTTTCATTGACGGCATATCTTAACTCCTTATTTTTTAGAATGGTAAACCATCATCCTCAATTTCTTCTACATTTACAGGCTGCATGGTATCTTCTTCAAGGTCATAACTACGGAACTCACGACCATCTTTACCTTTAGTTACAGTGATAATCAGATTGAAGTAAGAGCCAACTGCTTTACGTTGCAAAGCTTCTTCCATGCTCTTTCCGTCTACAAAATCATCGGTCATAACCTGGTCACCACTTAATACAATTGTTTTTTGGAAGAATTTAATAGTACGTTGTACTGCCCATTCAAGACTTTTACCTTTCCACTCTGTCAAAGTCCCGAATGTGGCAAATCCAGAACGCCCGATGTGGTCTCCACCTCGAATTTCGAACTGATAACCCAAACTCTCCCAACCGCTATCTGCGACGTTAAATGTTGCTTTTTTCAATACTACTGGGTAAGTTCCAGCTGGAATAGGACCAGGTCCATTCGCGCTATCCTTACGTGGGTCAAATCCTTCTTTTTTAATTGTTTTTGCGATATCTAATAAACTCATTTGTTTTCTCCTTTAATTCTTAAAATAATTCTTTAACTGCTGCATCTTCGTTCTTCTCTACTTTGGCAGTCGGTTCAATTCTGGACGTTTCTGTTTTCTTAACTCGTGCAGGCTCAACTGCACCACGGATGGTTGTCAAGATTTTTAAAATTTCTTTATCATCAACTTGGTCTGCATAGTAAGTCTTACGTTTGCGGTCAACCTCACGATTATAATTGCGACCGATTTTTTCAGTATGGATCATCAAGTCCGAATTACCATTAATAAGGTTAACGTACTTATCTTTCAAACTTGGTTTATCTTTGGTTGCATTACCGTTGTCATCATATTCTGAAATCTGACGGCTGATATAAATTACATTCATTGGTAAAGCCTTCAAGTCAATAACCAACTCAGTGACTGCTTGATTAAAGAAATCATATCCTTTTCCGTATGGAACCTCCGACAATGATTTCAACCTTGGTTTGCCAGCTGGTGTCAATTCGTCACAAACTGCAATTTTAATCATTTCAATCACATCATCGATAACATCAACAACGACTGTTTCGTACGAATGTTTTTGAGTTTGAAGGGCCAAAAGGATTTCTCCCAGTTGCTTAATGACTGAGTTCGTAATCTTTCCAGTCTGGTCTTTTTCATTTACCAACTGAATACTTGGTACGCTGTTTGCCTCAGCATTTCCGTCCGTATTCAAAATGATTGGATTTGGAAATTCATTCGCAAGATAAGACTTGCCACTCATGGTTTCGCCATAAATGAAATAGTTTCGAGGTGTGTCCCGTGGGACTCGAGGTTTGTTTTCTGGTAATTTAAACATTAATCTTCCGCCCCCTCTTCAAATAAGGAACCAATCAAATCAATTAGCGATGGAAGCTTCACTTCTTTACGTTCGACTGCTTTCACTTCTTCGCCGTTTAAATAATTCAGCTTAAAAGTCGCATCTACCACAATGATTTCACATTTCATTGCTTTAGCAACAGCTTTATATTGTTTTTTCTGATCCTCAAATGCCTCAACGCTTGTTATAGCTGCTGATTCAATATCTTCAGTGAATTTTGCATCAAAAGCAAGTGTACCCTTACTTTTACACCCAGTTAAAAACTGGCCAGTTTCTTTGTCACGAAATACGATATATTTTTTTGATTCTTTCATTTTCTATACTCCTTTAAAATAAAATTCAATTACATTTACATCATGCTGCTGACGGCTTCCTGTTATACGCCAAAGCAGTTGACGATAATCATCATACTCTCCAGAACCTTCTTCGACAGGATCTAGTACGACAATGGTTTGGTATTTATGTTGCAAGCCGTCTACTCCAACACCCAACACTTGACTGGTAGCAACGACCACTTGATTATCAAGTCCTTCTTGAATGTCGCCTGTCCAAATTCCAACTTCAGGATGGCGCTCACGAATAACATTCACAATTTGCTTAGACTTGCTGACAATCAGCATATCGTGTGGCGCTCGTTCAATCAGTCCATCTAATTTCAACAATAGTGGTGTATCAGCGTTGACTGGTTTTAATTTTGGAAAATCGACTGCTACGCCCGTTTGGTTTAAGTAACGCTCAAAGGTCTTTCTTCCAAACGATTGCTTGGCCATGGCAGTCTTGCCGTCAACTGTTACTAGATTTAACTTTCTAAACTCGGACAGTTTCTCGGGATTACCTGGATCAACTGTCACGGGATAAAACTTTGTTTCAAATCCGTTATTCTCAACTGCATTTTCGATTTCTTCGATTTCTTCCCAGCGGAAGAAATTAGGCAAGTTCGAGATATAACTTTCATAGTCTCTGAAATCTTCCCACTTTTCCTTTGAGTAGCTAAATGGATCATAGACCATTTTCCCATGAGTCTTTTGCCAATCAAACTTGTTATTAGGTGTCGCCCATCCAAATACTGTTTTTTCAAGTGGATAAAAATTTTGTCCTTTTTTTCGGATCGGCGTTGCTGAAAGACCTATCGTGTATTTCCGTTTTATTTTACGATATAAGGCCACTTGCTTATCGGACGACATATTCTGCCACTCATCTATTATCAGCACGTCACAGGATAATTTATGCCCCTTTTTGACTTGGTTCTGAAAATATCTATCTGTTTGGATGATAATTTCAACATCTTCATCAAAGTTCATAAACTTGACTGCATCAATCCAGCCATTTAGGATTGCTAATCTATTGTTTGTGATGATGATTTTTTTAGCTTTCTTATGCTTGGCGATAGCAAGCGCACAGATAGTTTTGCCTCTGCCCCCTAAAGCCTCAAGAAAAATTCCGTTTGATAAATGTTCACTTCTCTTTACTGCTTCAGCTTGCCACTTTCTTAGCGTTATTGTGATACTCACTCACCACCTTTCCGATATCATGAACCACTTCTTCAATATCATTTCTCATTGCCCAAAATAGACCTAGTCTTGCTGCTGCTCGAATATCCTGATGATGGCTTTTCTCAAACTTCCAAAGACCTAAGATTTTTAAAAGATCGTCTGGAATATCCGACTTATATCCTGCATTGAATTGAAGAATAGCTTCTGGATAACACAACTGGATATAAGCGATAGTTTCTGCTACGCTATTATCTTTCGATTTGTCGTTATCTCTTGCTCTAAATTCTTCAACAATCACTACATCGAACTCAAGGCTCGTTCCAATTTCATGGAACCAATCTGCGAAACCTCGCATACCATAAGAAGCTACCCAACTATCGACTAATCTCGCATTGTCTAATAAGACAATCCCTGTTGTTGAAGTTTCAATCTTATTGCTACTTGGGTCAATAGCTAAAATTTTCATCAAACACCAACTTTCTCAGTCAGCACTCCTGGATAAAGGGCAGTGTTAAACCAATTTTGTTTATTTGCTTTTGCAAAGGCAAATAGCGATTTAACTTCTTTTGCTTGCTTCTCGAATTTTCGAATATCTTCTTCCGATTCAAAGATAGTTTTTTCTTTGTATTTAGCGACTGTGACCAGCTTGTACTCTGGAGCGAATACTGGTTTTTCATTTCCTTGATCAAGACTTGTTTCGTCTACTTTCACAAAACGAATAGCAACATCGAATAGAAATCCTTCTGTAACAAGTACTTCAATTGATTTTGGTCCAATCACAACTGCTAGCGAATCCGTTACTCGTGTTTTGTTTACCAATTCCATTATTTAATCCTCAAACTTCTACTTTCTTGCAAGGTAGCACCCTTGACCTTTTTACCTGCATTCAGCAATTCCTTGATAGTTGTTTTATCTGGAGTTAGTTTCTGCACAAAATATTTCTTAGGTAGCAAATCCTCATCTACAACGACTGAAGGTTGATTTTTACCCATGTAAACAGTAAAAAGTAAACCCTTAACTTTTTCATGCCCTGTAATTTCAAATGCTTCTTGCATGCTTTTTTTAAGCCATACAACATCATTATCTAATGATTTATAACGAGCAGTCAGACGATCAATTTCTTCTTTGATTAGCTTTTTGCTAGCTTCTTTATTTTTGATAACCTTAGCAGTATTTTCGACCTTTTCTTCAAACTGCTCAGTCCAATCAATTGATTCCAGTGTGTCAGCCTTCGTTTCTTCGTCTAACCCTTCCGTATCATTTATCCGTTTAAAGGTTCCTGTTAGTTCATAAAGTGTTGCCATTACTTGGTTACCTCTTTCATCAATTTATTTGCTTCTTTAATCAGCAAACGCATAACGTTGCTGTCTGTTTCTTTCTCCGCTGCTCTCGTCAGCATTTCTACCCACTCACGTCTGTTGTCGTTCTTCCAATCAACTAGTTCAATGAGTTCCTCTGTTTTGCTAAAGTAAGGTGAGTAGTCAATAGACTTATCTTCCAAGCGGACGCATCTACCTGCCTTCATATCTTTAGATACATTCGCTCTCACTATACTATTTGTCGTGTTGATAGCCTCAGCGACTTCATCGTATGAGGCAGTAGGGTAGTCTCTATAATATTCCCTAATTCGTTCCGCTTGAGTCATTTCTTCTCTCCTTACACGTTCATGTTCACGTTTGAACTTGCATCTTCGACCAATGCCTTCAAATCATTTTGATATTTATCAATTAGTTGTCTGTTGTTTTCCACAAAAATTGCAACAACTTGTCCAAGAAATTCTTGAGTTGGAATCCCTTTGATGTCAGCTAGTAATTTTACAAATTCTTTCTGTTCCTCAGTCACTTCTGCTCTGAGAAACGACTTCCCTTTATGGTGTAAATCCATCAGTCATACGCCCTTCCTTTAAATTCATTTTTGATTTCCACACTCCCACACTTAACACATTCAAGAGGTGGATAGTTATCATACCAATCAAACTCACGTCCACAATCAGCGCACGTACATTTCCATAAGTACATCATTTCCTCCTTAGTTTTAGTTGGAAATTCTCTGCTTCTAATCTTTTTCTTAAAGATTGTTCTTGTTGCAATCGTTTCTTGAGATCATCGATTTCATGTTGCATATGCGCCATCATTTCTAAGTCACGCATCTTCTCTCTACGCTTGCAAGTGGATAAATCCCACGCTTGTCTATCCCATACGATTTGCATATTGTACTCTCCGTGGTTCTGGTAATGCCAGAGGTTCTGGGCGCAAGCCTACAGGCGGTTCGTTGTCATAGGTAAATCCAGGAAATGGACGACGGATATTCTTGCGGATTTGTTGGCGTTCTGCCTCTCTACCACGTTCGTATGCATGGTTATAACCTTGGATAATCATAGACGCAAATTCTTGCTCTTCTCGTCTCTCTTCTTCCTTGCGTTGTTCCTGCAATTTGATATGACGGCAAGCCCCTGCAAATCCAATCAGCAGAGCTCCAACACCCATCAGCTGGTCTAAAATCGGTGGTTCAAACATTTTTATCTCCTTATGCTCTTAATTTTCGTACTTCTTTCTCCAACTCCAAAATCTCATAAACATCATTGATATCGTACATAATATCTTTCCCTTGCTTACGAAATCTTAATCCTTTGCGTTCTAACTGCTTAACATAGCCATGAGTGAAGCCGAACTTCTTCATCAAAGCTTGTTGATTGATTGGCATGCGATCATTCTCTAACTGCTCCTTGACCTGCTTCTCAGCAAAGGTCAGTAATTGGTTTGTGAACAATTCAGCACTTTCGCCGTCCAATCGTAATTGTAGCGTTATACCTTCCATTTTTTTACATCCTCTCAACTATGCGGGCAAGCATTTTTGTGATATAATGATTTTAATTATTTAAGTATGCGCCTGACTCCTGTTAGGTGCTTTTTTATTCTACTCAATCTTCTTATCCTTCCCTCTTTTTCTGCTATAATGTAAGCAGAAAGGAGGTAATATTATGACTGAAATTCACGCATGTCTTTGCGGAAATTGGGTGAACCTATCAGCCGACGACGATTGTGTAATGGGACCAAATATGGCTAGTCCTTACATTTGGTGGGAAGAAAATGCAGAACTCTACTCACCAATTTCTAAACCTGAAGCAAACTCGATGTACCATCAGGATTATATCTACATTCACTATCGTGGTGCTGACTATCGTATCCATCCAATCTTTATTCAAATCGTTTCTAGATAACTTTTTCTAGTCTTTTAGAAATGATTTCTAAATCTAAGTCGTCCAGTTTCAACTGGTCGGCTTTTTCATTTAAACGAGCTTCGACAACTTGGTTAATTTCAAACCATTCTCGTTTTGTAAATTGGCTTCTGAATTTTAGAAATTCGTTTATTGTTTCTTTCATACCTCTCCTAAACTATGATTTAATTCGTATTTTTTGCCTAAAAAAATAAAATCCTTTTCGACATTGTATAGTCGAGCAAGTTTGTCTAAAAGATCCATTGGAATTTTTGAACTATCATGCTCATACTTCAACAGTGTTTGTTGATGAATGTTCAGTTTATTTGCAACTTCTTTTGCAGATAAGTTATAGTTTGTTCTTATTGCTCTTAATGTCATTTTTGGCACATTCCCACCTCCTTATCTTAATTCATCCAAGCTGACTTCCAGTGCATCAGCGATTTTGCACATATTCTTAAAAGAAATACGCTCGGTTTTAATATTTCTGATTGTATTTGGACTGATACCAGCTTTTTCAGCTAATGCCTTCTGTGTCATCCCTTTTTCAATCAACAAATGCTTAAACTTCTTCCACATACATTGTTCCTTTCCCAATATATTGTGTTTCAAACATATAAAAACACTACATATTGTTATTTAATTTAGATTATGCTATAATCATTCTTGACTAAGACCTCTCCCGTTTTAGTCAAAATTCCAATAGAAAGGAGATTTAATCATGGGCAAAAATCAGCATGTTGTCCCTGCCAAAAATGGTGGTTGGAACGTGAAAGGTGCTGGCAATTCAAGAGCAACTGTTCATACTACTACAAAGAGTGAAGCTACAAATATTGCTAGACAGATTTCACGAAATCAAGATTCCGAACTAATCATTCATGGCAAAGATGGGAAAATTCAAAGCCGTGACAGCCACGGTAAAGACCCATTCCCTCCTAAAGGCTAGTCATATTTAGGTCTTAGCCTTACGGTATATCCTGCAGCAGGAGTTACATCATCTAGTGTGACTTCTGCTATTTTTTTTGCTCCATCCTCTGTTTCAACAATTAGCCGTGTATAGAAGCGACTATCTAAAATGTTCATCAGATTTGGTTTGAAACTATACGGATATCGTCTTGGTCTCATTTCCTCACCCCCTTTCCCTTAAGCTTGATTATATCATACTACGATTTAAATCGTACGTCAATAGTTTTTTAGATTTTTTTCGTAATTTTTTCGAATTTTTTATTTACAAAATCGAAAATAAACGGTATTATATAGTAAAGAAGATAGGAGAAAAAAACATGGCAAGAGGACGAGGGAAATTAACTCCTCAAGATAAAGAGGATATGAAAGTCTTTTCCGCAAATCTTAACTCAATTTTATCTGATAGAAATTGTAAACAAGCTGAGCTATCTCGAGCGACAGGAATACCGCCTAGCACATTGACAGGGTATGTAAAAGGAACTTCTTTGCCAATCCCTGGTAATGTTCAAAAAATTGCAGATTTTTTTGGAGTACCTAAATCTGTATTAGATCCTAGATTTGTAACTAATAATTCTATGGTCGATGACCCCTCTTCTAATACTTCCTCCATCCAAACCATCTACGATCAGTTAGAAGATGATAGACAAAAGAAAGTAGTTACCTATGCCGAGAGGCAACTAAAAGAGCAGAGGAACGAAGAAGAAACGAAGATAAACGAAGTATCGGAGAAAATCATCAGACTGGACGACTACAGACAGACTACTTACCGACGTGTTACTGGGGTTGTCTCAGCTGGCAGTGGTTCGATGCAGGACGATGATTTAGATATGGAAGTTTCATTCTATGAGGATGAAATACCAGACGACTACGACGCTATCGCTTATGTCGTCGGCAACTCTATGGAGCCAAAGATAAAGAATGGTGACTACCTATTTATCAAGAATACACCTCAAGTTGACTATAACACTATCGGTATCTTCCAAGTAGACGGTGCTAACTATGTTAAGAAACTACGTCAGGGATATCTTGAAAGCTTGAATCCAGATTATGAAGATATACACCTAGACGAAAGCAACGACGTCCGAACTATCGGCGAAGTCGTGAGTATATACAGAGAAAATTAAAATAAATATGTGCAACAACTGATCCACACTAAAAGCTGATAGAGAGGTTTCATTATGAAACAAGAACGCAAAGTTTTAGGTATTTTAGCTATTATTTTTGGAGCGCTGGCTCTACTTGGCTCATGGATGCCTATCATCAATAATTTTTCATTCATTCTAGCTATTTTAGCTCTTATCTTCGGTTTAATTGGTTTTGCAGTAAACAGAAAAAGACCAAAGACACTAGCTATTATTGGGACGGTTCTAGCAGTCGTGTCTATTGCTATTGTATTAGTAACTCAAGCAATGTACGCTAAATCATTGAAAGAACTAGGTAAAAACGTTGAAGAGACTGTTAGCTCTGTAAGTTCTTCTATCGAATCATCTCAAAAAGAAGAAGATGCTAAATTTAACTGGACAAAAGAACAGTTTGATGCGCTTCAAGTTGGCGATATTATCAACTATGGAGCTGGTGGAACTAACTACGATGACGTTGCTAGTGTTCACGGAGAACCTAACAATGTAACAACTAGTTCAGTAAATGACCACGACAGCAAGACAGTATCATATACTTCTACTGGTAGCAAATACAAGAGTGTTATTCTTTCGTTTTCAAAACAAGACGACGGATCTTTCTTGTTGACTTCTAAAGTCAGCTCAGGTCTAGAATAAAAACCAACTGTTTCCATTTTGGAAACAACTCAAAAAAAATCCCCACACTCTCGGTCGGCAAACTTCTGAGTGTGAGGATTCAATTTTCCATCAAGCAAGCAATGGAAAAGATGATAAAAAAATACAACTATAGTTTATCATAAGTTCTACACTTTTTCAACTATGCGGGCAAGCAATCGAAAAGAAAGGACTTTTTTATGATAAAAAAATACGTTACAAAAAAAGGAGAGACTAGATATCTCTTTCAAACATACCTGGGCATAGACCCTGCTACTGGAAAAGAAAAGCGCACAACACGACGTGGGTTTAAAACCATTAAAGAAGCTAAAGCAGCCGAACGTGACCTTCTCTTAGATGTTGAAGAGAATGGTTTTTCAAACAATGAAGATTTCCAGAACCCTACTTTCGCCGAAGTCGCTGAGTTATGGCTTGATAGCTATAAAAGCACTGTAAAACCAACAACCTATCAGAACGTTAAGAAAAAACTTGATGTTATGATTGACTTGTATTTTACAGATATGAAAATCCAGCAGATCAGTGTAGCTTATTGTCAGAAGGTTGCTATAAAGTTAAGTAATCGCTATGTCCTCTATTCCAATTACTACTCTGTTATTAGCCGTATTTTTAAGTATGCCACTTCTATTGATATCATTAAGTCAAATCCATTAGACAAGATTATCAAGCCTAAAAATAGGCCCTTAAAGGCCAAAGAGAACTACTATAGCAAACAGGAACTAACCGAGTTCCTTAAAGTTTACAAAGCAAATTGTAAGCCAGTAGACTATACCTTTTTTCACTTACTCGCTTTTTCTGGATTGAGAACTGGAGAAGCAATCGGCCTCATGTGGTCAGATGTTGACTTTGAAAATAAACGGTTAAGCATTTCTCGGACAGCTGTCGTAATTGGTAAAAAACAAACTGTTCAGGATCCTAAAACCAAAAGGAGTAAGAGGGTTATCACCTTAGATGATGAAACTCTGAATGTTTTGAAACTCTGGAAACGACAGCAAATAAAAGAATATTTCCAGGCTGGTGTGCCTTATAAACATGATTCGAATTATATTTTTACGAACAATGGCGGGGGATGGCTTTTAGCTGCAACTATGAAAGTGAAACTTTTAAGATTCTTTCGTAAACACAATAATCTTAAAAAAATTTCGCCTCACGGGTTTAGACATACACACGCTTCTCTCCTGTTTGAAGCTGGTGTTACAGCCAAAATTATTTCGGACAGATTAGGTCATAATAATGTTCAAACTACCCTTGATATGTATACCCACATCAACGATAATCAACGTGTTGAAGTCGTTAATCAGCTCATGGATTTCATCCGCTCCAGCTAAAAGTAGTGTCGTATTCAATTTCGTATTCACTTTTACTTAACACGCTAGAAACCCACTGATTTCAAACCATTAGCAAGCTATGTACTATTTATGGTATAAGTGAAAAACGTTTACAAATAGTTATCATTGGTTGTCAATAGTTGAGTTTTTACTTATTTTTCATTAAAATCATTTTCATTAATTGCTATCATTTTTTTAAATCGTATTCATCTTCGTATTCATTTTCATACCCACCTTTGCCCGTATAGTTGAGAAGGTTACAATTTAATTCTAGTAGTTTACAAAAGGATCAGTGAGTAATTTCACTGTTTTTATTTTTGCAAAACAAAAAAACCGCAAGCCTGAGCCTGCGGTAGATACCATTTTAGAAAAGTTTTCCTTTCATTTTATTTTTTAAAATTATTTAGTAGTAATCAAGCCATCTGGTTCAACCTTAAAGGCTGGTTTCTCTTCAAGACGTCCATCCTCACGAAGCAAGTACCATCCATCGTTGTAACGAATAAATGCATCAGACTTCATATCACCATTGACAGCATCTAGGTAATACCAGTTATCGTAGTATTTAACCCAGCCAATTTGCATCGCACCATCACGATTGAAGAAATACCACTTACCATCGATTTTCTTCCAATTAATAGCCATGTAACCGTCTTTGTCAAACCAATACCATTTACCATCAGTATGTTTTACCCAGTCCTCAGCAACCATATATCCGTTCTCATCGAAGTAGAACCATGCTTTGTTTTGCTCAACGTATTCGAATTCACTTGTTGGATAAGATCCATTATCACGTACGAACCAATATCCTTTAGCGTCACTGTTCCAGCCAGTCTTCAACTGTACAGTCACAGCGTCTGGGTTTGTCAAACGGTATACGTAGTAATATGGACGACCTGCGTACATCCAAATATCATCGTGGTCATTCACAGTGATTCCATCAAAGCGGTAGTTACAATGGATGATGTTGTTTTCATCCACAAACATGCCAGTATGTCCACCAGCGCCACTTGAATATCCACGACGTCCCCAGATGAAGATATCACCACGTTGAGCATCCCAAGGGGTGTTCTCGGCAATAAGCGTATATCCATTATCCATCAACCATTGGTGTTCATATTCAGTATTTACTGCCCAACCTGCTGAGGAGGCTCCACCGTCACGTAGAGCATAATAAATAGAGGATGAACAGTCGTAACTATCGGGACCGTTACGGTCATCCATACTGTAGCTCACTTGTCCTTCACGAGCGCGCATCCATGCAATAGCTGTTTCAATGTTTACTGTCATAACTATTCCCCTTTCCAAGCGTCGTTCATCTGCTTCACTGCTGACTCTACAAACACTTCAAGCTCTTTATCCGTCATAGTGACATTGTACTTTTTAAGCTCTGCAAGCATATGTACTTTAGCTTGCTCCAGCTTTTCATCACCTTTGTAGCCTGTTTCAGTAGCTACTTGCTCAACTGCGTGTACTGCATTTTTAGCTAGAATTTCAGCGATTTTTAAAGCTTTTTCTCCACCTTTTCGCAAAAGGTACTCTTTCACTGCCTTTACAATACTGCCTATTGCTACTGCTAAAAAGCCTGTCGCAAAAGCGATGATAAATTCATTAAATTGTGTCATGTTACATTTCCTTTCTTTTATACGTAAAATCCGATATCTTCGCCACTGATAAGCGTCCGCTTATCAAGCCCAAGATATGCCTTAAGACCTGCTTCTTTATCGCTGATAAAGATATACTTTGAAAAAACTAAATCTTTCTTAAAACGTTCACTTTTAAAGATAAAAGGTACTTTTTGTCTGCCTACCCTCACGCCTTTGATTTCAGAATAGCTCTTTATCTTTCTAGGCATTGTAAAAAGAATTCCGTCATCATACACCATAAAAACCGCCCCATTACCCAATAACGTTTCAAAAAGTTCAGGTACGCTATTCCATAAAAGTTGATTTCCAAGGTACCTTTTTACGATTTCCTGATTGCCTAACATGATTCTTACTCTATCTTTCATAACTACACCTGCTTAAAAATATCGTAAATCGTGTTAGGATCTTTGGTTGGAAGGGCATCGTACTGCGCTTGTGTTCCTGCCCAATACTTGAGGGCTTGTTG
>NZ_CAMHZQ010000019.1 GCF_946190275.1 Streptococcus mitis | reverse complement strand
TATCAAAAAAGAAAGGACGAAATTTGTCCTTTCTAGATATTAGCTTTTCTTCAACCCACTACAGTTGACAAAGAGCCCTCTTTTTCTGTCATTCAGAAGAGAACTTGTTCGTTTTTTATGAACTTGGTTTGCTTTTTAAAACACTCGATACACATAGGGATTTTCTGGTTTATCGACTTTGGTAAAGCTATCGATTTCTAAGGTTGGGAGATTTTGTTTGAGTTCTTTATGGTAGTGATTGACCAGTTTTCCTTTGGCTGTTATCCAGGTGTTATTCTCATACTGACGGGTATTTCCCTTGGTCAGCAATCCATAAACACCAGAATCTGCGATACAGTGAATAATGCCGAAGCGGAATAAAAATTGGCTATTGGCATGACTGGGGTCATTGTAGACGAAGCCTGTGAACTGGACTGTCTTACCCTCAAACTCATCTGGATAGTCGTAGATGGCTTCCATGACTTCCATATAGTTTTCATTCGTGATGAGAATGCTATCTTGGGACAAGTATTTATCCGCCGCCGTTCTCATTTCCTTTTCATAGGCTGTTTTTGAGAAATAAGAACTGGTATCTGGTTTCAAATATTGGCTTGTCGTCCCTTCACTGGTTTGAATGGCTTGATCTATTCCTTCTGATAGCGGAAAATGATAACCTTTAGCAGAAACAGTCTGAGAATCCAAGCTAACAGTTGGGAAAGTTAAACCAACGACAATCGGAATAGCCAGAAGAGCAATACTCGTCACCTTGGCCAATCGACTGTTCAGATGACTGTGGGTTTTGACTTGCTTCATCCAGATATACAATTGAACAATAGCCAAAATAAAGGAAAGTACCATGGAAATATAGGCCAGATAGGAATAGTGCATGTTGATGTACTGGTTTAACTTGCCCGACAGATGGAGATAAATGGTCAATTCAAAATAGCCAGCTAAAACTAAAAATCGAATCATAGGATGACTCCAATCAAGAGAGAATAAACTAAGACGGCGAGAGTCACAATCGTAATGAAGTGACTGATAAATCGTGCTTTCAAGTAATTTTTCATCATGAGAATATTTTTGATATCCAGCATTGGGCCAATGACGAGAAAGGCCAGAACTGGTGCTAATCCGAAACTTGAGAGAAGAGAAGCCCCGATAAAGGCATCCGCCTCACTGCAGAGAGAGAGAAGAAAGGCCAAAAGCATCAAGAGCAGGATGGCAAAAAGAGGAGTCGCACTGATAGAGGTCAGAATCCGAGTCGGAACATAAACCTGTATAACAGAGGCAAAGAGACAGCCAAATACCAAATAACGCCCCGTATCAAAAAATTCATCAATTGCTTGCACAAAAACCTGAAAAACTTTTTTTGCAGGGGTCAAGTGAGAAAAATCATGTTCATGACAGGCCAACCGATTTTCTTTTTGAATCGGTTCTTGCCAGAAAAATCCTAGAAAAATCCCAAGTATCACAGCCACAAGAATGGAACCCAGAGCTCGTAATAGGGCGATATGGAAGGAGTTGCCAAAGGCAGAATAGGTCGCAAAGAGAACAATGGGATTGATAACAGGTGCTGTTACAAGAAAAGGAACGGCCGTGTAACTGGGGACCTTCTTTTCCAGAAAACGATTGATAATGGGGACGATTCCACATTCGCAAGAAGGGAAAAGTATCCCAACGAAGGTCCCAAAAAAGATTCTCCCCCAACGATTTCGAGGGAGAAAATGATAAACCTTGTCAGGTGTGATATAGACCTCAATCAACCCTGAGACAATACTTCCTATCAGAACGAAGGGTAGGGCTTCAATGATTATAGAGAGAAAAATAGCCCCAGTCTGAAGCACACTAGACGGGAGTTGTTGGAAAGCAGTCATCTAGTTTTTCTTTTCTGCTTTGGCTTTTTTCTCTTTGTCATCAGGGAAAGTGACCTGCTTCAAATCAGGGAGTTTCGCAAACTCTTCAAACATCTTGTCCAAGTCGTCTCGTTTTGTAAATTTTACAGCCATAGGTGTACCTCGATTCTAAATTCTACCTCTATTATACTATTATTTTGAGGAAAAGGGAAAAGTTAAAATTGAGTATTTAACGAATAATAGAGCTTTATAAATCCTGATTAAGTCTGGTAGATTGAGAAAGTTTGACAAAAAAAGTAGATGGTGCTAGAATAACATTAACGCAAGACATTTGAGGGCAGAAAGGTTCCTGCCGCACCTTGAAAAAGGTATCTGAGATGCTGGGTACACCGACCAGCCAAGTGTCCGTTATTTCAAAGGGGGGAGCTTAAATGCTCCTTTTTTGTTTCAAAATTTCAAAAAAGATTATCCCCACCGCAGGCTCAGGCTTGCGATTTTTTATTTGCTCTGAAAATTGATTCGTTAACTTCAACAAATACCTTTATAAAGCGTTTGGTAAAAATAAAAACAGTGAAATTAATCACTAGTCTTTCTGTAAACTATTAGAATTAAATTGCAACCTTCTCAATGATACGGGCAAAGATAATTATGAAAATAAACTATCAACAAGCAACGGCAAGCATTTGTAAACACCAAATTTTTTATGCTATAATTAAAATAAAAAGAAAATCATTAGCAGAAAATTATGGGAGGTAGTCAAATTGACTTACTCAATTAGTGTTGTTTTGTTACATCAAGGAGACAGAAATAGTTTATTAGAGTCTTTGTCAATAGTGGAAAGACAAACATTAAAAGATATAGAGGTTATTATTGTAAATCAATCTACAGAGGAAATAGTTTCCATTAGCCAACAGATGGATCTATCATTTAATATTAAGATTATAGATGAGAATTCTTTTGCTGAGTTGTCTGATATGATTACAGGAGATTATATTACGTTTCTATCTTCAAATGATTCATTATTTGATTGGACATTTGAAAAGATGTATCATGCGATAAGATTATCTGATTCTGATGTGGTTCTTGGTAATTTTGCTGATTTGAATGATGGAGTATTTTACTTTTATCCTTGGGGGGATAATTGGTTGACAGAAAATTTAACGAATGTTCAAGTTTTGCAAAAGATGGATGATACAGATCATCGAATTAGAAAACAATATTGCTCATTATTTGGAAAATTATTCAATAGTAAGCTTTTACGAAAAATAAATCAATTTGATATAAACAACCTTATTTGGAGACTTTATATTCACTCTAAAACTGCAACCTATATTAATTTCCCGACATATATCTATAAACCTGTTGTAGATGCTAAACCTCTAAAAGACTCCTACAAAATCATATTAGAAAATTATGAAAATAGAATCAAAGATTGCTCTGTCTTAGAAGACTATGATATAGAAATAGCGAAAAAACAGTATATTCAAGAATTAGCAAATTTTAGTGCTTGGTTAAAAAATGACGGTGAACATTTAGATTCTGAAATTGTTTATCATAAGTTGATAGCTGCAGAGAAAGGAATTTTCCCTTTTCTTGATCTTGAAAGATTAGATTTTACCATTATAAGTAATAATTGTGTCGGCGGATTAATTTATAAACAACTTGGTTTTCAATATAGAACACCTTTTGTTGGTTTATTTATTCTCCCTGATGATTATTATAAACTTACAAAGGATTTTCGTTACTATATGGAACAAGAACTTGTTTTCGAAGAGGAACTTATTTCACCGAGCTGGACTCATGAAGTTTATCCTTTGGGGCACTTAGGAGATATAGATATTCACTTTTTACATTATTCTAGTATTGAAGAAGCACGGACTAAGTGGGAAAAAAGAAAAAAACGTATAAATTGGGATAATCTTTATTTTAAATTTGATAATAAAGATTCAGCTAGTGAAGAAATTTTAAGTAAGATGGATAATCTTCCCTATTCTAATAAATTAATTTTAGTCAATCGTCCATATAAAAATTTAAAAAGTCAATGTGTTATTCCAGGTCAGGAACATCTTTCAGAACTAGCTATTATGCCAGATCCATTAAATACTTTTGATGTCATGGATTGGTTAAAAAAAGGTGGCAATGCTCTTTAAGTACAAGTTATTGCGCTATAGCATATAAATCTATTCCCCACATATTGTTTTTAAATACTGTAAGAGCTAATTTGAAACGTTTAGCTTGTGGTATAATAGATTCATGGATAAAAAATATGAAAAAATCTCCCAAGATTTGGGAGTGACGTTAAAGCAAATTGATACTGTTCTAAGTTTGACTGCCGAAGGGGCGACTATTCCCTTTATCGCGCGTTATCGCAAGGACATGACTGGTAGTCTGGATGAGGTGACGATTAAGGCCATTATCGACTTGGATAAAAGTCTGACCAATCTCAATGACCGCAAGGAAGCTGTCTTGGCGAAGATTCAAGAACAAGGCAAGTTGACCAAGGAGTTGGAAGAAGCTATCTTAGCTGCCGAAAAACTAGCAGATGTAGAAGAACTCTACCTTCCATACAAGGAAAAACGTCGGACCAAGGCAACCATTGCACGTGAAGCCGGACTTTTCCCACTTGCTCGCTTGATTTTGCAAAATGTAGCGGACTTAGAAAAAGAGGCTGAAAAGTTTGTCTGTGAAGGATTTGCGACTGGTAAGGAAGCCTTGGCTGGTGCAGTTGATATCTTGGTAGAAGCCTTATCGGAAGATGTGACCTTGCGTTCCATGACTTATCAGGAGGTTCTGAGACACTCTAAACTCATTTCTCAAGTCAAGGATGAAAGTCTTGATGAAAAGCAGGTTTTTCAAATTTACTATGATTTTTCTGAGACAGTTGGAAATATGCAGGGTTATCGTACCTTAGCCCTTAATCGTGGGGAGAAGCTAGGTGTCTTGAAGGTTGGTTTTGAACATGCGACGGACCGTATCCTTGCCTTCTTTGCAGCTCGTTTCAAGGTAAAAAATACCTATATTAATGAAGTTGTTCAACAATCCGTTAAGAAAAAAGTTTTGCCTGCTATCGAACGACGTATTCGTACAGAATTAACTGAAAAGGCAGAAGAGGGAGCTATTCAACTCTTTTCGGACAACCTACACAATCTCCTATTGGTTGCTCCTCTGAAAGGGCGCGTGGTTCTTGGATTTGACCCTGCCTTTCGTACAGGTGCCAAGCTAGCTGTCGTGGATGCAACAGGAAAAATGCTAACGACTCAGGTTATTTATCCTGTTAAACCAGCATCAGCCCGTCAAATCGAAGAAGCAAAGAAAGATTTGGCAGATTTGATTGGTCAATACAGTGTAGAAATTATTGCCATCGGAAATGGAACTGCCAGTCGTGAAAGTGAAGCCTTTGTGGCGGAAGTTCTGAAAGATTTCCCTGAAGTCAGCTATGTTATCGTCAATGAAAGTGGTGCTTCTGTCTATTCTGCCAGCGAACTTGCTCGTCAGGAGTTCCCAGACTTGACCGTTGAAAAGCGTTCGGCTATTTCTATCGCCCGTCGTTTGCAAGATCCTCTTGCGGAATTGGTTAAAATCGATCCTAAGTCAATCGGTGTCGGACAGTATCAGCACGATGTCAGCCAGAAGAAATTGTCTGAGAGTCTGGACTTTGTTGTCGATACAGTGGTAAACCAAGTCGGTGTCAATGTCAATACGGCCAGTCCAGCTCTTCTTTCACACGTAGCTGGACTCAATAAAACCATTTCTGAAAATATTGTCAAATACCGTGAGGAAGAAGGAAAAATCACTTCACGCGCTCAAATCAAGAAAGTTCCGCGTCTGGGGGCCAAGGCCTTCGAACAGGCTGCTGGTTTCCTTCGTATCCCTGAAAGTAGCAATATCCTTGATAATACAGGAGTTCACCCAGAAAATTACGCTGCCGTTAAGGAACTTTTCAAACTTTTGGACATTACAGACTTGAATGAAGAAGCCCAAAGTAAACTCAAGTCGCTTTCAGCCAAGGAAATGGCGCAAGAGCTAGACCTTGGTCCAGAAACTCTTAAAGATATCATTGCAGATCTTCTCAAACCAGGTCGAGATTTCCGTGATTCCTTTGATGCACCTGTGCTTCGCCAAGATGTCCTAGATATCAAAGACTTAGTGGTAGGCCAGAAGCTAGAAGGTGTTGTGCGTAATGTCGTTGACTTCGGTGCCTTCGTTGATATCGGGATTCACGAGGACGGCTTGATTCATATTTCCCATATGAGTCGCAAATTTATCAAACACCCAAGCCAAGTGGTGTCAGTCGGAGATTTGGTGACTGTTTGGGTCAAGAAAATTGATACTGAACGTGAAAAAGTCAATCTGTCGCTCCTCGCTCCAAATGAAACTGACTGATTACGTCAAGCAAGTTTCGCTAGAAGACTTCGGCAGACCTTTTATCCATCATGTTCAGTGGAATAGGCGTCTACGTTCGACAGGTGGGCGATTTTTCCCAAAAGATGGGCATTTGGATTTTAATCCCAAGGTTTATCAGGAACTGGGGTTGGACGTTTTTAGAAAAATTGTCCGACATGAACTCTGTCATTATCACCTCTATTTTCAAGGGAAGGGCTATCAACACAAGGATCGGGATTTTAAAGAACTTTTGAAAGCAGTGGATGGATTACGCTTTGTACCAACCTTGCCAAATAGCAACTCCAAGACAATCAAGCTCTATCGGTGCCAATTCTGCCAGCAAACTTATAAGCGTAAGCGTAGGATTGATACCAAACGCTATCGCTGTGGACTTTGTCGAGGTAAATTGCTACTAGTAAATCAGCCTGAGGACTGATGAAAGTCGAGCCTACCCGTGGTATACTATGTCTAACCTAGCAGAAAGAGGAAATATCATGAACAGTAAATTTTATAAAATGAGACGAAATCGCATGATTTCAGGAGTTCTGGCAGGTTTGTCAGACAAGTGGAACTTTGATGTTACCCTTGTTCGTTTCTTGTTTGCTATTTTTACAGTCGCAAACTTTGGACTTGGCGTGATTATCTATATCATCCTAGCTTCTATCATGCCAACCAAGGAAGAAATCGAAGCAGAAATGTACGGAACAGGCCCACGTAAACGCAAAGAAGCCCAAGCCATTGACGATAATGAAGGCTGGTTTTGGTGAGGTTCTACAGAAGATTTGGAATAAGCAAAAAGCTTTAAATCAATAGTCTAAACCGCTTGATTTAAAGCTTTTTTACTTTTAATAAGATTTTCCCAGCTTCTTCTACAAACTAAAAATATTATTTTAAACTCAGTTTTTTAATCTGATTTTTCATGCTGAGACAATACATTTTTTGAAAAATGATGGATGCTGATAACAACTGATAGCCAGCAAATAGCATAAGCAGTAGCTGTAAATTCTGTACCGATAAAGTATGTTTTTTCAACTAAGAGCTGACCGATGAATGGAGAGAGGAGATAGAGAATTCCGATGAGTATATGTTCTTTATGTTTCATTAAAGCGCACCTTCTTTCCTTATAGGTTGAACGACTTGCAAGTGTTCAATTTAATGGTGTTTCATAGTGGTGAGTTTACTCAAGTGATTGTTCCCGCCTCCCCTTTTCCAAAGTAAGCCTTTTCATACTTATATTTTACAATTTTAAAAATAGGAAATCAAATCATTTTCTAAGTAATTTTGCCTACATTTACTTCAATCTTACAAAAATGTAAGATTAAAGTCTCTTTTGTAAGGTTATGTTATGGCAAGCAGTCTTTTTTTGATGTAAACTAGACTCATAAAGAACAAAGGAGTAACATCATGAAACAAATCTTACAGAAGAAAACAAGAAAACCAAGCCACAAAGATATCGAGCGCGTTCAGCTGGGATGTGCTATGATGCAAGCTACATTTCATTTAATGGGATATTAAGAAAGGAGATTCTCATGACACTTTTAGATGTAAAACACGTTCAAAAAATTTATAAAACTCGTTTTCAGGGCAACCAAGTAGAAGCCCTCAAGGATATTCACTTTACCGTTGAAAAGGGTGACTACGTTGCTATCATGGGTGAGTCTGGTTCTGGTAAATCAACTCTCCTCAATATCCTAGCTATGCTGGATAAACCAAGTCGTGGTCAGGTTTACTTGAATGGAACTGATACCGCAACCATTAAAAATTCACAGGCTTCTAGCTTCCGTCGTGAAAAGTTGGGCTTTGTCTTCCAAGACTTTAATTTGCTAGATACTCTGTCTGTTAAGGATAATATCTTGCTTCCGCTTGTCTTGTCAAGAAGACCTATTACGGAGATGATGAAGAAATTGGTGGTGACAGCTGAGAATCTTGGTATCAACCAATTGCAAGAGAAATACCCTTACGAGATTTCTGGTGGTCAGAAACAGCGTGTAGCAGTAGCCCGCGCCATCATCACAGAACCTGAAATTCTCCTTGCGGATGAGCCAACAGGGGCCCTTGACTCCAAATCATCTGCAGCCTTACTTGATGTTTTTGATGAAATCAATGAGCGCGGCCAAACCATTCTCATGGTAACCCACTCAACAGCAGCAGCTAGCAGAGCTAAACGTGTACTCTTTATCAAAGACGGCATTCTTTACAATCAAATCTACCGTGGAGAGAAAACAGAGCGTCAGATGTTCCAAGAAATCTCTGATACCTTGACTGTCATGGCAAGCGAGGTGAATTAGTATGTTTCGATTAACCAATAAGTTAGCGGTATCGAACTTGATTAAAAACCGCAAACTCTACTATCCTTTTGCG
This sequence comes from Streptococcus mitis, assembly GCF_946190275.1. Lineage (GTDB taxonomy): Bacteria > Bacillota > Bacilli > Lactobacillales > Streptococcaceae > Streptococcus > Streptococcus mitis_DC. The sequence continues at coordinate 31,010 of NZ_CAMHZQ010000019.1, read as the reverse complement.
CTGGCTGTTCTCTTGGCAGTCACTGTCACCTATCTCTTTTACTCTCTAACCTTTAATCCTAAGATTGCGGAAATCCGTGGAGGATCAACCATTCAAGCTACTCTTGGATTTGGTATGTTTGTCGTCACCCTTGCGTCAGCCATTATCGTCCTTTATGCCAATAGTTTTGTCATGAAGAACCGTTCCAAGGAACTAGGAATTTATGGCATGTTGGGCTTGGAGAAGCGTCATCTTATCAGTATGACCTTTAAGGAGTTAGTGGTATTTGGGATTCTAACTGTTGGAGCGGGTATCGGTATTGGAGCCTTGTTTGACAAGTTAATTTTCGCTTTCTTGCTTAAACTGATGAAATTGAAGGTTGAGCTGGTCGCTACCTTCCAAATGAATGTTGTCATTGCGGTACTTGTTGTCTTTGGATTGATTTTCCTAGGCCTCATGTTCCTCAATGCCCTTCGAATCGCCCGTATGAATGCCCTCCAGCTCTCACGTGAGAAAGCTAGTGGTGAGAAAAAAGGTCGCTTCTTACCTCTCCAAACTATTCTTGGTTCCATAAGTTTAGGTATTGGCTATTATCTTGCCCTTACGGTAAAAGATCCTCTTACAGCTTTAACAACTTTCTTCCTAGCTGTTTTGCTGGTTATCTTTGGTACTTATCTATTGTTTAATGCAGGGATTACAGTCTTTCTACAAATCTTAAAGAAAAACAAGAAATATTATTACCAACCAAATAACCTTATCTCAGTGTCTAACTTGATTTTCCGTATGAAGAAAAATGCAGTTGGACTAGCAACTATCGCTATCTTGTCAACAATGGTTTTGGTGACCATGTCTGCAGCGACAAGCATTTTCAATGCTTCAGAAAGCTTTAAAAAAGTTCTGAATCCTCATGATTTTGGGGTTTCAGGGCAAAATGTTGAAAAAGAAGATTTGGACAAACTCTTGAGCCAGTTTGCAAGTGACAAAGGTTATAAGATTAAAGAGAAAGAAGTTCTTCGTTACGCTTACTTTGGTGTTGCAAACCAAGAAGGTAGCAAGTTAACCCTTTTTGAAAAAGGACAAAATCGTGTCCAACCCACAACAGTTTTCATGGTATTTGACCAAAAAGATTATGAAAATATGACTGGCCAAAAACTGTCTCTATCAGGAAATGAGGTCGGACTCTTTGCAAAGAATGAGGGAGTTAAAGAACAGAAAGCTCTAACTCTAAATGATCATCAATTTTCTGTCAAAGAAGAATTTACTAAAGATTTCATTGTAAACCATGTTCCAAATCAGTTTAATATTTTGACTGCTGATTACAATTACCTTGTTGTACCTAATTTACAAGCCTTTTTTGACCAATTTCCAGATTCGGCTATCTATAATCAGTTTTACGGTGGTATGAATGTAAATGCCAACGAAGAAGAACAACTCAAGGTCGCTGAAGAATATGATAAATACCTCAATCAGTTTAATGCTCAATTAAACACGGAAGGTAGCTATGTTTACGGTAGTAATCTAGCAGATGCTAGTGCTCAGATGAGTGCCCTCTTTGGTGGTGTCTTCTTTATCGGTATTTTCCTATCCATTATCTTTATGGTCGGAACCGTTCTGGTAATCTACTACAAACAAATTTCTGAAGGCTACGAAGATCGTGAACGCTTTATTATCTTGCAGAAAGTTGGTTTAGATCAAAAGCAAATCAAGCAAACCATCAACAAACAGGTTTTAACTGTTTTCTTCCTTCCTTTGCTTTTTGCCTTCATACATCTAGCTTTTGCCTACCATATGCTTAGTCTGATTTTAAAAGTGATTGGTGTAATAGATACGACTATGATGTTGACTGTGACCTTGTCTATCTGTGCTATCTTCCTCATCGCCTATGTGCTGATTTTCATGATTACTTCAAGAAGCTATCGCAAGATTGTACAAATGTAAAAAAAGATACCTCGGCTTCAAAATCGAGGTATTTCTTGTATTTTATACTCAATGAAAATCAAAAAGCAAACTAGGAAGCTAGCCGCAGGTTGCTCAAAACACTGTTTTGAGGTTGTAGATAAAACTGACGAAGTCAGCTCAAAACACAGTTTTGAGGTTGTAGATAAAACTGACGAAGTCAGCTCAAAACACAGTTTTGAGGTTGCAGATAGAACTGACGAAGTCAGTAACATATATACGGCAAGGTGAAGCTGACGTGGTTTGAAGAGATTTTCGAAGAGTATTAAATGCTGAAAAGTTGTCCTAGCAGAAAGGTAACTCCCATGGTTAAAAGACCGATAGCTAGGTTTCGAATCATAGCTGTTTTGGTTGGAGCTTTTCCAAGTCTTGCACTAGTGTAACCAGTGAGAAGAAGGGCCACACCGACGATAAGGACGGTAGCAGGGATGCGGTATTCACTTGGGAAAATGGTCACTGACAGCATTGGTGGTAAGCTACCAAGGAAAAAGGCAACAAAGCTAGAAATGGCAGCGTGCCAAGGATTGGTAAACTCTTCATACTCTATCCCATATTTTTCCTCGACCAGAGCCTTGAGTGGATTTTTAAGAAAGGCCTTGTTGGTCAAGAGTTGAGCAGAGGTTTCACATTCTCCATTTTGGATATAGGCAGCATAGAGAGAATTTTTGGCTAACTCTATATCTTGGTCTAGCAAGACTTGCTCACGCGCAACGGCCGCTTCCTCGGTATCTTTCTGAGTTGAAACGGACACATATTCTCCACCAGCCATTGAAAAGGCACCTGCCAAGATAGCCGCAAAGCCTGATAAAAAGATGATCCAGATATTGGTCGTAGCACTGGCAACCCCGATAACCACACCAGCAATGGAAATAATTCCATCGTTTGCACCAAGAACACCAGCACGCAGGATATTTAAACGACCTGCAAAGTTTGAATCAATTTCGTGATTTGTTTCTGACATATTATTCTCCTTTTTATCCAGTATAAAGGAAAAATATAAGGAAATCAATCTTTTAAAACTATCTGAAAAAAGTTGCACGATTTTAATGATATAAAAATGTCGACATCTTTTCTAATAGATCAAACACCGAAGGTAAATAGTATAGAATAGCATAAAAAATTTTAAATTAAATACGATAAATATTTCGTTCACTTTATAATCGTTTACAAGGAAACAATCATTGTTAAATCGAGTAAAATCCAACTATTTTGCGAACCTTTTTATATTTTTTCCGTAAAACGCTTTACAAGTTCTTGAAAACATGATATAGTAATGGGGCTTAGAAAATGAGATGATGTTTTCTAGCAAATATAAACCCGAGTAAAAAATGCCTACGGACAGGCAGGGTTGAATGCCGAAGCGTGGTTGAAAAGCCACATTATTGATAGGGTTAAAAGCCTACTTTTATAAGTTGATGTTAGGATTTTTATCCTAATTCATAATTTTTAGTGTGGTGAAAGCACACGTCATCTTGTGAAACGATCAATAAAGTACGTAATATTTGCTACTAGAGAGTTAGGAAACATCAGGAACAGACATACTCAAAAGAAACAAACATAAAAACGTCAGAAGATTGCAGAGCAGGTGAAAACCTGCTCTTTTTTCATAAGTATCCTTTAGTTCCTTATTTATGGTGAGGTTCTAAAAATATGGAAAGGAGTATGTCTTGAGAGAATTAGATCAAAACCAAGCCCCAATTTATGAGGCCTTGGTGAAGCTACGCAAGAAAAGAATTGTTCCCTTTGATGTTCCAGGTCACAAACGAGGAAGGGGAAATCCAGAACTTGTCGAACTGTTAGGAGAAAAATGTGTAGGCATTGATGTCAATTCGATGAAACCCTTGGATAATTTAGGGCATCCTATTTCGATTATTCGAGATGCGGAGGAATTGGCTGCGGATGCTTTTGGAGCTAGCCATGCCTTTCTCATGATTGGGGGAACAACTTCATCGGTGCAGACTATGATTCTTTCTACTTGTAAAGCAGGGGATAAGATTATTCTGCCACGAAATGTCCATAAATCTGCTATCAATGCTCTAGTTTTATGCGGTGCCATTCCTATCTATATCGAGATGAGTGTGGATCCTAAGATTGGTATCGCTTTAGGTCTTGAAAATGACCGAGTAGCACAGGCCATAAAGGACCATCCAGATGCCAAGGCCATTTTGATTAACAATCCTACTTATTATGGAATTTGTTCAGACCTCAAGAGTTTAACGGAAATGGCTCACGAAGCTGGCATGATGGTTTTAGTAGATGAAGCCCATGGAGCGCATTTGCATTTCACAGATAAACTACCACTGTCTGCTATGGATGCAGGAGCTGATATGGCGGCGGTCTCTATGCATAAGTCTGGTGGGAGTTTGACCCAAAGCTCGCTTCTTTTAATTGGAGAGCAGATGAATCCTGAATACGTTCGTCAGATTATCAACCTGACCCAATCAACATCTGCCTCTTACTTGTTGATGGCCAGTTTGGATATTTCACGTCGCAACTTGGCCCTTCGTGGTAAAGAGTCGTTTGAAAAGGTCATTGAACTGTCTGAGTATGCTCGTCGTGAAATCAATGCTATCGGTGGTTACTATGCCTACTCAAAAGAGTTAATAGACGGTGTGTCGGTCTGTGATTTTGACGTGACCAAGCTGTCCGTTTACACTCAGGGAATAGGGCTAACAGGGATAGAGGTTTATGACCTCTTGCGAGATGAATACGACATTCAAATTGAATTTGGGGATATTGGGAACATATTGGCTTATATTTCCATTGGCGACCGCATCCAAGATATCGAGCGTCTGGTCGGTGCTTTGGCGGATATCAAGAGACTATACTCACGAGATGGGAAGGACTTGATAGCAGGAGAATATATTCAGCCTGAGTTGGTGTTATCTCCTCAGGAAGCCTTCTATTCAGAGAGAAGAAGTTTAACCTTGGATGAATCTGTTGGACAGGTCTGTGGAGAATTTGTCATGTGCTATCCTCCAGGGATTCCTATCTTGGCTCCTGGAGAACGCATTACACGAGAAATTGTAGACTATATCCAATTTGCCAAGGAACGTGGTTGTTCCCTCCAAGGGACGGAAGATCCTGAGGTCAATCACATCAACGTCATTAAGAGAAAGGAGAACTAGATGGATTTATGGTTTTCTGAAGTTCATACTCCAGATGTCAAATTGTCCCTGAGAACAGCCAAGCAACTCTACGCTGGAAAAAGTGAATGGCAGGATATCGAAGTCTTGGATACGCCAGCTTTTGGAAAGATTTTGATTTTAAATGGGCATGTTTTGTTCTCAGATGCGGATGATTTTGTCTACAATGAAATGACTGTCCACGTTCCCATGGCTGTCCACCCAAATCCCAAGAAAGTTTTGGTTATTGGGGGTGGCGACGGAGGTGTTGCTCAAGTATTAACACTCTATCCTGAACTGGAACAAATCGATATCGTGGAACCAGATGAGATGCTAGTTGAGGTTTGTCGTGAGTATTTCCCAGATTTTGCTGCAGGGCTAGATGATCCTCGTGTTACCATTTACTACCAAAATGGGCTACGCTTTTTGCGAAACTGCGAAGATGATTACGATATTATCATCAACGATGCGACAGATCCATTTGGACATACGGAAGGGCTCTTTACCAAGGAATTTTACGGCAACAGTTACAGAGCCTTGAAAGAAGACGGCATCATGATTTACCAACATGGTAGTCCCTTCTTTGACGAGGATGAGTCGGCTTGCCGTAGCATGCACCGCAAGGTCAATCAAGCCTTTCCAATCAGTCGGGTCTATCAGGCCCATATCCCAACTAGCCCTGCTGGTTATTGGTTGTTTGGATTTGCATCGAAAAAATACCACCCTGTCAAAGATTTTGACAAGGAAGGCTGGAAAAAACGCCAGCTTTTCACAGAATACTACACTGCAAACTTACATGTAGGGGCCTTCATGTTGCCTAAGTATGTAGAAGACATTTTAGAAGAAGAGGAAGGAAAAAAATGAGTCGTTTACTAGTTATTGGATGTGGGGGCGTTGCCCAAGTTGCTATTTCAAAGATTTGCCAAGATAGCGAAACCTTTACAGAAATTATGATTGCTAGCCGTACTAAGTCAAAATGTGATGACTTGAAGGCTAAACTGGAAGGCAAAACAAGTACAAAGATTGAGACAGCTGCTCTTGATGCTGACAAGGTAGAAGAAGTGATTGCCCTGATTGAAAACTACAAACCAGAAGCTGTTTTGAACGTAGCTTTACCATATCAAGATTTAACCATTATGGACGCTTGTTTGGCAACAGGTGTTCACTATATCGATACAGCCAACTACGAGGCTGAGGACACAGAAGACCCTGAATGGCGTGCTATCTACGAAAAACGCTGCAAGGAACTTGGTTTTACAGCCTACTTTGACTACTCATGGCAGTGGGCTTATCAAGAGAAATTCAAAAAAGCTGGCTTGACCGCTCTTCTTGGTTCTGGTTTTGATCCAGGTGTGACTAGTGTCTTTTCAGCATATGCCCTCAAACACTATTTTGATGAAATCCACTATATCGATATTTTAGACTGTAATGGTGGTGACCACGGTTATCCATTTGCGACCAACTTCAACCCAGAAATCAATCTCCGCGAGGTTTCTGCGCCAGGTTCTTACTGGGAAGATGGGAAATGGGTTGAGGTTGAAGCCATGTCTATCAAGCGTGAGTACGATTTCCCTCAAGTTGGACAAAAAGATATGTATCTCCTTCACCATGAAGAAATTGAATCATTGGCCAAGAACATTCCAGGTGTCAAACGCATTCGTTTCTTTATGACTTTTGGTCAATCATACTTGACGCACATGAAATGCTTGGAAAATGTCGGTCTCCTTCGTACGGATGCCATTAACTTTAACGGCCAAGAAATTGTTCCAATTCAATTTTTGAAAGCCTTGCTTCCAGATCCAGCCAGCCTTGGTCCACGCACGGTTGGTAAAACCAATATCGGTTGTATCTTTACAGGTGTCAAAGATGGTGTTGAAAAGACCATTTACATCTACAATGTTTGCGACCATCAGGAATGTTACGCAGAAGTTGGTTCACAAGCAATTTCTTACACGACAGGCGTTCCAGCCATGATTGGGACAAAATTGGTTATGAACGGTATTTGGAAACAAGCTGGAGTGTATAACCTTGAAGAATTGGATCCAGATCCATTCATGGAAGCTTTGAATGAGTATGGTTTACCTTGGGTTGTGGTTGAAAATCCACAAATGGTGGACTAATGAAGCTAGAACAAGTACCAACGCCAGCCTATGTCATTGACTTGGCCAAGTTAGAAGCAAACTGTCGCATTTTGCAATATGTACAAGAAGAAACCGGTTGCAAGGTTTTGCTTGCCCAGAAGGCTTATTCCCTCTACAAAACCTATCCCTTGATTAGCCAGTATCTATCTGGCACAACTGCAAGTGGTCTCTATGAGGCCAAGCTCGCTAGAGAAGAGTTCCCAGGGGAAGTCCATGTCTTTGCACCTGCTTTCAAGGATGCAGACTTGGAGGAATTGCTGGAGATAACGGATCATATCGTCTTTAACTCAGAGAGACAGTTGCGTAAACATGGGGCCCGTTGTCGAGATACTGGTATCAGTGTTGGTTTGCGCCTCAACCCTCAGTGTTCAACTCAAGGAGATCACGCGCTCTATGATCCTTGCGCCCCTGGATCCCGTTTTGGAGTTACCCTAGACAAGATACCGAGTGATTTGCTGGAATTGGTGGATGGCCTTCATTTTCATACCCTTTGTGAGCAGGGAGCAGATGATTTACAAACAACTTTGAAAGCAGTAGAAGAGCAGTTTGGTCCCTACTTACATGAGGTCAAATGGCTCAATATGGGGGGCGGACACCACATCACAAGAGAAGGTTACGATGTGGATTTGCTGATTTCTGAAATCAAGCGTTTCCGAGAAACTTACAATCTTGAAATCTATATCGAGCCGGGTGAAGCCATTGCGCTCAATGCGGGTTATCTAGCAACTGAAGTATTGGATATTGTCGAAAACGGTATGGAAATCTTGGTTTTAGATGCCTCCGCGACCTGCCATATGCCAGATGTACTTGAAATGCCCTATCGTCCACCTTTGAGAAATGGCTTTGAAGCACAGGAAAAAGCCCATACCTATAGACTTTCTTCCAATACTTGTCTGACGGGCGATGTGATTGGTGATTATAGCTTTGAAAATCCAGTCCAAATCGGTAATAGACTTTATTTTGAAGACATGGCTATTTATTCATTTGTTAAAAATAATACCTTTAACGGTATTGGATTACCAAGTCTTTATCTCATGGACGATCAGGGTGACTGTAGCTTAGTCAAATCCTTTGGATATCAAGACTTTAAAGGGAGATTATCATGATGGACAGTCCAAAAAAATTAGGCTATCGTATGCCAGCAGAGTATGAACCCCATCACGGAACCTTGATGATCTGGCCTACAAGACCAGGATCATGGCCTTTTCAAGGTAAAGCTGCTAAAAAAGCATTTAGCCAGATTATCAAGACTATAGCAGAGGGGGAAAGAGTCTATCTTTTGGTGGATCAAGACTACTTAGTTGAAGCCCAAGACTACCTTGGAGATAGCGTTGTTTATTTAGACATTCCCACCAATGATGCATGGGCGCGTGATACGGGTCCGACTATTCTCGTCAATGATAAAGGCCAGAAATTAGCCGTGGATTGGTCTTTCAATGCTTGGGGTGGATATGTGGATGGTCTTTATCAAGATTATGATGAAGATGATCAAGTAGCTAGTCGTTTTGCTGAGGCCTTGGAAATGCCTGTTTATGATGCCAAGCCTTTTGTACTGGAAGGAGGCGCAATCCATAGCGATGGTCAAGGAACCATTCTTGTGACTGAAAGTTGCTTGCTTAGTCCTGGTCGCAACCCTAACCTGACTAAAGAGGAAATCGAAAACACCTTATTAGAGAGCCTTGGTGCTGACAAAGTTATCTGGCTTCCTTATGGCATTTATCAGGATGAAACCAATGAACACGTTGACAATGTTGCTGCCTTCGTTGGTCCTGCTGAGCTTGTTTTGGCTTGGACGGACGACGAAAGTGATCCTCAATATTCCATGTCAAAAGCAGATCTCGAACTCTTAGAGCAAGAAACGGATGCAAAATGTCGTCCCTTCACCATTCATAAGCTTCCTATCCCAGCTATTCGTCAAGTTGTCACTGAGGACGATTTACCAGGCTATACTTATGAAGAAGGAGAAGAAGAGAGATACGCAGGTGAAAGGCTTGCTGCTTCCTACGTAAATTTTTATATCGCCAACAAAGCTGTCCTTGTTCCCCAGTTTCAAGATAAAAACGACCAAGTAGCCTTAGATATTCTCAGTAAGTGTTTCCCAGACCGTAAAGTTGTCGGAATACCAGCCAGAGATATTCTTTTAGGTGGTGGCAATATCCACTGTATCACCCAACAAATCCCAGAATAGGAGAAAAAGATGAGAAATGTAAGTGTTGCAGCGATTCAAATGCAATGTGCTCAGGATGTGGCAACAAATATTCAAACAGCAGAGCGTTTAGTACGTCAGGCTGCAGAACAAGGCGCACAAATTATTCTCTTGCCCGAGTTGTTTGAACGTCCCTATTTCTGTCAGGAACGTCAGTATGACTACTACCAGCATGCCCAGTCGGTGACAGACAATACAGCTATTCAGCATTTTAAAACCATTGCCAAGGAGCTAAAGGTAGTTTTACCAATCAGTTTCTATGAAAAAGATGGCAATGTCTTGTATAACTCTATTGCCGTCATTGATGCAGACGGTGAGGTGCTGGGTGTTTATCGAAAGACCCACATACCAGATGATCATTATTATCAAGAAAAATTCTATTTCACGCCTGGCAACACAGGTTTCAAGGTCTGGGATACTCGCTATGCCAAGATTGGTATCGGTATCTGTTGGGATCAATGGTTCCCTGAAACAGCGCGCTGTCTTGCGTTAAATGGTGCTGAATTGCTCTTTTATCCTACAGCCATCGGTTCAGAGCTAATCTTGGATACAGATAGTTGTGGTCATTGGCAACGTACCATGCAAGGACACGCAGCAGCAAATATTGTTCCAGTCATTGCAGCCAATCGCTATGGCTTGGAAGAGGTCACGCCTAGTGAGGAAAATGGTGGACAGAGTTCCAGTCTTGACTTCTACGGTTCCTCCTTTATGACGGATGAAACAGGAGCTATTCTAGAACGAGCTGAAAGACAAGAAGAAGCTGTTCTGTTAGCAACTTATGATCTTGACAAGGGAGCAAGCGAACGCTTAAACTGGGGCTTGTTTCGAGATAGAAGACCCGAAATGTATCAACGAATTACGGATTAGTATGGGAGAAATAAGAGATTCATTCTGCTAGACTCGTTTTCACTAGCAACTATAAGATACTAGGTCATCTAGCAAGTGGATTTTATATTTTAACCCTCTAAGGCTTTCTCGCGCTTTGATGCGAGGAGCTTTTCTGTTTAAGCTTTATCAATAAAACATGCTATAATAGTTGCAGAAAGGTTGGTATTTATGGCTAGGATATTGGTTATTGAAGACAATAGTGACATTCAAGAGATTTTACGAACACTTCTTACTGAGGAGCATGAGGTGATTCAAGCCTTCTCTGGTACAGAAGGAATCATGCGTTTTGACCAAGGTGGGATTGACCTCGTTTTGCTAGATATCATGCTTCCTGGGAAAAATGGGGATCAGGTTTTAAAAGCTATCAGGGAACAAAGTCAAACTCCAGTCATTATGCTAACAGCTTTGAGCGATAAGAAGTTAATCAGTCAATACCTCTTAGACGGTGCCAATGATTACATAGTCAAACCTTTTGATTTGGACGAAGTCTTTGCTAGAGTTACTGTTCAATTACGCCAAAGTGCAGAAAAACAGCCTATGGAAATAGGAAAAACTGAAAATCTGCCACAAAACTTGAAAAATATCCAGTTTGATGCAGAAAGTTTCGAAATCAAAAATAGTCAGGAAACCATTCGCCTTGCTAAGAAAGAATGCTTGATTCTTCAAACTCTCCTAAAACATCCAAAGAAGATCTTCACCAAGGAAGAACTTTATGAATTGGTTTGGGAGGAGAGTTATCTACCTGGAGATAATACCCTCAATACGCATTTGAGTAATCTTCGTAAAAAATTAAACCAGCTTGACCCAACTCAAGAATATATTGAAACCATTTGGGGAGTTGGGGTAAGATTAAAAGGAGACAAGCAATGACCTACATGATAATCTTTATCCTATTGGTACTCCTAATTATTTTATCGATTGCATTGATTCGCTACCATCTAGCACTTAAAAACTTGAGTCAACAGATTGAAGACAAGATTCTCACAGGTAGTATGAAAAGAGTCGGAGTCAGCATTTTTTCCAAACATTTTTTACATCTCTACCAGCAGATTGAAAATCTATTTCAGGAAGTAGAACAATCTCGATTGGTGATGAAAAGGGAAAAACAGACTCTGGATATGGCCATCAGCAATATTGCCCATGATATTCGGACTCCTTTGACTATCGCTTCAGGCTACACTCAACAATTGATAAAAACTCCTGAAAACAAAGCAGAAACCCTACAAAAAATAGCCCAGCATCTTGATTTAGTTTCCAAACGTTTGGAGGCTCTCCTAGAATATCGTCGTTTGATGGAAGGAGCTGTCAAACCGAAACTGGAAGAAGTGGATTTTTCAGCTTTTATCACCAAGAAGACTCTGACTTATTATGATGTTTTTCAGGCGGCAAATATCACGCTTGATTTTAAGGTTGAAGATGATTTAAAAATGAGGACTGATGAAGACTTGCTGGATCGAATTTTACAAAATTTGCTTGGGAATGTTCTCAAACATGGCAAGGAAGAAGCGCGTCTATCTTTGAGAAAGGAAAAGGAACAGCTTGTCTTAGAGATTGCAAACCTTGTCAAACAGCCCATCAAAAAAATAGAAAATCTCAGCAATCGTTTTTATTCTGAAAATCTATCAGACACGGAAGAATCCTCTGGTTTAGGCCTTTATATCACTAAGGAATTATGTCATCTTCTCGGTGCAGAGATGAAACTAAGCACAGATGGGCAGTGGTTGTCGGTTTTCATTTATTTTTAACAAAAAGAAACCTCCTCTGTAGGCTAGAGGAGGTCATTTTTTATAGACTTTTCTTTTTGAAAACTGCCAGTCCACTTAGATTAAAGATTAGAATAACAGCTAAGCTAATTATAAGTGTATAGAAAATGGATTCACTATTAGCAGTCATAGCATAGGCAAACTGTAGTGATAAATATGGCAAAATTTTGATACTTGGGAAGATGAGCATTGGCATAGAAAGTAAGATAGAGCTGACCAAATAACCAATAAATACTGCAAGATAAGAATGACTAACATAGAGGATGAAGGAAACAATGGAAAGCCAAGCAAGGAGGCAAAGCAATTGAAGGGAAATGGTTATCAGTAGATTACCAATAAAGCCATCAGGCATGGTTCCAAATCCATTTAAGATAGTTGCTGGAATAAAGGCAATCACAAGGCTGATGATAAGTTGCAAAAGTGCAATACAAGCTACTACAAAGGCTTTGGCAAGGAAAAACTCTGTACGTGAAACACCTACTGTCAAACTATTTTTATAGAGCTTTCCGATTAAATCAACACCGAGAACGAGGCAAGTTAGAATAATACAGAGAAAAACGAGGTTTGAACCTTGACTAGATGCATTAATCAGGGCTTGTACACCGTCCCAACCATGGGTTGGAATTTCTGGCTCTTCTGTCTGGATTGCCATCAGATGGCCAGTAGCTCCAATACTTGCGCCCATTAGCATGAGAGAAAAGAGAATGAACTCTGTAATCCAGAATCCTTTGGAACGGAAAAGACGGTAAAAGTCTGCTTGAATGGTATGTATCATGATTTTCCTCCTATTCTACCAATTGAGTGAAGTATTCTTCTAGGTTTTGACGGGCGTAGTAAATCTCGTCAATAGCGACATCTGCTAAGGTTAATTTCTTAAGAATCTGTTTGACATCTTGTTCCTGACCAAAAATGTGGATTTCGTTTTCTGAATTAACAACCTTGAACTGGAGCTGGATTTGTTCTTTCAATACTTGGCAAGCTTTCTCTTTATCAGCTGTCTTAAGCACAATATAATCCTCACTTAGTGTTTCAAATTCAGCTTTGCTGATTTCACGGATAATCTTACCTTGATCTAAAATACCAAAGCGATTTGCTACGAGATAGAGTTCTGACAAGATATGGCTAGAGATGAGAATGGTGATCCCTTTTTCTTGATTGAGCCGTTGAATCATCAGACGAAATTCTTTGATACCGATTGGATCAAGTCCATTGATAGGTTCATCTAAAATCAGGAAGTCTGGTTTGGATAGAAGGGCAATAGCGATGCCAAGTCTTTGCTTCATTCCCAGAGAGAAATCTCGAAAGACTTTTTTACCTGTATCGGACAAACCTACATAGTCCAGTGTTTCTCGAATGACTTGATCAGCATTTGGAATATGCCGAATCATACAGTAATATTTCAGATTTTGGTAGGCTGTTAAGTGATTATGAGCTACAGGTGATTCGATCACTGAACCTACTCGAGATAGAGCCTTGGTCCACTCATTTTTCGTTTGGCTAGAGAAGAGGGAAACAGTCCCTTTATCTGCAAAGAGTAGTTGCGTAATGATTTTTATCAATGTGGTCTTCCCAGCTCCGTTCTTCCCAATAAGTCCATAAATATCTCCCTCTCTTATCGTTAGATGAAGATCCTGAAGAATAGCTTGTTTGTCAAAGTTTTTGGACAATCCATGAATGTCAAGTACTGTTTTCATGATTCTCTCCTTTTGATTTATTTTGTTAACTTTAGTATAAAGCATAGAAATCAAAGAAAGCTCAAGGATTTCTAAAGAGTTTCTAAAGTTTTAAGAATTCTTAAATATCAAAACCCAGTTGACATGAACTGGGCTTCTTAATTATAAAATATATTTCTCAATGGCACGCGCAACGCCGTCTTCTTCGTTGCTGGCTGTAACGGCATCCGCAAGAGATTTGACATAATCGCTGGCATTTCCCATTGCAATGCCAAGTCCTGCAAACTGGAGCATTTCGATATCGTTATTGGCATCGCCCATGGCCATGATTTCTGATGGCTCAATCTTCAAAATCTCAGCTAGTCGAGAAAGAGCAGTAGCCTTTGTCGTTCCAAGTGGCATGGCTTCATAAATGACAGGTTGCGAACGAACGCCACTGAATCGTTGACAGAGTTCTGTAGCAAAACGCTCTTCAAAATCATCTGTTTGCTCTTTTGTTCCCAAAAACATACCTTGGAACATGCGATACTTGCCACTAGTTGCTTCCTCAAGGGAAATTTCTGTCAGGTCTGAAAAGACTAGCTTGGCATCATTTTGAATGATTTCATTAGGCTTACCACCGAGGACAAAATAATGTTCCTCATCAAAAAGAGTCAACTGAACATCACTTTTTTCAGCTAGGTCATAGAGGTATTCGATGTCTGCTGGACTAAGTTCTTGCCAGTCAACCAGACTCCAATAACTTGTCTGGTGAGTTGAGCAACCGTTGTTAACAATAACATACTCATTCTGGAGGCCAAGCCCCAGTTTTTGATAGTAGGGGAGGACACCGAAAAGCGGGCGACCCGTACAGAGAACAAGTTTGACACCTTTTTCGATAGCTTGGTGAATAGCAGTAATGTGAGCTTGTGGGATTTCCTTGGCTTCATTGAGGAGGGTTCCGTCCATATCCAAGGCTAGTAGTTTAATCATAAGACTTCCTTCTTTATCTTTTTGTATTATTATATCATATTTTGGAGAAGAAATTGGTAAAAGGGTAGGACTAACTGATTTTACAGTTTAGGATGTTTTGATGACAATTTATGATTGGAAGAGGATATTTCGAAAAGATATGCTATACTAAACTTGTGATTCAATTAAGCAAACCATTATATTCAATAAGCTAGTCAAGAAAAACAGAGGATTTAATATGAAAAAACGGATTATTCAGATTTTACTAGCATTGTCCTTAATTTTTTACAAATCAACTTGGTTTTGGAAAGTTTTCAATCACCTCGCAAAGCCCTATCTACCAGCAAGTCGTGAATTTTTTCAGATTCTGCTTTTGATGGAGAGTGGAGTTCTTTTGTCAGCAGTTATCTATCTACTAGTTTTTTCAGGAAAGAAAACTTTTCATTTCAAGTGGCAGTTGAGGTACTTTATCTACCTTTTACTGGGCTACATCATTTCGTATATGTCCGACTTCCTCTTGTCTTATTTCATACCCTCGTCTTCGAATCAAATTTCTTTGAATGAAACGATAGAAATGATGGGGCGACAGGAGTTTCCCTATTTCTTGCTCTTAGTTTGTTTCATCGGCCCTATTTCTGAGGAATTGATTTATCGCGGTGTGCTTATGACAACCTTTTTCAAAAATTCACCTTGGTACGGAGATGTCTTGCTTTCTGCTATTATTTTCGGTTGTATTCATATCAATTTCGCTTTAACACCTCTTGCCTTTTTCATTTATGCTAGTGGAGGTCTTATTTTGGCTCTATTGTATCGCATGACAAAAACTCTCTGCTATCCAATAGTGGTTCATATCCTCATCAATATTACAGCCTTCTGGAACTTGTGGTTACTCCTATTTTCAGGAAGTTAGCTTACTAAAACAATGTCGGAATTTTCCGGCATTTTCTTTTCAACAAATGAGCAAGAACTGATTATTTACAGGATTGCTTAATTAAAAAATGGTATAATAAAAGATAATGAAAAATTCCAACGAGGCTGAGATGAAATTACTTTATACTGATATTCGGACTTCTTTGACAGAAATTCTAACCAGAGAGGCGGAGGAGCTAGTTGCCGCGGGCAAGCGGGTCTTCTACATCGCTCCCAACTCTCTTTCTTTTGAAAAGGAACGCGCTGTGCTGGAATGCTTGTCCCAGCAGGCTTCTTTTGCGATTACCGTCACGCGCTTTGCTCAAATGGCTCGTTACCTAGTCTTGAATGACTTGCCTGCCAAGACCAGTCTTGATGATATTGGTCTTGGGATGGCCTTTTACAGATGTCTTGCTGAACTTGATCCCAAAGACTTACGTGTTTATGGTGCGATTAAGCAGGATCCTCAGTTTATCCAGCAGTTGATTGAATTGTATCACGAAATGACCAAGGCTCAGATGAGTTTTTTGGACTTGGAGAGTTTGACGGATGAGGACAAGAGGGCCGATTTAGTCTTGATTTTTGAGAAAGTAACGGCCTATCTTAATCAGGGTCAGTTGGCTCAAGGAAGTCAGTTATCCCATTTGATTGAGGCTATTGTGAATGACAAAGTTAGTAGTGATTTTACTCAAATCGCCTTGGTTATTGATGGATTTACTCGTTTTTCTGCTGAGGAAGAGCGGATTGTGGACCTAGTTCACGGCAAGGGTGTTGAGATTGTCATTGGAGCCTATGCTAGTAAGAAAGCTTATACTAGCCCTTTTAGCGAGGGAAATCTATACCAAGCCAGTGTGGAGTTTCTCCATCATCTAGCCTCTAAATACCAAACGTCTGCTCAGGACTGTTCTCAAACTCATGAGAAGATGGATAGTTTTGACAAGGCCTCTCGTTTGCTGGAGTCTTCTTATGACTTTTCAGAATTAACAATTGATTTAGATGATAAGGACCGTGAAAACTTACAAATCTGGTCTTGTTTGACACAAAAGGAGGAGTTGGAGTTAGTAGCCCGCAGCATTCGTCAGAAATTACATGAGAACTCAGACCTGAGCTACAAGCATTTTCGTATTCTCTTGGGCGATGTAGCTTCTTATCAGTTATCTCTCAAAACCATTTTTGACCAGTATCAGATTCCTTTCTATCTTGGTAGAAGCGAATCCATGGCTCACCACCCTTTGACACAGTTTGTCGAATCTATTTTAGCTTTGAAACGCTATCGTTTCCGTCAGGAAGATTTGATTAACCTCCTCAGAACAGGTTTGTATACCGACCTTAGTCAAGCTGATATTGATGCTTTTGAGCAATATATCCGCTATCTTGGTATCAATGGCTTGCCAGCCTTTCAGCAAACCTTTACCAAATCCCACCATGGAAAATTTAATCTGGAACGTTTAAATGCTCTTCGTCTGCGTATTTTAACACCTCTTGAAACCCTCTTTGCTAGCCGAAAGCAGAAGGCTGAAAATCTCTTGCAAAAGTGGAACTCTTTTCTAAAAGAAGGAGCGGTGACTAAGCAGTTGCAAGACTTAACAGCCACCATGGAAGCCCTAGAACAGGAAAGACAAGCCGAAGTTTGGAAGGCTTTCTGTCATGTTTTAGAACAATTTGCGACCGTTTTTGCTGGTTCACAGGTTAGTCTAGAAGACTTCTTAGCCTTGCTCCATTCTGGAATGAGTTTGTCCCAATACCGTACCATTCCAGCGACAGTGGGCACCGTTCTGGTGCAGAGTTACGATTTGATTGCACCACTGACTTCTGACTTTGTCTACGCCATTGGGCTAACTCAGGACAGTTTACCAAAAATCGCGCAGAATACCAGCCTTTTGACAGATGAAGAAAGACAAAATTTAAACCAAACGACTGAAGAGGGAACGCAATTGCAGATTGCCAGCAGTGAAAACCTCAAGAAAAATCGCTATACTATGCTTTCCTTGGTCAATTCTGCTCGTAAGCAGTTGGTTTTGTCGGCTCCAAGCCTTTTTAATGAAAGTGAAAGTAAGGAGTCAGCCTATCTGCAAGAGCTGGTCCATTTGGGATTTAGGCGGAGAGAGAAGAGGTTGAATCACAAAGGGCTATCTAAGGAAGATATGGGGTCATATCACAGTCTTTTGTCTAGTCTGGTTGCCTATCACCAGCAGGGCGAGATGAGTGAGACTGAGCAAGATTTGACATTTATTAAAGTTTTGGCGCGTGTCATGGGTAAAAAACTAGACCAGCAAGGTCTGGAAAATCCAGCCCTCCCAACCAGTCCAAGCAGTAAGCAGTTGGATAAGGATACCTTACAAGCTCTCTATCCTACTGATCAGGAGTTTTACCTGTCTACCTCCGGTTTGACGGAGTTTTACCGCAATGAATACAGTTATTTTCTTCGCTACGTTTTAGGCTTGCAAGAAGAATTACGCCTGCGTCCAGATGCTCGTAGTCATGGGAATTTCTTACACCGCATTTTTGAACGCGCCTTGCAGTTGCCTAACGAAGATTCCTTTGACAAACGTCTAGAACAAGCTATCCACGAAACCAGTCAAGAACGCGAATTTGAGGCTATTTATCAGGAAAGTTTGGAAGCCCAGTTTACCAAGGAAGTTTTGCTTGATGTTGCACGGACGACTGGCCACATTCTCCGACACAATCCAGCTATTGAAACCATCAAAGAGGAAGCGAATTTTGGCGGTAAAGACCAAGCCTTTATTCAATTGGACAATGGTCGCAGTGTCTTTGTACGAGGTAAGGTTGACCGCATTGACCGATTGAAAGCTGATGGAGCGATTGGAGTGGTAGACTACAAGTCTAGTTTGACCCAGTTCCAGTTTCCGAATTTCTTTAATGGGCTCAATTCCCAACTACCAACCTATCTTGCTGCCCTTAAAAAGGAAGGGGAGCAGAACTTTTTCGGCGCTATGTACTTGGAAATGGCTGAGCCCGTCCAATCTCTGATGGCCGTTAAAAGTCTGGCAGGTGCAGTAGTAGAAGCCAGCAAATCTATGAAATACCAAGGCATCTTTTTAGAAAAAGAAAGCAGTCATTTGGGCGAATTTTACAACAAAAACAAGTCCAATCAGCTGACGGATGAGGAATTCCAGCTCCTACTGGACTACAATTCCCATCTTTACAAGAAAGCAGCTGAGAAGATTTTAGCAGGCCAGTTCGCCATTAATCCTTATACCGAAAATGGCAGAAGTATTGCCCCATACGTCCAGCAACACCAAGCCATCACAGGATTTGAAGCCAATTACCACTTGGGTCAAGCCCGTTTCCTAGAGAAGTTAGACTTGGCTGACGGCAAACGTCTGGTCGGAGAAAAACTCAAGCAAGCTTGGTTTGAAAAAATAAGAGAGGAGTTGAATCGATGAGGCCTATTCCCTTTTTAAGTGAGGAAGAAATTCAAAAACTGCAAGAAGCAGAAGCAAATTCGAGCAAGGAACAAAAGAAAACCGCTGAGCAAATCGAAGCCATCTACACTTCTGGTCAGAATATACTAGTCTCAGCATCAGCTGGTTCTGGGAAGACTTTTGTCATGGCCGAGCGTATTCTGGACCAATTGGCACGTGGTATCGAAATTTCTCAACTCTTTATCTCAACCTTTACTGTCAAGGCTGCCACAGAACTTAAGGAGCGCTTGGAGAAAAAAATCAGCCAACAAATCCAAGAAACGGATGATGTCGAGCTAAAACAACACTTGGGTCGCCAGTTGGCAGACCTACCCAACTCTGCCATCGGAACCATGGACTCTTTCACACAAAAATTCCTTGGTAAACATGGCTATCTGATTGATATTGCGCCTAATTTCCGTATTTTACAAAACCAAAGTGAGCAACTCCTTCTAAAAAACGAAGTCTTTCATGAGGTATTTGAAGCCCATTACCAAGGCAAACAGAAAGAGACCTTTAGTCATTTGCTGAAAAACTTTGCAGGGCGTGGCAAGGATGAACGGGGGCTGCGCCAGCAAGTCTATAAAATCTATGACTTCCTCCAATCCACCAGCAATCCTCAGAAATGGCTGAGTGAGTCTTTCCTAAAAGGCTTTGAAAAAGCTGATTTTACCAGTGAAAAAGAAAAACTGACTGAGCAAATCAAGCAGGCGCTTTGGGACTTGGAAAGTTTCTTCCGTTACCATCTGGATAGTGATGCCAAGGAGTTTCCAAAGGCTGCTTATCTAGAGAATGTTCAGTTGATTTTAGATGAAATTGGCTCCCTAAATCAGGAGTCCGATAGTCAGGCTTATCAGGCAGTGCTTGCGCGTGTTGTCGCAATTTCGAAAGAGAAAAACGGTCGATCTCTGACTAATGCCAGTCGTAAGGCTGATTTGAAACCTCTTGCTGATGTCTACAACGAAGAAAGAAAGGCACAGTTTGCTAAACTAGGACAACTGTCAGACCAGATAACCATTCTCGACTATCAAGAACGTTATCATCAAGACACATGGGAACTAGCTAAGACCTTCCAAACCTTCATGAGTGATTTTGTAGAGGCTTATCGTCAGCGTAAACGCCAGGAAAATGCCTTTGAGTTCGCTGATATCAGTCATTATACTATTGAGATTTTAGAGAATTTCTCGCAAGTCCGTGATGCTTATCAGGATCGCTTCCATGAAGTCATGGTCGATGAGTATCAGGATACCAACCATATTCAAGAAAGGATGCTGGAATTACTTTCTAATGGTCACAATCGCTTTATGGTGGGAGATATCAAGCAGTCTATCTATCGTTTCCGTCAGGCAGATCCGCAGATTTTCAATGAAAAGTTCCAACGCTATGCGCAAAATCCAAAAGAGGGCAAGCTGATTCTCCTCAAAGAAAATTTCCGTAGTAGTTCAGAAGTGCTATCAGCAACCAATGATGTTTTTGAACGCCTTATGGACCAAGAGGTCGGCGAAATCAACTATGATAACATGCACCAGCTTGTTTTTGCCAATAGCAAACCGACTCCTAATCCCGACAACAAGGCGGAATTTTTCCTCTACGATAAGGACGACACAGGTGAGGAAGAAGATAACCAAGCAGACACAAAACTAACAGGCGAAATGCGCTTAGTTATCAAGGAAATCCTTAAACTTCATCAGGAACAAGGTGTTGCCTTTAAAGAAATTGCCCTTCTGACCTCCAGTCGCAGTCGTAATGACCAGATTCTTCTCGCCCTGTCTGAGTATGGAATTCCTGTCAAAACAGACGGTGAGCAAAACAATTATCTCCAATCCCTAGAAGTGCAAGTCATGCTAGACACTCTTCGTGTCATTCACAATCCTCTTCAAGACTATGCCTTGGTCGCCCTTATGAAGTCTCCAATGTTTGGCTTTGATGAGGACGAGTTGGCACGTTTATCCCTTCAGAAAGCAGAGGACAAAGTCCAAGAAAATCTCTTTGAGAAACTGGTTAATGCACAAAAACAGGCAACAAGTCAGAAAGAGTTAATTCACTCAGCTCTAGCTGAGAAACTAAAGCAATTCATGGATATCTTGGCTTCTTGGCGCTTGTATGCCAAAACTCACTCTCTCTATGACCTGATTTGGAAGATTTACAACGACCGTTTTTATTATGACTATGTTGGAGCTTTGCCAAATGGCCCTGCTAGACAGGCCAATCTCTATGCCCTAGCACTGCGAGCTGACCAGTTTGAAAAGAGTAATTTCAAAGGCTTGTCACGTTTTATTGGTATGATTAACCAAGTTTTAGAAGCCCAGCACGATTTGACAAGCGTGGCTGTCGCACCGCCAAAAGATGCAGTAGAGCTCATGACCATCCACAAGAGTAAAGGACTGGAGTTTCCTTACGTTTTTATTCTCAATATGGATCAAGATTTCAACAAGCAAGACTCTATGTCAGAAGTCATTCTCAGCCGTAAAAACGGTCTTGGTGTCAAATATATTGCTAAAATGGAGACAGGAGCAGTGGAAGATCACTATCCTAAAACCATCAAGCTCTCTATTCCTAGCCTGACCTATAGGCAGAATGAGGAAGAACTGCAGCTGGCAAGTTATTCTGAGCAGATGCGTCTCCTTTATGTTGCTATGACGAGGGCTGAGAAAAAGCTCTATCTTGTCGGCAAGGGTTCTCGTGAAAAGCTGGAAGTCAAGGAATACCCAGCAGCTAAAAATGGGAAACTAAATAGCAATACTAGACTGCAAGCCAAGAATTTCCAAGATTGGGTGTGGGCTATCAGCAAAGTGTTTGCCAAGGACAATCTCAACTTTAGCTATCGTTTTGTTGGCGAAGACCAGTTGACTAGAGAAGCTATTGGTCAATTGGAAAACAAGAGTCCTCTCCAAGATAGCTCTCAAGCAGATAACCGTCAGTCAGAAACCATTAAAGAAGCGCTTGAAATGCTGAAAGAAGTAGAAGTTTATAATACTCTTCACCGTGCAGCCATTGAACTTCCTAGTGTTCAAACCCCAAGTCAAATCAAGAAATTCTACGAACCAGTTATGGATATGGAAGGTGTCGAGATTGCAGGTCAAGGTCAGTCAGTAGACAAGAAAATTAGCTTTGATTTGCCAGATTTTTCAACCAAAGAAAAGGTAACAGGAGCTGAGATTGGTAGTGCTACCCACGAACTCATGCAGAGAATTGACCTCAGTCAGCAACAAACCCTCGCTAGCCTAACAGAAACTATCAAACAAGTTCAAACCAGCCAAGCTGTCAGGAAAAAAATTAATCTTGCTAAAATTCTTGCATTCTTTGACACAGCACTCGGTCAGGAAATTCTCGCTAATACCAACCATCTTTATCGCGAGCAACCTTTCTCCATGCTCAAACGAGACCAAAAGAGTAAGGAAGACTTTGTTGTCCGTGGTATCCTTGATGGCTATCTGCTTTATGAAGACAAAATTATTCTGTTCGACTATAAGACAGACCGTTATGATGAGCCAAGTCAACTCGTAGACCGCTATCGTGGTCAGTTAGCCCTATACGGAGAAGCTTTATCTCGAGCCTATTCGATTGAAAATATTGACAAATACTTGATTTTACTCGGTAAAGATGAGGTTCAAGTTGTAAAAGTATAATTTAGAAAGGAGACCTCATGACACTTCCAGTTAGAAAATCCCTGCACGATGCGGTTTTACAGGCTTCAAAAGCTAATACTTGGGAACAAGCTACCAAGGAATGGAATGAAGTTTCCTTGATTTTTAACGGTATCGGCCGTAGCAATTGTGTCTGTGGGAATGCCATCAAGTACGCCTACGAACTCTTTAACGGTGTCACAGGCCAACGCCTCTTTCCAATTGGTAGCGACTGTGTTCGTCATTTTCATCGATTGTCCCTTGACCAGCAACTGGAAGAGGAAGAAAAACTGCTCAGAAAGGTTGAAAATCTGACCAGAAAAGCCCAGAAAAAGAAGAAAATCAAGGTCAATAAAAGTGACTTTGACGAGCGACTTCTAAAATGGCTCTGGGAAAAAGGTGTTTTCAAACCCAATCGTGGCAATCAATTTGCGCCTGAGAGAGACTACCAGCTCTTCCTAGAAGTCTTTCAAGGAGGAAGTTGGACCAAGGCGGAGCCCAAGAAGAAGGCTCGTATGGAAGAAGTCCTTGAAAAGTGTATCAAACCCTTTTTACTTGGCAAATCAGATGACCAACTCTATCTTGTCAAGCTAGGTAACTACGAACAGGAACTCCGTATCCAGGCAGAGAAAGAGCGCAAGAAGAGGGATAAAATCGCCAAGCAATATGCAGACAATCTGGTTCTAGCCATGGGACCAGCAGAGCGTGCTTATCAAGATTATTTTGGCTTTACGGAGACCTTGACTCAAGAAGAACGCAAGTGGGAGAAAATACTTTTTGGCAAAAATCGAACAGAACGGGCTATCAAGGCCAAACAATACCAAAAAGAGTTGGAAAAAGACCAACGAATTGCAGGTCAGGGTCCAATTGAAAGAAAGCAGAAGCAGATCTGGCTCCTCAATTCCTATTTTCGTGAGCTTCCTGAAGAAAAATCCCGATTTGCTCGCCTCTTATTAGAATATCGAAAAAGTGGAGAAGTCCCATTTTCAACTGAATATCTGTCAGATCATCTGCTCGACTTTTTCTATAAAATGAAAGCCTTTGAGTTTGAAATCTCACCAGAACAAGTCCGTGATTTTCTTAAAGAAAGCCTTCAGGTAGAACATTTATCCTCAGCGCAGGAAAGCTGGATAGAAGGAATTCTCCTCAACTGCCTCAAACCATTTTTAGAACGATTATTGATATGAGTAACACCTACCGTGGAAATGCCATGGTAGGTGTTATTGTATCCCCAAAATAATATAAAACAAAGTATGAAAGCGTATCTCAATTTTAAGACTTTTTTGTAAATTAAGAGTATAATTAGAGTGTATTGCCTTTTTTATAGATAATAGACTAATATAATAAAGGTCTTCGTAATATATATATTATTTTAAGGAGGAATCATGGAAAAGTATTTTGGTGAAAAACAAGAACGTTTTTCATTTAGAAAATTATCAGTAGGACTTGTATCTGCAACGATTTCAAGTTTATTTTTTATGTCTGTATTAGCTAGTTCATCTGTGGATGCTCAGGAAAATGCGGAAGTTCACTATAAATATGTAACAGATTCAGAGCTATCATCAGAAGAAAAGAATCAGCTCGTTTATGATATTCCGACATACGTGGAGAATGATGATGAGACTTATTATCTTGTTTATAAGTTAAATTCCCAAAATCAACTGGGAGACTTACCAAATACCGGAAGTAAGAATGAGATGCAAGCCCTAGTTGCTGGTGCTAGCGTAGCTGCTCTGGGAATTTTAATTTTTGCCGTCTCCAAGAAAAAGGTTAAGAATAAAACGGTATTACATTTAGTATTGGTTGCAGGAATAGGAAATGGTGTCTTAGTTTCAGCCCATGCTTTAGAAAATCATCTTTTGCTAAATTACAATACGGACTATGAATTGACCTCTGGAGAAAAATTACCTCTTCCTAAAGACATTTCAGGTTACACATATATTGGATATATCAAAGAGGGGAAAACTACTTCTGATTCTGAAGTAAGTAATCAAAATAGTTCAGTTGCCACTCCTACAAAACAACAAAAGGTAGATTATAGTGTTACACCGAATTTTGTAGAACATCCATCAACAGTACAAGCTATTCAGGAACAAACACCTGTTTCTTCAACTAAGCCGACAGAAGTTCAAGTAGTTGAAAAACCTTTCTCTACTGAATTAATCAATCCAAGAAAAGAAGAGAAACAATCTTCAGATTCTCAAGAACAATTAGCCGAACATAAGAGTCTAGAAACGAAGAAAGACGAGAAGGTTTCTCCAAAAGAAAAGACTGGGGTAAATACACTAAATCCACAGGATGAAGTTCTATCAGGTCAATTGAACAAACCTGAACTCTTATATCGTGACGAAACTATAGAAACAAAAATAGATTTTCAAGAAGAAATTCAAGAAAATCCTGATTTAGCTGAAGGAACTGTAAGAGTAAAACAAGAAGGTAAATTAGGTAAGAAAGTTGAAATCGTCAGAATATTCTCTGTAAACAAGGAAGAGGTTTCACGAGAAATTGTTTCAACTTCAACGACTGCGCCTGTTCCAAGAATAGTCGAAAAAGGTACTAAAAAAGTTCAAGTTATAAAGGAACAACCTGAGACTGGTGTAGAACATAAGGAAGTACAGTCTGGAGCTATTGTTGAACCCGCAATTCAGCCTGAACTACCAGCAGCTGTAGTAACCGACAAAGGTGAGCCAGCAGTCCAACCAGAGTTGCCAGAAGCAGTTGTAACAGATAAAGGCGAACCAGAACAGGTAGCACCACTACCAGAATATACAGGTGTACAAGCCGGAGCTATTGTTGAACCTGAAAAAGTTGAACCGGAATATGCTGGAGTGCAAGCTGGAGCAATAGTAGAACCAGAACAAGTAGAACCACTACCAGAATACACAGGCCCACAAGCTGGAGCTATTGTCGAACCAGAGCAAGTAGAACCATCAAAAGAATATACAGGTGTACAAGCTGGCGCTATTGTTGAACCAGAGCAGGTAGCACCACTACCAGAATACACAGGCGTACAAGCTGGAGCGATAGTCGAGCCAGAGAAAGTAGAAGCACCGAAAGAATATACTGGTAAAATCGAACAAGCAAGTGCAGAAGAGACTAAACATGAAAATGAGGCAAGTCCTACAAATGGGGAAGCGGAACGTCCTAAAGATAAAATTAAAGAAGAAAAACAAGTCGACAAGAAACTAGAACTTAGAAATGTTTCAAACGTGGAATTATATACAGTAGAAAATAATAAATATCGACATGTAACTTCACTTGCGAATGTTCCAACTACTCCAACTGATTACTTTATGAAAGTAAAATCAGAGAACTTTAAAGATGTTATGTTGCCAGTTAAGAGTATTGAGAGCGTTAGAAAAGATAATCAAGATGTCTATAAAATTGTAGGACAAGCTAATGATCTAATTCAACACGAAAACAATAGTACTTTAGAAAATTATACTTACTACCTACCTAAGACGGTAAGTAGTGAAAATGGTGTTTATACATCATTTAAAAATCTTGTAGATGCTATGAATAGTAACCCACATGGTACGTTCCGCCTAGGGGCGACTATAGATGCTCGTGAAGTAGATCTTCCAGATGGTAAAGAAAGTTATATTAATCACGAATTTAGTGGTACATTAATAGGTTCAAACAATGATAAGAACTATGCTATATATAATCTGAAAAAACCGTTATTTAATGTTTTAAATCATGCTAATATTCGAGAACTTTCAATAAAAGAAGCGAATGTTTCTTCTAAAGAAGATGCTGCCACAATTGCTAAAGAGGCGAATAATGGTACTACAATTACAAATGTTCATTCATCTGGTGTAATTGCTGGTGAGCGTAGCATTGGTGGTTTAGTTTCACAAATAACTAACTCTACAATATCTAATAGTAGTTTTACTGGTAGAATAACGAATACTTATGATACAAAAGCTACTTATCAAATAGGTGGTCTAGTAGGAAAACTTTCAGGAGTTAGTGCTTTGATTGATAGATCAATTTCATCTATCGATATGGCGACAAATGCTAATACAGGAGATCAGGTTGTTGGTGGCATAGCGGGAGTTGTTGATAAAAATGCAACTATCAGAAATAGTTATGTTGAAGGAAATCTTAATAATGTAAAACATTTTGGTTATGTTGGAGGAGTTGCAGGGTATCTTTGGGATAGAGAATCATCAGATGAAAGAAACTCAGGTCAACTTACAAATGTATTAAGTGACGTTAATGTTACGAACGGTAATGCTATTGCTGGTTATGATTTTAAAGGAATAAGAGCAACTAACACTTATAGTAATAAAAATAATAAGGTAGTCAATGTAGTACAAGTAGATGATGAAATACTAAGTAGAGATTCAGAAATACAAAGAGGAACTGTATTAGAAAATAATAAAGTTCTGGAGAAAAAAGCTGAACTTGTTCATAAAAATAATATTAAAACAGAAGACTTTAACTTCTCTTCTAAATATAAAACGGATTATAGAAATTTAAAAGATGCTGATATTTCTAGGTTGAAAGTATATAAAAATATTGAGAAACTATTACCTTTCTATAATAGAGAAACAATTGTTAGATATGGTAATTTAGTGGATACTAATAATGATTTATTTACTAAAGAGCTTGTGTCTGTAGTTCCAATGCATGAGAAAGAAGTAATTTCTGATATTAATAAACATAAAGCTAGTATTAATAAGCTGTTACTTCATTATTCAGATAATACTTCTCAAACATTAAATATAAAATATCTACAAGATTTCTCTAAAGTAGCAGAATATGAAATAGCTAATACAAAATTAATATACACACCTAATACGCTATTGCATAATTATGATAATATTGTAAACGCTGTTTTAAATGACCTGAAATCTGTTCAATATAGTTCAGCTGGAGTTAGAAATGTCTTAGATATTTCTAATGACATAAAATTAACGGAATTATATCTAGATGAACAATTTGAAAAAACAAAAGTAAACATAAAAGACAGTTTATCAAAACTTCTATCTGCTGATGCAGCAATAGCTGAAAATAGTAATTCAATAATTGATAATTATGTAATAGAAAAAATTAAGAATAATAAAGAAGCATTACTTCTAGGTTTAACTTATCTAGAACGTTGGTATAATTTTAAATATGATAATGCGAGTGCTAAAGATTTAGTATTATATCATTTAGATTTCTTCGGTAAGTCTAATAGTTCTGCATTAGATAATGTTATTGAATTAGGTAAGTCTGGCTTTAATAATTTATTAGCAAAAAATAATGTAATTACTTATAATGTATTATTAGCGAAAAATTATGGAACTGAAAGTTTATTTAAAGCATTAGAAGGTTATAGAAAAGTATTTCTACCAACTACTTCTAATAA
Organism: Streptococcus mitis; assembly: GCF_946190275.1. Lineage (GTDB taxonomy): Bacteria > Bacillota > Bacilli > Lactobacillales > Streptococcaceae > Streptococcus > Streptococcus mitis_DC. Next base: position 3,009 of record NZ_CAMHZQ010000019.1, on the reverse strand, counting down.
CGACTGGTTTAAAACACAATCTAAAGCTTATATAGTTGAAGAAAAATCTACTATTCCTGAAGTAAGTTCTAAGCAGTCAGAACAAGGAACAGAACACTCTATAGGTGTTTATGATAGATTAACTAGTCCATCATGGAAATATCAAAGTATGGTCTTACCGTTATTAACTTTACCAGAAGAAAAAATGATATTTATGATTGCCAATATTTCAACTATTGGATTTGGTGCTTATGATAGATATAGAAGTCCTGAATATCCTAAGGGAGAGAAATTAAATAAATTTGTAGAAGATAATGCAAAAGAAGCGGCTAAACGATTTAGAGATCATTATGATTATTGGTATAAAATTCTAGATAAAGAAAATAAAGAAAAATTATTTAGAAGTGTCCCAGTCTATGATGCATTTAGATTTGGAAATGATAATGATAATAAGTTACAAGAAGCTAATTTTGAAACTAATCATCCAGCTATTAAAAACTTCTTTGGCCCTGCTGGAAATAATGTTGTTCACAATGCTAATGGTGCATATGCAACAGGTGACGCATTCTACTATATGGCTTATCGTATGTTAGATAAATCTGGTGCGGTAACATATACTCATGAAATGACACATAACTCTGATAGGGAAATTTATCTTGGAGGATATGGAAGAAGAAGCGGCTTGGGACCAGAGTTCTTCGCAAAAGGCTTATTGCAAGCACCAGACCATCCAGAAGATGCGACAATCACCATCAACTCTATATTGAAACATTCGAAATCAGATAGTACAGAAGGACAACGATTACAAGTACTTGATCCAACTACGAGATTTTCAGACGCAAAAGATCTTCAGAAATACGTACACAACATGTTTGATGTCGTTTATATGTTGGAATATCTCGAAGGAAAATCTATTACAGAGAACCTTACCGATTATCAAAAAACGAAAGCTCTCAGAAAAATTGAGAATAAGTTTGTGAAAGATCCAGCAGATGGAAATAACGTATATGCAACAAATGTTGTCAGAGATCTAACAGTAGAAGAAGCTGAAAAACTACGTTCATTCAATGATTTGATTGATAATAATATTCTTTCGTCTAGGGAATATGCCTCAGGTAAATACGAAAGAAATGGATACTTTACTATAAAACTATTTGCGCCGATTTATGCAGCATTAAGTAATGATGACGGAACGCCAGGTGACCTAATGGGACGTCGTATAGCCTATGAACTATTAGCTGCTAAAGGATTTAAAGATGGTATGGTACCTTATATCTCAAATCAATACGAAGAAGTTGCTAAACAAAATGGTAAAAAAATAACTATTTATGGTAAAGACCGAGGATTAGTGACAGATGAACTTGTACTTCAAAAAGTATTTAATGGTCAATATAAAACTTGGACACAATTCAAGCAAGCTATGTACAATGAACGTGTAGCTCAATTTGATAGACTGAATAAAGTTACTTTTAATGATCCAACAAAACCTTGGACTAGTTTTTCTACGAAAACCATAAGTAGTGTTACTGAGTTGCAGCGATTAATGGATGAAGCTGTTCGAAAGGATGCATATGAGGATAGTTATTCTTGGAGTAATTACAAACCAGAATTTGATAGTTCAGTTCATAAGTTGAAGAGAGCAATCTTTAAAGCTTATCTTGACCAAACTGATGATTTTAGAAGTTCAATTTTTGAAAATAAAAAATAGTGTTTACTGTTAGGAAATAAAATTAAAGAAGGTGATTACGCTTGTCATTATTTAAAAAAGAACGATTTTCGATCCGAAAAATCTGTGGGATTGTTGGTTCGGTGTTACTCGGAAGTGTCTTGGTTGCACCGTCAGTAATTCATGCTTCTACCTATCATTATGTTGAAAAAAGCGCTCTTACAAAGGAAGAACAAAGCAAGATTCAGGCAGGAATTCCTACTGATAATGAGGAAACTTATGCTCTTATTTATCAGCAGGAAACTCTTCCTGCAACAAGTTCATCGACTTCTGTGCTTACAGCTTTAGGTCTATTAGCTGTTGGTAGTTTAGTCCTTTTGGTTCATAAAAAGAAAAAAGTTAGTAGTTTGTTCTTAGTTACTACTATCGGACTGATTAGTCTTTCTAGTATGCAAGCTCTCGATATAAGCAATCCTTTGAAAGCTCCAAGTAATGAAGGAGTAGTTCAAATTGCTGGATATCGTTATATTGGATACTTATCCCTTGATGATAATGCAATTTCAGAAATTCAACATAAGGATGAAGGGACAAAAAATGTTCCAGTATCTGAAACTCAGGAAAGTATCCCTAATGAAGCGCCTAAAGCTGAGAAACCTAAATACACTGAGCCTGTAAGTACAGTCCCAGACAAGGCTCCTAAAGTAGAAAAACCTGACTATACGCAACCAATAGGAGCAAAACTTGTAGAGCCTGAAGTTCATGAAAAACCAGCATACACTGAACTTGTAGGTACTGTTCCAGACGAGGCTCCTAAAGTAGAAAAACCTGACTATACGCAACCAATAGGTACAAACCTTGTAGAGTCAGCAGTTCATGAGAAACCCGAATATACAGGTCCAATTGGCGGTAATTTAGTTGAACCAGCAGTTCATGAAAAACCAGCATACACTGAGCCTGTAAGTACAGTCCCAGACGAGGCGCCTAAAGTAGAAAAACCTGACTATACGCAACCAATAGGTGCAAAACTTGTAGAGTCTGAAGTTCGTGAGAAACCAGCATACACTGAACCTGTAGGTACTGTTCCAGACGAGGCTCCTAAAGCAGAGAAGCCTGAATATACAGCACCAGTTAGTGGTAATCTGGTAGAACCTGAAGTTCATGAGAAACCAGAATATACAGCTCCAATTGGCGGTAATCTTATTGAACCAGAAGTTCATGAAAAACCAGCATACACTGAACATGTAGGTACTGTTCCAGACGAGGCTCCTAAAGCAGAGAAGCCTGAACATACAGCACCAGTTAGTGGTAATCTGGTAGAACCTGAAGTTCATGAGAAACCAGAATATACAGCTCCAATTGGCGGT
>NZ_CAMHZQ010000018.1 GCF_946190275.1 Streptococcus mitis | reverse complement strand
ACTGCGGCTTCGCCCTCATGACCTGACTCTTGCGTGCCTTTCGTTGCTAACGGTTCTGTGTAGGCTGGAGATTCTTCACGGACGGCGGCTTCGCCCTCGTGACCTGGTTCTTGCGTGCCTTTCGTTGCTAACGGTTCTGTGTAGGCTGGAGATTCTTCGCGGACGGCGGCTTCGCCCTCATGACCCGGTTCTTGCGTGCCTTTGGCTTCCAATGGAAGTTTATATTCTGGTCGATCGTTTGTCATCGCCAATACTTCCTCTTCCGCACTCTGCACCGTTGTAGCAGACACAGGATTTTCTTGTTCTGGCAATGTTGGTCGAACTACAGATTCTCCTTTGTAACCCGGATTCTGCTCAACTTGACTTGCGAGTGAATCATTAGAAGATAGATTTTCTGCTGCTATCGAAGATTTTTCTGAAAGTCTATCATCCCCTGATGCTTCACCTTGTAAACTAAGCTTCCCCTGCCCTTTGTTCCATTCTAAATCAGCTGAATGAACTACATCCGATGTTTTTGTAGAGTCTGGTTGATTATCTTTTTGAGCAGAGTATTGCCCATCAACTGTCCTTGAAATCCCTGCATTATCCTGTTTCTTAGTCTTGATATAACCAATGTATTGATAACCTTCGATTTTCAGAGGCTCTGGCAACTGTTCCCCGACTCCGATAGAAAGTTGACTATTATAGGCAGATAAAATTTGGCTAGTCAACTCCAAAGCACTGGCCGGCAACAATTGAACTCCCATGCTAGTTAACAGCAGAAAATGAACAAGTCGTTTCTTCCCATTTTCCCTTTTAGAAACCAATAAAACTAACAAGCTCAAGCCTGCAGTAAAAAGGAAAGTACCAACAGTTGGGTTAAAACCTGTATTCGGTAAAAACTGCTGAGGTCTATAAACCAGATAGTAAGTATCATCCGATTCTTCAGCCAGTTGTGGAAGGGCCTCTACCAGCAAGGATTTTTCCTCATCTGTCAATTCACCCTCGGTCATATACTTGTAATGAATTGGACTTTCCATATGATCGGCTGATACCGATTGAATCCCTTGACTCATCAAAAAGAAACTAGCTACAGTAACTGATACCAATCCCACTGACAACTTTCTCATCGAGAAACTCTGGCGTTTCTCACCAATACTTTTTCGACCCATATTAACCTCATCTTTATTTTCTATACTCTTTATGTCAATCAATTATTTTGCGCATAAAAGTATAAATTCTCAAAGAATAGCTTGACTATATCAACTTTTCTCTGAGAACTTTCGAATAATTACTTATCATTATACAATAAGTTGATAGAAATTTCTATGGAAATATACTTAAAAATATTCTGCATACTATAGAAAAATACAGTGAATTATAGCGATAAAAAACAGAGATAACATCTCAACAAGTAAGTGTGGACTTCAGACTAATTACAGCATTTTTTAGATTAGCAATTATACTTTTAATATGCCATAAAATATTGGTCCATAATAGAAAAGTCTGAAATTGAGAAGACAAGAATCCAATCTTTATAAATCAAAAGAGGCCAATGTTCGCCATCAACCTCTTTCTTATCGTTCATTCTTTTTGCTAAGTAAGATGAATACTTTACCTATAGCCTGACATTTTCAGCCTAGTTTACCCATTCACCATTACCATTTACACGGTAACCATCTGGTGTTGTTGTACTCACAGCCAAAGCTCCAGAACCGTAGGCATAGTACCAATGTGGTCCAACTTTAAACCAACCGGTCTTCATGATACCTGCTTCGTCAAGGTAATACCAAGTGCCATTTTCCTTGTACCAGCCTGTCTTCATAGCTCCTGAGCCGTCAAAGTAGAACCATCTGCTACCATCTGTTCCCCATCCTGTAAACATAGCACCTGAATTGCTCAAGTAATACCAGCTACCAGAAACTTTTACAAATCCAGTCTGCATAATACCTAAGTCATTCAAATAGTACCATTTACCATCTGTTTTCACCCAGCCTGTCTTCACATCACCAGACTCATAAAAATACCATTTGCCATTAGATTCCACCCAGCCAGACTGATCAGACGTAGACGCTCTAAAATCTTTCAGTGGTTTTTCTACAACCATAGCTTTAGTTTTAACTGTTGAAAGGTTTGAGGCAGTCACTTCTGTATACTGAACAGCAGAACCATATCCACCAGCCAATTCCTCTGAAGAAGCATCATCACCTAGAGTTTGAGCAATTGTAATAGCTTTGTATTGATTGTTAGGATTTTTAAAAGCTGCCATCCCCATGTGTGTAAATTTAGGGTTAATTAGCGACTCATAGTGACCAGATTTCCCATTGTCTGAACCACTATTTTTTTTCTGCACATAATCTGCTTTTTCAGAACGCCATTGTTCAATAGCTTTTAGAAAACCGTCATGATTCCATGCCAAATTTTCTCCCATTATACTATTAGAAGTTGGAAAGGCACTCCAAAGATCTTTGCTAGAAAGACGATCGTGCTTCATAGTCACAGATGCTTCTGTAGCTCTGACAAAAGCTGCCTTTTCTAGGTCAGTTGACCATTTGATAGGGACATACTTATCTACCAAACCTTCGTCCGCTGCTTCTTTACGAATAGCATTAATGGCATCCAAAATAGATTGTTGATGAGGAGCCACAAATTCTCCTTTGATCCCAACCAAAACATTGCCACTAGAAGGTTTTAGCACCTCTGAGGTCAATACATTACCATCAGCAGATTGCGTTGCAACCAGTCTGTCGTTCGCAAAAACATCATTTGTCAAAACTGCTCCTGCCAAGGTCAAAGCCAAGGCACTAGCAAATACAATTTTCTTCATTGTTTACTCCTTATATCTTTTGAATCGTATCTTGATAAATACTTTTTGACACTTAATTATATCATATTTTCCTACTATTTGTCTCTGCTTATCTATTCCTACTAATCTAATTTAGCAAAAATCGTTCCTACACCTCAAAAGTAGGCGCAATGATTCTTTTACTTCACAACAAGTTCATAACGTGTCTTACTTGTGAAGGTTTGACCGGCTTTGAGAATGACTTGGTCTTTAAGGTCACTGTGAATGGCATCTGGCAACGCTTGCGCTTCAAGGGCAATCCCATTGTGCTGTACCATTGGATGACCTCCTATGATGACACTCTCATCCACAAAGTTTGCTGTGTAGACTACAAAGCAAGGAGCCTCTGTCTTGAAAAGCAGGAAGCGACCTGAATTTTGGTCATAAAGGAATCCAGCATTGTCATGACCTGCAGGAAGGGCAAATGGATGATCCAAACCAGATACCAGCTGGATTTGCTCATCATCCTCTGCAAAGATGTCTTTCAACAAGGCACCATTGTAGATGTGTTTAACCACATCACGAGTAGCATCCGGAGTTTTGGCAGGAACTCCATCTGGAGCGATTGGATAGATTCCCTCTGTGTTTAGCTGGAAGACATGACGGTCAATCGTCTGCGTGAAATCACCAGACAAGTTGAAATAGCTGTGGTTTGTTGGATTGACCAGCGTATCCTGATCGGTCGTCACCTTGTAGCTGATTTCATAGGCACCAGTTTCTTCCAAGTGATAACTGATCCAGATCTTGAGGTTCCCAGGAAATCCTCCTGTCCCATCTGTACGCTCTGTGTAGAGGGTCAGACCATAGTCGCTCACTTCAACTAGTTCAAACAAACTCGAATCCCAACCTGTTGAACCACTGTGGTTACAATTGCTAGCATTGTTGACTTCAAGGTCATAGTTCTTGCCATTAAGCTCAAAGATCGCACCTGCAATACGTCCCGCCACAGGACCTATACTAGCTCCATGCTTGGGACTATTGCCTACATAGCTATCAAAATCATCAAATCCCAAGATAACATTGGCAAAATTTCCAGCCTTGTCAGGCGTGACATAACGCAAGATAGTCGCACCATAAGTCATAACCTCAAGTTGGTAACCACCGTCCGTCTCAAAACGATAGGCCAAGACATCCTTGCCCTCAACATTTCCAAATACACGCTCTGTGTGTGCTTTCATTCTATTCTCCTTTTACTATTTCTCTCAAGCAAACAAACCATAGAAAGCGAATTGACAATCTATGGTTTACTTGTATGATTTACAAACTCCTTTATCAAGAATCTATAAACGCAGTATTACTTTTGATATTCGTGGATGATAACACCTTGTACCACACGATTTACTGTACCTGTAGGAGACGGTGTATCTGGTTTATTTTCTACTTTAAGTGAAGTCAATAGGGCAAAGAGTTGGGCATAAACAATGTAAGGGAAGACACGGTAAATATCATTCAAGACACCACCACAACCAAGGGCCACTTCTTTGACATTTTCAAGACCAAAGGCTTGATCACTCAAAAGCATAACACGACGAGCAATCTGATCACCAGCAACTTCACGAACCAAGTCCAAGTCATACTTACGAGTGTAGTCTGTCGTTGTACCAAAGACCAAAACAACTGTATCTTCGTTGATCAGTGATTTTGGACCGTGACGGAAGCCGACTGGACTTTCATACATGGTCGCAACTTGACCAGCAGTTAGTTCCAAAATCTTGAGCTGAGCTTCATGAGCAAGTCCAAAGAAAGGACCAGCGCCTAGATAGATAACGCGGTTAAAGTCTAAATCAACAAGCTCTTTGACATCTTCTGCATTGTCTAGAATTTTACGGGCAAGACTAGATACAACTTCAAAACGTTCAGCTTTCACAGCAAATTCTGTAGGATCAAAGACCAAGAGAGCTGTTAGCATCATAGAGGTAAAGCTAGAAGTCATGGCAAAGCCAGCGTCATTAGAAGCAGCAGGTTGTAACAGCAAGAGATTGCGTTCATCGCCATGAGCTTGGAGAGCCAATTTACCGTCCGCTGCACAAGTAATCGTCACTTGATAAAGCTCATCCACCAAGGCCTTGGCCAAATCAACAGTTGCAACACTTTCAGGCGAATTTCCACTACGGGCAAAGGAAACAAGGACAGTTGCCACATCTTTTTTCAAATAAGTTTCTGGATTGGCAACGATATCTGTTGTCGCAATAGCATTGAAATTCCATTTGCGTTCGTCATAGACTTCCTTAAAGTAAGGCACCAAGGTATCTCCTACATAGGCAGAAGTCCCCGCACCTGTCAAGATTACCTTGATATAGTCATGTTTATCAGCAATCCCTTGTAGGAAGGCTGCAATTTCTTCACGTTTTGCTTGATAAGATTCAAAAGCTTCTTTCCATACATCAGGCTGTTGGTAGATTTCACGTGTAGTGATTTCTGCACCCAATTCGAGCAAGTCTTCTTTTGTATAATGTAGCATTGATTCCCTCTTTTTCTATTAAATATGGGAATGGGAGTAAGCCCCATTCCCATGTATATTCTATATAAAATGCTCTAACGATTTTCACGTTGTCACATGAATTGAATCGAGTTCCAACTAAAATCTTTGGGAAAAAGACCGATTATCGTCGGAGCATCGCTCCGTCCTCTTATCGCCTATTTTCCCTGTGATTTTCACGTTGTCACATCTTATTCATCTTCGTCATCATCAAAGCCAGCTAACAGGTCATTAACTTTCACAATGCTTTCTGCAGCACGGTTCTTATAGTCCGCATCTGCACCTGTAAGGCTCGCATTGATAAATTCAATCACCATTGGAAGATTCATCCCTGCATAAAGTTCGATGTCACGACCTTCCATGATCAAACGACTGACCACGTTACAAGGTGTCCCACCGAGAAGATCCGCAAAGACTAGGAAATCATCCACTCCTTCAATAGCAGCTTCAAATTTTGCAGTAAAGTCTTCTGGGCCATCTTCTGGAAGAAGAGCTACTGTGTAAATATTGTCTTGTGGGCCCATGATCATTTCTGTGCTACCTTTAAGCTCCTCACAGAAGCGACCATGACTCACCAAAATTAATGATTTCGTCATAAATTATGCGCCCATTCCAAGTACAAATTTACCAAAGGCAGAAAGAGCCAAAGCAAGTACGATAATAATACCGATAGCTTTAGTAGAGTTCATACCTTTCTTACCAAGCAACCAGAAGATAAAGGCAGTAAAGATTGCTGGAAGCAAGCGTGGGAAGATTTGGTTCAAGATGTCTTGGAAGTCAATCATCTTCTCACCGATTGCCCATTTGTAAGAAATTTCAAAGTTGATCATTGTTGCTACAAGAGCACCCATCATGAAGACACCAAGTACAGATGCAGCGTCAATCAAAGCTGTCAAGGTACTTTGCATGTTGTTGATAAGGTTAACCCCTTCTTTGTAGGCAAATTCCAATTGTTTCCAACGGAAGATATCATACGCTACTGCAACTGCAATCCAAAGGAAGATACCCCAAGGTTGACCACCGATAGCCATAGTTGCTGCGATAGATCCCATGATAGCAGGTACAAGTGAACCAAAGATTGTATCTCCAAGAGGAGCGAATGGTCCCATCAAACCTGTCTTGATACCATTAACGGCATCTTTTGAACCTACACCATCTTTTTCTTCCATGGCAAGATCAAAACCAGCGATGATGGTGTGGAAGAATGGTGAAGTATTGAAGAATTGAGTATGAACTTTCATCATTTCTTTCAATTCAGGAGTTCCATCCCCATACATTTTACGCAATTGAGGCAAGATCATGTAAAGGTAACCAGAAGCTTGCATACGTTCGTAGTTCCAACCCAATTGGAAAGTAAACAAGCTACGTTTGTTGATTTGGTTAAAATCTTCTTTTGTAAGTTTGTAATTAGAATTCGTCATCTTCGATTTCCCCACTTTCTGATGGTGTAGAAGGTGCTGCTACAGCTACTTTTTGGCTATTTTTGAAGTGAAGCACTGCAAGGAAGATACCTACGATAGAGATACCAATCATAGACAAACCTTTGAAGTTGTTCACGAAACCAATTTTTTCAGCAACTTCAGCAGGAAGAGTACCTACGATACCTGCAACAGCGCCACCAAGACCTGTTACATATGAGTAAAGAACAGTCAACATAGCTGTCAAACCAAATCCCATTGCAAGGTAGTGAAGGTTACGTTTAACTGGAAGGTAACGAAGCAAGATTGCAAATCCAAGACCTGGAAGCATACGTCCTGCGAGTGTCAAACCATCTGCAACCCATTGGTATTTTGTAACGAAATCTACTACGTGTTGTACAAATTCACCACCAAAAGCAAGCGCAAAGAAGACTGGAAGGGCACGAGATAGAGCCCAAGGAATTGCACCAAGCAAGTAGTTGCGTTCAATACCTTTATAATCAAAGCGTTCGATTGCAGCATCCACACGGTGAGCAAAGAAAGTAGTTGTCATACGTCCAAGAACGTCGAAGTATGTCAAGAGAGTTGCTACTGGCACAGCGATTGTTGTAATCGCAAGTGCTGTATCAATTCCTTGTGAAACAGAGAAGGCTGTCGCAAGAACCGCACCAGAAGTTGCGTCGATACGAGAAGCACCACCGAAGGTACCAACCCCAAGAACGAATAGCTGCAAGTTACCACCGATAAGCAGACCAGTAGTCACATCTCCCATGATTAAACCAGTAATGAAACCAGCAAATACAGGGGAACCTGCAGATGAAACGATCGTCAACTCATCACAGATTTGATAAGCTGAGTACAAAGTGAGAAGTAAAATTTGCCACCATTGTATCATAACAATGACCTCCTAAAAATTTTTTCCTATTTTAATAAGCTCAAAAAGTCTGAAATTGGATCATTTGGAACCATTTGAGCAGTTAATTTAACACCTTTTTCTGCTAGTTTGCGGAAATCTTCCACATCCTTGTCTACTACGTTAATAGAACGTGTGATAGAACGTGTTTCTGGTGTTTGAGACATATTCCCAACATTAAGGGTTTCAAGTGGTACACCTGCTTCGACCAAACCAAGGAAGCGGTCTGGTTTACGAGCCACGATAAAGAGACGTTGGCTATCGTATTTTCCAGCAAGAATATTGGCTGCCGCTTTTTCAATTGGCAAAATACTCAATTTCACACCTGGTGGTGTTGCAAGTTTCAAACCACTTTTTTCAACGTCATTGTTGACAACTTCGTCATCTACAACCATAATACGTGAAACATTTAGTTTTCCAGCCCATAGATTGGCTACTTGTCCGTGGATCAAACGTCCATCGATACGGCATCCTACAATTGTCATAAATTTTCCCCCTTTATGTGTTTTAGTGTAGGTTTACGAGTTAAATGAATCTCTTCTTTATATTCACCTTCTGTTTCAAAGATAATGATGCGGTTGGCACCTTCCTTAAGATAGCTATGAGGGATATAAAGCGAGAGGGTTGGGCCAACGTTCCAAAAACGTCCTAGATTCTGCCCATTGACAAAGGCAACTCCCTTACCAAACTCAGACAAGTCTAGGTAAGTATCTTTTGGCGCTTCGACTGTAAAGTCATAAGCGTAAAAGGCTGGTTGTCCTTGAGTCCATCCTTTTGAAAAATCAATTTTCTCAGGATTGTCTAGTGGGAGTGGATAGTGTTTCCAGTTTAGTAAGAAGTGTAAATCCTTACAAACCCCTGTCCGAATTCCCTTACGTTGCGTATCCGCTAAGAACTTGTGTCCATAGTTGACACGTCCCATATTTTCTACCAAGATATCTAGCCTAGATAGCGCTTTCTTTTCGCCTTGATAAAAAATATCTTCCCCAATCTCTGTCTGATATTGGGTTTCAACCCACTGACCATCGACATAAAGCTGGGCCCTATCTCGACCATCAATGATACGAAGTCTTTCTTCTTCTGCATCCCAGTTTGTTTCTGTTCGATAGAGTAGATAGCCATAGCTTTGTCCCAACTCCTCCATCTTTTTAGGATAGAGGCTTTCTACTGGACTTGACAAGCTATCCAGGGTTTCAAACAAGGAAACTTTTTCAACTAGTGGAATAGCATCCAACTCCATACTCTCTTTGTAAAGTGGCTCCAACTGCGGATACTCTGGGAAATGTGTTGCCATCATCTTCTTGACTGCCAGATATTTGGCAGTTGGATTTCCTTCTTCATCCAGAAGGGCATCGTAATCATAAGATGTAACTTGTGGCAGATCCAAGGTCCCTCGAGCTGAGCAACCATTCATGAAACCAAAGTTTGTACCACCATGGAACATGTAGAGATTGATAGAGCCTTGTTCCAAAACTTCTCGAACTGCATCTGCCAACTCTTTGGGATCCCGTGTGATAATCGGTTCTTTCCAACGATTGAACCAGCCGTCCCAGAACTCCATACACATGAGTGGCCATTTCTTACCATGCTCATCAAAGAATTCCTGCATCTGTGAAAAGTTGTAAGGTGCCTTAGAACCAAAGTTCCCTGTTACAAAGAGGTCGTCTTCAATTAAGGTTCCTGCTTTCAGAGTAGCTCTCCAGGGACCATCTGATGTAAAGAGGGGACAGGTTACGCCACGCTCTTCCATCAACTGTCGAATCGCTCTCAGGTAAGCCTTATCTTCTCCGTAAGAACCATACTCGTTTTCAACCTGCATCATGAGGATATTGCCACCATTGTCCAACAAATGTGGAACCAATCGTGGCAAGAGCTGGTCATAATAGCGACCGACAGCCTCAATATAGGCAGGATCTGAGGAACGAATCCTCATGTCTTTTGTTAAGAGCCAAGCTGGTAAACCTCCGAATTCCCATTCCGCACAGATGAAGGGTGACGGACGAACGATAGCGTAGAGACCCAAATCTTGTGCTGTCTGAAGAAATCGCTCCAAATCCAGAGCTCCTTCAAAGTGAAACTCACCCTCACGAGGCTCGTGTAAATTCCAGGCTACATAAGTCTCTACTGTATTAAAACCAAGAGCCTTCAAATTATAGAGCGAATGATACCAATCTTCTGGAGGAACCCTAAAATAATGAATGGCGCCAGATAAAATCTTAAATGATTTTCCATCGAGATAGAAATCATCTCGTATCTCAAATCGTGTCATAAAACTACCTTTTGATTGCAAAAGTTTGCGCTTTCATTTATTGTTATATTAAATATAGCGCAATCATTCATGTTTGTCAATAGTCTTAACTAGATTATTTAAAATTTTTCTATTTTTTTACTAACTTTTAGGCAAAATACTTATAAAATCGTATAAGCCCGAGCATTTCGCTCTTTTTCGCCAAAAACCTTGTATAAAAATGTATAAAATCCTGATTATTTAGATGTAAATTAACCTTTTAGCCTATTATTTTAATTTTTTATTCAAAAGACTACTATTCTTTTCTTTTTTATGGTAAAATCTTTTATGGAGAAGGAAAATCGAGGTGAAAACATGGCAATTCCTAAATATCAATATATAAAAGACGAATTAAAGAACAAAATCATCTCTGGTCAATTCGCCAGTGGAGATAAATTTTACACTGAAGCTGAATTGATTTCAATGTATGATGTGAGTTCTATCACAGTTGTCCGCGCCTTAAACGACCTTGCCAAGGATGGCTATATTGTCCGTCAACAAGGAAAGGGTACATTCGTTTCACGCGCACGCAAACACAAACTCGTAGAGTTTTCAGATGTAGAAGTTTTTGAAACTAAAGATGATAAAGTGACCGTCCTTTCTATTGAACGCGGAAATAAACTAAGCTACTTAGAAAAACTTGGATTACGTGGTGACCAGTTCTACTATAAGATTGAGCGCGTACGTAAATCAAACGGTGTTGTATACATTTACCATACATCTTACATCCCAGAACAATACATCAACGCAAATTATCCAAACCTTGAATACTATAGCTCTATCTATAGCCGTTTCAAATTGGATTACCACATTCACATGAATGATGAACATTTTGAAGAAATCAATGAAATAGCATTTCCAACTCCAGAACACGTGGTTTCCATCCTAGGAATCAATGATCAATTCCCTACTGTCCTTCAGACTAAGATTACGAAACTCGAATCGACTGGTCAAGTTTTGGAATATAGTGAAACCTACAAACGATCTGATTACTACAAGATTAAATTCATCTCATGTGACCGTGATCACTAAGAAGAAAGCCTAAGCCTCATCGCTTGGGCTTTTTTCTATGCTTATTATACCATACCAAAAAGGTAGCGCTTACCTAATTTTGGAAGATTCTATAATTTGTGGAATATTTTATAGAAATAGGACTAAAAAAATTCTACTAAGTATATATATGTTTCTTTTCCGAACAATCTGAAATCTTAAGCTTAAATTTTATATTTTTTTATACTTATTATAGTTTTTTATCATCTCCTCTTGACTCTTGTTTATATAAGAAATAAAATAAGGGTGTTGTTTTATGTAAACGCTATCAATATAAAATACAATCAGGAGGTTTTGCAATGAAACAAGAAAAACAACAACGTTTTTCCATTCGTAAATACGCTGTAGGAGCAGCTTCTGTTCTAATTGGATTTGCCTTCCAAGCACAGGCTGTTGCAGCCGATGGAGTTACTCCTATTACAGAAAACCAACCGACCATCCATACGGTTTCCGATTCCCCTCAACCATCCGAAAATCGGACTGAGGAAACACCTAAAGCAGAGCTTCAACCAGAAGCTCCAAAAACTGTAGAAACAGAAACTCCAGCTACTGATAAGGTAGCTAGTCTTCCAAAAACAGAGGAAAAACCACAAGAGGAAGTTAGTTCAACTCCTAGTGATAAAGAAGAAGTGGTAACTCCAACTTCTGTTGAAAAAGAAGCTGCCGATAAAAAGACAGAGGAAGCTAGCCCTAAAAAGGAAGAGCAGAAAGAGGCTAATTCTAAAGAGTCAGATACAGACAAGACTGATAAGTCAGAAGCTGACAAGGATAAACCAGCCGAAAAAGATGCTAAAAAAGATGAAACGAAAGCAGAGGCTGATAAACCCACAACAGAGGCAGGAAAGGAACGTGCTGCAACTGAAAATGAAAAATTAGCTAAACGAAAAATCGTTTCAATTGATGCCGGACGTAAATATTTCTCACCTGAGCAGCTCAAAGAAATTATCGACAAAGCGAAAGAATATGGTTACACAGATCTTCATCTCTTGGTAGGTAACGATGGCCTCCGTTTCATGTTGGATGATATGTCTATGAAAGTGGGCGATAAAACCTACTCTAGTGATGATGTCAAACGCGCCATTGAAAATGGAACAAATGCTTATTACGATGATCCAAATGGTAACCATCTCACTGAAAGTCAGATGACAGATTTGATTAATTATGCCAAAGATAAAGGAATTGGAGTAATTCCAACTGTCAATAGTCCTGGACATATGGATGCTATGCTCCATGCTATGAAAGAACTTGGTATTGAAAATCCTAACTTTGATTATTTTGGTAAAAAATCTGAACGAACTGTTGACCTAAATAATAAACAAGCAGTCGATTTTACAAAAACACTGATTGACAAATACGCTAACTACTTCTCTAAGAAATCTGAAATCTTCAATATTGGACTAGATGAATACGCCAATGATGCAACAAATGCTAAAGGTTGGAGTGTGCTTCAAGCTGATAAATATTATCCAAATGAAGGCTACCCTGAAAAAGGATATGAAAAATTCATCTCTTACGCTAATGACCTCGCTCGTATCGTAAAATCTCACGGTCTCAAACCAATGGCCTTTAACGACGGTATCTATTACAATAGCGATACAAGCTTTGGTAGTTTCGACAAAGACATCATCGTTTCTATGTGGACTGGTGGTTGGGGAGGCTACGACGTTGCTTCTTCTAAACTACTAGCCGAAAAAGGGCACCAAATCCTTAATACCAATGATGCTTGGTACTACGTTCTTGGACGAAACGCTGACGGCCAAGGTTGGTACAATCTCGATCAGGGTCTCAATGGTATTAAAAACACACCAATCACTTCTGTACCAAAAACAGAAGGAGCTGATGTCCCAATCATCGGTGGTATGGTAGCGGCTTGGGCCGATACCCCATCTGCACGTTATTCACCATCTCGCCTCTTCAAACTCATGCGTCATTTTGCAAATGCCAACGCTGAATACTTCGCAGCCAACTATCAACCTGCAGAAAAAGCACTAGAAACTATACCAAAAGACTCTAACCGCTATACTGCTGAAAGTTTTGCTGCTGTCAAAGAAGCTGAAAAAGCCATCCGTTCACTCGATAGCAACCTCAGCCGTGCTCAACAAGACACGATTGATCAAGCAATCGTAAACCTTCAAGAAGCTATTAAAAACCTGGCCTTAACCCCTGAAGCACAAAAAGAAGAGGATGCTAAACGTGAACTTGAAAAACTGAATAAGAATAAAGTCATTTCCATCGATGCAGGTCGCAAATACTTCTCTCTAGATCAACTCAAACGCATCGTAGACAAGGCGAGCGAGCTCGGCTACTCTGATGCCCACCTCCTTCTAGGAAATGATGGCCTTCGCTTCCTACTCGATGATATGACCATTACTGCCAACGGAAAAACCTATGCTAGTGATGACGTTAAAAAAGCTATTATCGAAGGAACTAAAGCTTACTACGACGATCCAAACGGTACTGCACTGACACAGGCAGAAGTGACAGAGCTTGCCAAATACGCTAAGGAAAAAGGTATTGGTCTGATACCAGCTATCAATAGTCCAGGACATATGGATGCTATGCTCGTTGCCATGGAAAAACTTGGCATCACGAATCCTCAAGCCAACTTTGATAAGGTCTCAAAAACAACCATGGACCTTGAAAATCAAGAAGCAGTTGGATTTACCAAAGCCCTTATCGGTAAGTATATGGATTACTTTGCTGATAAATCAAAGATATTCAACTATGGTACAGATGAATATGCCAATGATGCGACCAACGCCCAAGGTTGGTATTACCTCAAATGGTATGGACTCTATAACAAGTTCGCAGATTATTCTAACAGCCTAGCTGCTATGGCTAAGGAAAGAGGGCTACAACCAATGGCCTTCAACGATGGCTTCTACTATGAAGACAAGGATGATGCTGAATTCGATAAGGATGTCTTGATTTCTTACTGGTCTAAAGGCTGGTGGGGCTACAACCTTGCGTCACCTCAATACCTGGCAAGCAAAGGCTATAAGTTCTTGAATACCAACGGTGACTGGTACTACATTCTCGGTCAAAAACCAGAAGATGGTGGTGGCTTCCTTAAGAAAGCTATTGAGAATACTGGAAAAACACCATTCAATCAACTTGCTTCTACTAAATATCCTGAGGTAGACCTTCCAACAGTTGGTAGTATGCTTTCAATCTGGGCAGATAGACCAAGCGCTGAGTACAAGGAAGAGGAAATCTTTGAACTCATGACTGCCTTTGCAGACCACAACAAAGACTACTTCCGTGCTAATTATAATGCTCTCCGCGAAGAATTAGCTAAAATTCCTACAAACTTAGACGGATACAGCACAGAAAGCCTAGCTGCACTCAAGGCAGCAAAAGATGGACTGAACCTTAACCTCAACCGCAGCAAACAAGCTGAACTAGACGCACTAGTAGGTGAGCTCAAGGCCGCTCTTCAAGGTCTCAAACCAGCTGCAACTCATTCAGGAAGCCTAGATGAAAATGAACTAGCTGCTAACATTGAAACCAAGCCTGAACTAGTTGTGAAGACAGAAAGTATTCCGTTTAAAATCATTCGAAAAGAGAATCCGAATCTCCCAGCAGGCCAAGAAAAAGTTGTCAAAGCTGGAGTTCTAGGTGAACGCACTTCTTACGTATCTGTTCTTACTGAAAATGGAAAGGCTAGTGAAACCGTTCTAGATAGTCAAGTAACCAAAGAACCTGTCGATCAAATTGTGGAATTCGGAGCACCAATTACACATGTCGGCGATGAGAATGGCCTTGCTCCAATTGCAGAAGAAAAACCTAGACTAGACATTCCTAAGGAAGAGCCTAGCCGAACAGAAACTCCTTTCAAAGTAGTTGTTGAAAGCGGACCTAAGGCTGAATCTAACTCTGCTAACGGAATCACTCATCAATTAGCAGATGGCAAAAATAGTAAACCTGGATGGAAATTAATTGAAAGCAAATGGTATTACTATGATCATGCAGATAAAGTGAAGACCGGTTGGGTTAAAGACGGAGCATGGTACTACTTAGATGAGACTGGTGTTATGCAAACTGGTTGGCAGAAAGTAAATGGTACATGGTATTATCTTGATAACTCAGGTGCTATGCAAACTGGTTGGATCGATCAAGGTGGATCATGGTACTATTTCAACGACTCAGGTGCCATGCAAACCGGCTGGGTCAACCAAGGAGATACATGGTATTATCTTGACAATTCAGGTACAATGAAAACTGGTTGGTTCCAAGTTGGAGATAAATGGTATTATTCATACCCTTCAGGAGCCTTAGCTGTCAACACAACAATTGATGGCTACGCTGTAAATGCTGACGGCGAATGGATTCAATAAGATAAAATGAAAGATTTATATCCAGAGACCTAATGAGAGCTGAGTATAAAACTCAATTTCAGAAGAAAAAGAAATAAATCTTTCCAAAATAAAATGCATATTATCAAGGTATGTCAACTCCTGATAATATGCGTTTTTATGATTTTAAAGAGACTGGATACCCAGCCTCTTTTTTTAATTAACCACCCAGCCCAAGACGTTCAAAGATATCATCCACTCGTTTGGTGTAGTATGCAGGGTTGAAGATCTCTTCGATTTCTTCTTGTGTGAGGCGTGATGTCACCTCTGGATCTGCCTCAAGAAGCGGTTTGAAGTCTACTTGGTTGTCCCAAGAGTAGGCCGTTTTTGGTTGCACCAAGTCATAGGCTTGCTCACGGGTCATGCCTTTTTCAATCAAGGTCAACATAGCGCGTTGGCTGAAGATAAGACCGAAAGTTGAGTTCATATTGCGAATCATGTTTTCTGGGAAGACTGTCAAGTTCTTGACGATATTTCCAAAACGGTTGAGCATGTAGTCAATCAAAATGGTTGTATCCGGTGTGATGATGCGCTCAGCTGATGAATGGGAAATGTCGCGTTCGTGCCAGAGAGCAACGTTTTCATAGGCTGTAATCATGTGACCACGAATAACACGCGCAAGACCTGTCATGTTCTCAGAACCTATAGGGTTACGTTTGTGAGGCATTGCAGATGAACCTTTTTGCCCTTTAGCAAAGAATTCTTCCACTTCGCGTTGTTCTGATTTTTGCAAACCACGAATCTCAGTCGCCATACGCTCGATAGAAGTCGCGATGCTAGCAAGAACTGCAAAGTACTCAGCGTGAAGGTCACGAGGAAGAACCTGTGTAGAGATTTCTTGAGCACGGATACCAAGCTTGTCACAGACGTATTTTTCAACGAATGGTGGGATGTTGGCAAAGTTCCCAACCGCACCAGAAATCTTACCAGCTTCAACACCAGCAGCCGCATGCTCGAAACGCTCGATGTTGCGCTTCATTTCGCTATACCAAGTCGCCAATTTCAGACCAAAGGTTGTAGGTTCAGCGTGCACACCGTGGGTACGCCCCATCATGATAGTGAACTTGTGTTCTTTCGCTTTGTCAGCGATGATGTTGATGAAGTTTTCAAGATCCTTGCGGATGATGTCGTTGGCTTGTTTGTAAAGGTAACCATAGGCCGTATCCACCACGTCGGTAGAAGTCAATCCATAGTGTACCCACTTACGCTCTTCACCAAGCGTCTCAGAAACCGCACGTGTGAAAGCCACCACATCGTGGCGCGTCTCCTGCTCAATCTCCAAAATACGGTCTATGTCAAAGTCTGCTTTTTCACGAATCAAAGCCACATCTTCCTTAGGGATTTCCCCCAACTCAGCCCATGCCTCGTCAGCCAAGATTTCCACCTCAAGCCAAGCACGGTATTTATTTTCTTCACTCCAAATGTTCGCCATCTCAGGGCGAGAGTAACGGTTGATCATATTTTTCTCCTTGTAACCATTAATAATAAAAATTTTAGCAGAGTTTATTGTTTAAATAATCCTCTAATTTTTTAGGTGTATCCGCTTGATTTGTAAATAAACTCATAACATTTTTTTCAGTGACTTGAAATTCTGGTTTAAGTATTCCCGAATGCTTTTGTGTAAGTGTTTGTAAAAAACGGACCAAGAAACAAATTATAAATTTACCTCTAAAATAATATTCAATATTTGTTCTATAATACTTACTTTTATTATCAAAAAAATCTCTGATATTTTCTTTTTTTAAAATATATTCAGAGTAATCATATTCATATTTAGCATCAGAGTTTTTGTGTTGTAATAACTTTTTCTCATACAATTCTATAAAATAATCGAAGTTAAGTTCATTCTTCTGTTGGATCTCTTTATAGCTAATATCAATAATATTATAGGGATTTTCTTTTACTCTTATAAGATCGAAATTAATAATAAAATCTACTGATTTACAAGCAATTGCCCATAAATTAAGTTCCATTAGTATAGAAATAAATTCTTCATATCTGTCATCAAATAATTTCATTATTTTAATAGAGGCTTCTGATTTTGGATTAAGCCCAAAATGGAATCTTAATATCTTTTCCATTGCTTTATGACTTACATAGTAGTTTTCAATTGAATACTTCTGTGTAACATAAATATGAGAATCATATACTTTATCTTTTCGTTCATAATCTTTATCGATAAAGAAGAGAGTGTTTTTTAATGATTTTTCCCCATCTTCTCGCTTTATTTTTTCAAACACAGCTAAAACTTTTGCCTTATTTCCAGCAATATAAGCATTAAAATTTGATGTTTTAGAATTTATTCTTACATCGTAATATTGCCTATCTTTTCCTTCATAAAAGACAAAATACATATCAGGATTATGCCTACAATCATTTTTATACTCAGACCATACAACCGAAGGCTCCTCTTTGGATTTTTGGAGATTTTCTAAATTAACTCTTTCCATAATCTTCTCCATTAGCTAAAATGTATCGTCATCAAAAGCTGATTCATCCCAAAATGAAGAGATTCCTTCTGATTCATCAATAGTTTTATCAGTCTCGGTAATAAATTTATCAATATCTCTAGCAAATTTGAATAATTGATCATAAATAAATGGAGAATGAGTAACAACTAATAAAAATTTACATGTCCCGGCTTGAGAGATATCATAGATAAATTCTTTCTGCCACGGTACAGAAAGAGATAATTCTGGCTCATCAAACAATATAAGTAACTTTTTCTCATCCTCTAAAAAAATTTTTGAAAATGCTGAAACTAGCTGTTTTTCACCCGATGATAGACTTTCTAACTTGATTACTTCTTCTACTTCTTTACCGAAGAAGTCCCTATGAGTTTTTATTTCGCCCTCTGAATTTGTTCTTTTTATTTCCAGTTTCAATGACTCAGCATCATAGAAAAATTTTTTGTTAAATAAATATTTATTTACTTTCTCTGTGAAATCATCAATTCTACTATCTATCTCTTCTAATTTTTTATAATTTTTTACAATACTTGAAACAAGATAGTTCAAATACTTATCCTCTATAAGCGTGTTATTCTCGATTTTTTTCAGAATAGTGTCTTTAGACTTTTTAGTAACTTTATTTCCTAATCGTGAGAGTGCTATAATAACAGTATCTCTATCAAATGGTTCAAAAGATACATCTAAATTTCCTTCTGCAAATTTATTTAATAAACCGCCAGTCATTGTGTTGTAACTTTCATTTGTTTCTTTACTAATTTTATTAAGTAAATTTTCTATTTTTTGTTCAACATCCTCCATACCAAAATGAATTAGCTCACCATTTGATTTACTTATAATTCTTTCATCCCTTGTTTCCAAATCTAACTGAGCCAAATTTTCTTCAATTCTTCGATATGTTGGGAAATAGAGAATTTTATAATTTGTTTTTATATCTTCTATCTTATCTATTAGTAATTTATACGACGGCGGATTAAGACGATAAGATAGTTCTGAAAAAATATCTTCTCTAAAACGAATTGCAGATTGCCCAAATCCTCTTTTTTTACGTAATATATTCATTACTTCTATATAGGAGTTAGAATTATCTGCACCTGAAACTATTATTCTTTTTATGTCTTCAGACAATTCAGGGTCTTCTTCAATTACTCTTATAAAATTGTCTATCTCTATCCGATATCTTGGGTGACGCCTGCCTATTTTACCACGGTCCAATCGCTCTAGTTCCTCTCTTATATCACGTTTTGTAATTTTTAGAGGGCTAGAGTTTTTAAAGGTCAACTCTATACTATCAAAAGTAAATCGAAGTAATTCTGTATAATTTAAATCTAATAAATAATATAAAATTGATAGTATTGTTGTTTTACCAATACCATTTTCACCAATAAATATTGTTTTATTATTTTCAAAAATTAAATCAACGTTATAATCCTGGTTGAGAGCATTAATTTTAAATTCAGTTAATAACAATGTAATTCTCCTATCTATAAGCGACTGAACGAAATATAGTACCTATCTATAGTTCTCCAATCCTATCTGGCACATCACTAAACAAAGTCACATGCCCCATCTTGCGGTTGTGCTTCGCTTCTATTTTACCATACATGTGAAGGTGGGCGCTTGGATTTTCTGTGACATATTTTTCAGCAGCTTTGACATGCTGGCCGAGAACATTAAGCATAACAGCAGGTGCATGGAGTTTGATGTCTGGTAATGATGCTCCCAGAACACCTAAAATGTGGGTATCAAACTGGGAGAAGTCGCAGGCTTCAATCGAGTAGTGACCAGAGTTGTGGGGGCGTGGAGCGATTTCGTTGACAATGATGTCATCAGCTGTCGCAAACATTTCCACACAAAGTGTTCCAGACAAGTTCAGTTGTTCTGCGATTCGCACTGCCATAGCTTTGGCCTTGTCTGCTAAACTCTCAGAAATTCGAGCTGGAACAATGGTCTTAGATAGAATGTTGTTACGGTGGACATTTTCCTGAACTGGGAAGACTGTCACATCCTTGCCATTTCCAGACACGATGACAGAAATTTCAAGGTCAAAGTTGACGAACTCTTCCAAAACGCAGTCTGCTGAGTCGGCTAGTGCACGGGCTTCTCCCAAGTCTGCTTCCGAGCGAATGACTTTTTGTCCATGCCCATCGTAGCCACCGGTAGCAGTCTTTAGGACATAATTTTTAGAAAGGTCAATATCTGCCAAATCTTGGCTTGAGGTCACAACCTTGTAAGGTGCCACAGTGACTTGAGCCTTGTTTGAGAGAAAGTCCTTTTCAAAAATGCGATTTTGCGAAATGCGGAGCAGGTCGGTCCCTTGAGGGAGTTGTCCTTCCTTGATAACCGCATCCAAACCATCAGCATCGACATTTTCAAACTCATAGGTGAGAACATCGCAACGCTCAGCCAACTGACGCAGAGCATCCACGTCATTATAAGGAGCCACGATGATCTCCGCCACGCGAGAGGCCGGGCAATCCGCCGCAGGATCCAGCGCGATAACCTTGTGCCCCATGTAGATAGCAGAAATGGCCATCATCTGACCCAGCTGGCCGCCACCGATAATTCCGATTGTTTTAGATGAGCTCATTCGTCGACTCCTCTGCGATTTTTCCTTGTTCTTCTGCGAAATCTGCCAAAGCTGTCGCGATAGCCTGATCCTCTACTGAAAGAAGACGGAGGGCGAAGAGAGCCGCATTTGTCGCACCAGCTTCACCGATAGCCATTGTCGCCACAGGCACACCGCCCGGCATCTGAACGATAGAATAGAGCGAGTCCACGCCACTAAGGGCACGTGATTTGACGGGCACCCCAATGACTGGAAGGGTTGTTTTAGCTGCGACCATACCTGGCAAATGGGCTGCGCCTCCAGCACCTGCGATGATAACCTTGATACCGCGGCTACGGGCTTCTTCTGCATGTCTGAACATAAGGTCTGGTGTGCGGTGGGCAGAGACTACCTTCTTTTCGTAAGCAACACCAAAGCGGTCTAGGACTTCTGCTGTTTTTTGCATGGTTGCCCAGTCGGATTTTGAGCCCATGATAATGGAAATTACGGGTTTCATATTTTCTTAATTTCTCTCTTTTTAAACTAATTTATTATAATCTTTTGATAGTTGAAGCTGATAATATTTCTTAAATTCCCTGTTAAAGCTTTTAGAAGCCTGTATCAACTCATCCAATCTTCTACTTCTTTCGTCCAATTTCATTTTATCAAAATCTGATAAAAATTGATTACGCTCTTTTTCAAGATTATTTTGAAGAATATTGAGGTTATCTGAAATTTCTTTATCCATTAAAAATTTAATATTATCATAAACACTAAATATATAATTCAATGTGTTGATTGTATCTGTCGAAGACAAAAAATTTAATTTTTCTTTTCTTGAGATATACTCCATATAATAGACGTATAATTTTTCATATCTCATTTTTTTGACATCGTATTTACGTGTCTCATTAAATGATTTTATTGTGAACCAACTGTTCCATACCGCAACTAAGGCTGTTAACAACGATATTATAATACTTAATTTTACAATCATATTCATACTCCCTTACTTCCGATATCTGTTCGGTAGAAGAGTCCTTCTGTTTTTTGTTGGGCGAGTTGACTGTAGATGGTATCTTGAGTTTCTTTGACAGTATCTGCTGTGGTGACGAGCATATAGACACGTCCGCCGTTTGATAGCAGTACTCTGCTATTTTCCGCAAACTTAGCCCCTGCATAGTAGGTGATGATATCACCCTCTGTCTTGGCTGGCAACTTGACACCTTTTTCATAGTCTAGCGGGTAACCATTAGATGCGACAACCACACCCAGCGTCACACCCTTGTCCGTCCACGTGATGTTTGGCTCCTTACCATCGAGAATATCCGTGATATTTTGCGCAAAATCAGATGTCAAACGAGGCAAGATAATCTGAGTTTCAGGATCTCCGAAACGAGCATTGAACTCGATGACCTTAGGTCCGTCCGCTGTCAAGATAAGCCCTGCGTAAAGGATACCCAGATAAGGACGACCTTCTTGAATCATGCCCTCTAGGACTGGCTTGACAATGGTGTCGACCACTATATCAACTACACTATGTGGTAAGTGTGGAACTGGCGCATAGGCACCCATACCACCCGTGTTAGGCCCTTTGTCGCCATCGTAGGCACGTTTGTGGTCCTGAGCTGTTGGCATAATGTAGAACTTGTCCCCATTGACAAAGGCAAAGAGTGAAAATTCCTCTCCTTCAAGGAATTCCTCGATAACCACACGCGCACCTGAGTCACCAAATTTATTGTCCAAAAGCATCTCGTGAGCTGCTTCGACTGCTTGCTCGACTGTCTCAGCAACGACAACACCCTTCCCAAGCGCCAAGCCATCCGCCTTGACTACGATAGGTGCACCCTGCTTTTCGATATAGGCCTTAGCTTCCTCGAAATCTGAGAATGTGCCATAGGCTGCTGTCGGAACGCCGTATTTGACCATGATTTCCTTGGCAAAATCCTTGGACCACTCCAGCTCAGCTGCCAATCTTGTCGGACCAAAGGCTTTGAGACCAGCTGCATGGAAATCATCCACGATACCAGCCGCAAGGGCGTCATCTGGCCCGATAAAGGTCCAAGCAATATCGTTGGCTTTTGCAAACTCAATCAATTTAGAATGTTCGGAAATAGAGATATTTACCAATTCCAAACTATCAAGAGTCATCCCATCATTCCCAGGAGCTACAAATACTTTTTCAACGTCTTTTGACTCAAGCAACTTCTTAGCAATCGCATGTTCACGACCACCCGAACCGACAACAAGTAGTTTCATCTCACAACCTCTTTTGCGAATTATTTACTAACATTATACCATAAACGTTCGTTTTAATCTTGTTTCACTCCGCGTTTTTACGCAAAAAAGGAAAGAAACTTTTTTCTTCCCTTTTGCTTCTTAATGTCTAAAATGTCTCACGCCTGTGAAGACCATGGTCAAGCCATATTTATCCGCAGCTTCGATAGACTCTTGGTCACGGACGGACCCTCCTGGCTGGATGATGGCCTTGATACCTGCTTTAGCGATTTCTTCCACGTTATCCGCGAATGGGAAGAAGGCATCCGAAGCAAGCACAGCGCCGTCAAGACGGTCTTTAGCTTGGTCAATGGCAATACGGACTGAAGCCACACGGTTAGTTTGACCTGGACCAACACCAAGTGTCATGTGGTCGTTGGTCACGATAATTCCGTTTGATTTGACGTATTTAATAGCTTTCCAAGCGAACTCAAGAGCTGTCGCTTCTGTCTCAGTTGGCTGGCGTTTGGTCACCACTTGCCAGTCAGCTGGACTTTCTTTGACAACGTCTTGGTTTTGCGCCAGAAGTCCACCGACAACACCTGTGTATTCTGCTTCCACTTCACTGGCCTCTTGAGCATCAAATGGCAAGGCAAGGATACGCAAGTTTTTCTTTTTGTTGGTCAAAATGGCTAGGGCTTCATCCGTATAGCTTGGTGCAATGATGATTTCAAGGAAAACGCCGTGCATCTTCTCAGCTGTCGCAGCATCCACCTCACGGTTAAGAACAACGATACCACCAAAGATAGACACTGGGTCAGACTCATAAGCGTAGTCCCAAGCAGTCTCAATGTTATCAGCCTGACCGATTCCACATGGGTTCATGTGTTTGAGAGCCACAACAGTTGGACGGTCTTTGAAATCACGAATAATACGAATGGCCGCATCCGCATCACGGATATTGTTGAATGACAATTCTTTACCGTTGAGCTGTTTAGCCGAAGCGATGGAGTAAGCCGTTGGCAAAGCTTTTTGGTAGAAGTCTGCGTCTTGTTGAGGATTTTCCCCATAACGCATGGCTTGCTTGAGGTCATAAGTCAAGGTCAACTTTTCAGGCTTGCTTTCACCCACTTGAGCTGTAAAATACTCTGCAATCAAGGCATCATAAGCCGCTGTGTGACGAAAAACTTTGGCTGCCAAACGTTGACGCGTTTGGTAAGTCGTTTCACCATTGGCTGACAACTCGTCCAAAACCACTGTATAGTCAGCAGGGTCTACCACAACCGTCACGCTGGCATGGTTTTTAGCTGCTGAACGAAGCATAGATGGCCCGCCGATATCGATATTCTCCACCGCATCAGCATAAGTCACGTCTGGTTTGAGAATCGTTTCTTTAAAGGGATAGAGATTGACCACTACAAGGTCAATGAGCTCGATTTGATTGTCTTTGGCCGCTTCCAGGTGACTATCCAAATCACGACGAGCGAGGAGCCCACCGTGGATATTTGGATGAAGGGTCTTAACACGACCATCCATCATCTCTGGGAAGCCCGTCACATCATCGATCGCAATGGTCTCCACCCCAGCATTGTCAAGGACAACCTTGGTCCCACCCGTCGAGATAATCTCCCAACCCAGTTTTTTGAGCTCTTGGGCCAATTCAACAATGCCCGCTTTATCTGAGACGCTGATTAAGGCGCGTTTAGTCATTATATTCTCCTTTTTAATCATTAGTTAAACACCAATTAAATGCAGTAACAGTAACAGTAAAACAAAATAAGCAAAACCAAGGCTAAGCATACCTAAGATATTGACCCATTTTCTAGTCTGTGATTTGAACACTCTTATAAAAATTTGGTAAATCAGTAAGCCTACACAAACACCTAGCGTATTTAAAGTCAAATCCGTTATATCTGTTATACCTATTGCTAAAATATACTGTAAGCACTCAAACAATAGACTAATCAAGAAACCTGTCCCGACTATTCTTAAACTAGATAAATTAGTTTTTATCAGAGGGAAACAAACACCTAATGGAATAAAGGAAATCAGATTAAATAACATTTCAGCAAAAACAATTTTTCCATCTACTATTAGTGGTTCTGAAAATGGAATCCAATTGATGTACCTTGGAGCTAAGAAAAATGCTATAAATTCAGGATTAGTTTCAAACTTAAATAAGATTCCCCAAGTTAATAACATCAGATAGACATAAAATACATATCGAGTTGTTTTTTTAGATTCTAACATTACAAATACCTCCGTTTGAAGCCGTCTTCAACAATCACTGACTCCAATTTTGAATCAAAGATATCATATGAATCATCAAAAAGTCAATCTGTAAATAGAGCCTTCACTACTTCTGGATACAACTTATACTCTGCCTCATGGATGCGAGCTTCAAAACTGTCAATCGTATCATCAGCTAACCGTGGCACACGGACTTGTTTGATAATCTTACCAGTGTCCACACCCGATACCTCCGTTTGAAACCGTTTTCAACAAATACTGACTCCAATTTAAAATCAAAGATATCATATGAATCATCAATGGCACTGGTGCTCACCCCAGCATTGTCAAGGGTAACCTTGGTCCTACCTGTCGAGATAATCTCCCAACCCAGTTTTTTAAGTTCTTGGGCAAATTCAACAATGCCCGCTTTGTCTGAGACGCTGATTAAGGCTTTTTTCGTCATTCTATTCCTCTTTCTTTAGGTCCAAGCGCATAGCGACTTCGTTATTTTCTTCTATAAATCCTGTTTCCTGAAAACCCAAACTAGTCAACAGGTGCTTCATTTTTTCATTTCCAACCACATAATCTGCGATAATATGATTGCAATCGCTATCCATCTGAGCCTTTTTGATTAGAACTTCCAAGGCTTTTCGTCCATAACCTCTTCCTTGGTACTGCTGGCCAATCATTATCCGCCAGATAAAGTATTCCGCTTCATCCTTATCTATTTCCAACAGGAGAAAACCAACTACAAGCTCATTCCAATAAATTGCCATTGGAAACACATCCCCATTCTCTCGGTAGAGCCATGCGTCAGCTAAAGAGCGTACATTTGGAGACACGAAACGTGCTCGTTCATCAGCTTCAGATATTTTCAAATCCAGCACTGCCTGAAAACTGCTCTCATCTACTAATTTTATCTCAATCATTTTTTCTCCTAGCAATATTGCAAAATCAAAACTTGATTTACTTATTATCTTCTACCCACACCTAAACTCTCCAACACTTGATGATAGAGCTGATACTCGGTGGCATGAATCCGAGTTTCAAAACTTTCAATCGTATCATCAGCTAACCGTGGCACACGCACTTGTTTGATAACCTTTCCTGTATCCACACCTGAATCCACCCAATGAATGGTCACGCCGCTCTCAGCAACGCCAGCATTCCAAGCATCCTCAATCCCATGAGCTCCTGGAAATTCTGGCAAGTAGGCTGGATGAATGTTGATAATCCTGCCTTCATAAGCTGCCA
Organism: Streptococcus mitis; assembly: GCF_946190275.1. GTDB lineage: Bacteria > Bacillota > Bacilli > Lactobacillales > Streptococcaceae > Streptococcus > Streptococcus mitis_DC. The sequence goes on along the minus strand of NZ_CAMHZQ010000018.1, from coordinate 13,762 downwards.
GTAAAGTAGGCCCAACAATTTTCATGTAGCCTGCTAGACAAACCAAGTCAATCTGGTGCTCTTCCAAGAGTTCCACAATGGCTGCTTCGTAGGCTGCCTTGCTCTCAAACTCCTTGAGTTCAAAAGCATAGGACAGAACGCCGAGCTTGTCTGCACGTTCGAGCACATAGGCGTCACGATGATCTGAAAAAACAAACTCTACTGGAAATTGTTCCGCAATCACCTGAAAATTTGAGCCATTACCAGAGGCAAAAACCGCTATTTTTTTCATTTGATGATGACACTTTCGTTTTCTTTCTTGACGATGCGACCAATTTCATAGACTGGTTCATCCAACAATTCCTTGATACGAGTTACATTTTCAGGGCTAACTGCCAACATAAGCCCCACACCCATATTGAAGATTTCAAACATTTCTTCATGTTTGATTTTACCATATTTTTCAAGAGCTTTGAAAATAGGAAGCACTGGAACTTTGCTTTCCTCAATCTCAGCTGCTAGGTCAGCTACAAACATACGAGGGACATTTTCGATAAAGCCACCACCAGTGATGTGGGCAATGCCGTTGACCAACTCTTCCTTGATGAGTGGCAAAACAGCCTTGACATAGATACGAGTCGGCTCAAGAAGAACTTCCTTGAGTTGCTTGCCTTCCAATTCTGGCAAGACTTCCTCACCTGTGTAATCCGCAAAGACACGACGGACGAGAGAGTAACCATTGGAATGAATCCCACTTGAAGCAAGTCCGAGAAGAACATCTCCTTCTGCCACCTTTGAACCGTCAATGATTTGAGATTTTTCAGCCACACCGACCGCAAAACCAGCCAAGTCATAGTCATCTTCGCCGTACATGCCAGGCATTTCAGCCGTTTCCCCACCAATGAGGGCAGCACCTGCCTGCACACAACCTTCTGCCACACCAGCGACAACTTGTTCTAGCTTAGCTGGTTCATTCTTCCCTGTCGCTACGTAGTCAAGGAAATAGAGTGGCTCCGCACCTGCAGCAATGATATCATTGACACACATGGCTACACAGTCCTGACCGATAGTATCGTGCTTGTCGTACTTGATAGCCAACATGAGCTTGGTTCCGACACCGTCAGTTCCTGAAATCAAGACGGGTTCTTTAACCCCTGTTTTTGAAAGGTCAAACATACCACCAAAACCACCAAGAGCTCCCATGACACCTGCACGCTCCGTACGAGCCACGTGCTTTTTGATCCGTTCAACAACTTCATAACCCGCTTCAACATCCACACCAGATTGAGCGTACGCATTTTTATTTGCCATTTTTATGTTCCTTTTCTTTGAGAAAGATTGTGACGTATTTTTAGATAAACAATTATTTTATCTAATACTCAATGAAAATCAAAGAGCAAACTAGGAAGCTAGCCGCAGGCTGTACTTGGGTACGGCAAGGTGAAGCTGACGTGGTTTGAATTTGATTTTCGAAGAGTATAAAAATACTAGTCAGGGTTCTAGCTTTGTCCCACAGGAGAAAGCGTCTACTGACAAATGCTTTAGCTTTTAGTCAGTAGTGAGACGTGGAGCGTATGCATTCTTATTTGTCATTTTTATATTCCTTTTCTTTAATGGAGGATCTATTGTCTATTTGTAAAAACTGGTCTTTTCTTCCAAACTTCGACGATAGTCTTCTTCATAATCGTAGAGAGGTGTTGGGTAGTCACCGTCAAAGTAAGCAACACAGAGACCACCATTTGGTGCATCTGTTTCAATACCAATTGAATCAATCAACCCTTCAACAGAAAGATAGGTCAGACTGTCCGCACCAATGATTTGACGCGTTTCTTCAACCGTATGATTGGCCGCAATCAGCTCCTGACGGGTTTGGATATCAATCCCGTAGAAACATGGATAAGCTAGCGCTGGACTACCAATAGCAACGTGAACCTCAGTCGCACCCGCTTCTTTCAAGAGTTGAACAATCCGACGAGAGGTTGTTCCACGTACAATAGAGTCATCAATCATAACCACACGCTTGCCTTTTACAACGCCTGAAACAGCAGACAGTTTCATCCGCACCCCTTGCTCCCGCAATTCTTGAGTCGGTTGGATAAAGGTACGTTGGGTGTATTGGTTCTTGATAAGACCCATTTCATTTGGCAAACCAGATTCTTCCGCAAATCCCATAGCCGCGCTGAGGGAAGAATTGGGCACACCAACCACGATATCCGCCTCATGCTTGAATTCACGCGCCAATTGGGCACCCATACGTTTACGTGCCGTATGGACATTGACACCATGAATGTTAGAATCAGGGCGAGCAAAGTAGATATACTCCATGGAACAGATTGCTAACTGAGTATCATCTGTATAGCTATCATACTGGATGCCCTTGTCATCAATGATCACAATCTCACCTGGCTTCAAATCACGAATCCATTCAGCACCAATAACCTCAAAAGCACAGGTTTCAGAGGAAACAACCACCGCTCCGTTAGCCATTTTCCCGATAGAAAGCGGACGGAAACCATTGGGGTCAAGAGCCGCAATCAACTTGTCCTCAAACAGCAAGATATAGGCAAAACCACCTTTGACAAGACTGAGCGCCTCCTTGATTTTGCCCATCAAGTTCGGATTATGACTGCGACGAATGAGGTGAGCCAAGATTTCAGAGTCCGAAGTCGCGCTGAAAATCGCTCCTCTTTGTTCCAGTTCTTTCTTGAGAGAGGCTGCATTGGTCAGATTTCCATTATGAGCCAACCCAAACTGCATATCGTGAAAACGGAAGAGGAAGGGCTGGATATTATCTACAGAAGCTTCGCCAGCAGTCGCGTAACGCACATGCCCAATCGCACCAGTCCCCGTCAATTTATCTAAGTTAGCAGGATTTCTGAACACTTCTGATAAAAGTCCCATGTCACGATGGCGCTTTAGTTTTCCTTGGTCATTGGAAAGGATTCCTGCCCCCTCCTGACCACGGTGTTGAAGACTGTGGAGACCAAAATAAGTCAATTTAGCAGCATCTGGATGTCCCCAGATACCGAAAACACCACATTCTTCATTAAGAGATTTTACTTCGTATGTCATTTTATATACCTAATTTTTATTTGTGTAGCACCAAGAGCTAAATCTACATGACTTTTACATTACTGATACTATCTATTAGAAAATCTGTAAGTCTTATTTTCCAGTAAAGTATTTAACCGCCGACGCGAACAGATGCTGATCTTTATTTCCTGGGATGTTTTGGAAAAGACCGTCTTCATAACGTTCTGAGTGGCCCATTTTACCGATGATTTGGCCGTTCTTGCTGGTAATTCCTTCGATGGCATGAACAGAACCATTCGGATTGTACTTAGAATCCATACTTGGTTTGCCGTCAAAGTCAACGTATTGACTGAAAATTTGTCCATTGTCACGGAGTTCAGCGAATTCCTCAGCCGTCACGACAAATTTCCCTTCACCGTGTGAAACAGGAATAGCATGGATATCGCCCACTTGCACTCCAGCAAGCCATGGTGAGTTAGTATTGGCAATGCGAGTTTCTACCATCTTGGCCACGTGTTGGTTGGCATCATTGTAGAAGAGGGTTGGGCTCGTACTGCTGGCATCTTCAAAATTTCCGTATGGAAGAAGACCTGATTTGACCAAGGCCTGGAATCCATTACAGATACCGATAATCAAGCCACCACGGGCGATAAAGCTATCAATAGCCACACGCACTTTTTCATTAAGCAGAATATTGACAATAAACTTGGCTGAACCATCTGGCTCGTCCGCAGCTGAGAATCCACCTGCAAAGAAGAGAATGTTAGCTTTATTGATGTTGTCAACCATAGTTTCAACCGACTTGACAATAGCCTCTTCATTCAAGGTCACAAATGGCACCAAGTTGACCTCTGCACCTTCTTTCTCAAATGCCTTGGCTGAGTCATATTCCGAGTTGGTGCCTGGGAATACTGGGATGTAAACCACAGGTTTTTCAACCTTTTCTTTTGCTTTAATCACAACATCTGATACCACAGCTGGTACTTCAGCTAGTTCTTTGGCTTGAGCAAATTCTGTTGGGTAAACTTCTTCCAATTTTCCTTGGAAGGCACTGTCAAGTTTGTGTCCATCTAGCTTCACACCGTTGACAAGGAGTGTAAAGTCTGCACTTGTTTGACCGATTTTCTCTACTCCAGCAATTTCTTCAGGAGAAGTAAAGACAAATCCACCCAATTGAGCTGTCAAAGCCGTTTCAAGTTCAGGCAAGGCTACTTCTGCACCGATATGATTTCCAAAAGTAGCAAGTGCCAAACTTTCAACCACACCACCATATTTAACAGCTGATGCAGATGTCACTTTGTGGCCAGCTTGGATGTCTTCAAACTGAGCAAAGTTAGACTTAATCAAGTCAAAATCAATTTCTGCAGAGAGGGCTTGACCTGGGATGTAGTAGATGTTTTCACCAGCATTCTTGAACTCTGGCGAAAGCACCTTACGGCTATCCGCTGTCGTCACCCCAAAAGCGACCAAGGTTGGCGGAACGGTCAATTCTTCAAAAGTACCAGACATGGAGTCCTTACCACCGATAGATGGCAAACCAAGCTGAATTTGTGCCTCGATAGAGCCTAGGAGAGCTGCTACTGGCTGACCAAAACGCGCTGCTTGTTTATCCATGCGCTCGAAGTACTCTTGGTAAGAGAAGCGAGCCTTAGACCAGTTGGCACCAGTAGCAACCAAACGAGCAGTTGCTTCGATCACCGCATAGACAGCACCGTGGTATGGAGACCATTCAGCTACATATGGGTTGAAACCTTGAGCCATGACTGACGCAGTATGAGTCACACCGTGTTGAACTGGCAATTTCTGCACAGAAGCTTCAGTTGGAGTGAGTTGATAGCGACCACCAAGTGGGTGATTGACCGTTGAACGACCAACAGAGCAATCAAAGATAGTCTGCAATCCTTTTTGACTCGCATGGTTCAAATCAGATAGAACCGCAAGGGTATCAGCTTCAAGTGTTTCTACGCTTGTTGTACGCTCTTCTGGGAGTTTGACATCCTTGTCCACAACCTTGGCATCAACGACCACGCGCACACCATTGGTGTCAAGGAAACGGCGTTCCAAGTCTACAATCGTTTCGCCATTCCAGTGCATAACCAGATTTGGTTTTTCAGTTACTGTCGCCACGACAACAGCGTCAATATTTTCTTTGTTACATTCTACAACGAAGGCATCTACATCCTCAGGACGAACCACCACAGCCATCCGTTCTTGAGATTCAGAGATAGCAATTTCTGTGCCATTCAAGCCTTGGTATTTAAGAGGCACCTTGTTGATGTCGATTTCAAGACCGTCTGCTAATTCACCAATAGCTACACAGACACCACCAGCGCCAAAATCATTTGATTTTTTGATAAAACGAGTCGCATCGCCATTACGGAAAAGGCGTTGAATCTTGCGTTCTTCGATGGCATTCCCTTTCTGAACCTCAGCTCCAGCAGTTTCCACGGACTCAACTGTTTGTACCTTAGAAGAACCTGTCGCACCACCGACACCATCACGTCCAGTCTTACCTCCAAGGAGGATAATGACATCACCCGCTTCCGGTTTTTCACGGACCACATTGCCCTTAGGAGCCGCTCCGACAACAGCACCAAGCTCCATGCGTTTAGCTACAAAGCCTGGATGGAAATACTCACGAACGTAGGTCGTCGCAAGCCCAATCTGGTTACCATATGAAGAATAACCATGAGCAGCTGTTTTAGAAACAACCTGTTGTGGCAGCTTCCCAGCACGCGTTTCCGAAATCGGTGCTGTAATATCACCCGCACCTGAGATCCGCATAGCTTGGTAAACATAAGAACGACCTGACAATGGGTCACGAATAGCACCACCGATACAGGTAGCAGCCCCACCAAATGGCTCAATCTCAGTTGGGTGGTTGTGAGTTTCATTCTTGAACATTAGGAGCCATGGCTCTTTCACACCATCAACATCCACTTCGATTTCTACTGAGCAAGCATTAATTTCGTCAGACACTTCCATGTCATCCAAACGTCCATTGGCACGCTCATAACGACCGAAAATAGTCGCCATATCCATCAAGGTTTGCGGTTTTTCAGAACGCCCCAACTCCTCACGCATGGCAATATATTTTTCATAGGTTGACTGCAATTGCTTTTGGAATTTAGAAGCTGAAAAGTCGATGTGTTTCAACTCTGTCTCAAAAGTCGTGTGACGGCAGTGGTCAGACCAGTAAGTGTCCAAAACCTTGAGTTCAGTCTCAGTTGGCACGCGCCCGATTGACTTAAAGTAGTCTTGGATAAAGAGCAAATCATCCACTTCCATAGCCATCCCTTGCTCGGCCTTGTAGCGAGCAAAGTCTTCTGCTGTATAGTTTTCAAAGAAAGTCAATTTAGGAATGGTCTTGTCTGACTCTGAAAATTCCTGCTTGGCAATCCCTGTCGTGATGTCCTTGAAACGAGAATCAACTGGATTGAGCAGATAGTTCTTGACCGCTTCCAACTCAGTCGCATCAATATCTTTATTGACTAAGTAAAGTTGAGCGGTATTGACTGTCACATCACTCGAACTTCCCAACAAAAGCAAGGCTTCTTGCGAAGAAGCTGCACGCTGGTCAAACTGCCCTGGTAGGCTTTCAATCGCAAAGAAAGCATAGTTGGCAAGATCCGCCTGCACAACTGATTCATCCAAGACATGGTCTGTCACCTGCTCAGAGAAAATGTGTTTCTCTGCAGGTGCAAACAAGCCCTCTGCCAAGTTAAAGACATCATACACTTGCACGATGCGAATACTTTTCAAAGTTGAAAGCCCCAAGTTATGCTGGAGTTCTCTAACCAAACTCTCTGACTTGACCTGAAAATCAGCCTTTTTTTCAACAAAAATACGTTTATCCATCAATCCTTATTCCTTTATTTCAGCTCTTGCAATGTTTCCAAATGACCTTGAGAATCTTGCAAATAGATTATTCCAACTCTTGCAACTTCTCCCAGACAACTTCGTAAACGTCTGTTAGTTCTCCCAATCCTCTACGGAAAACATCCTTATCCATGTGGTTGCCATCCGCATCCCACAAGCGACAGTTATCTGGTGAAAATTCATCTGCTAAGATAATCTTGCCATCCTTATCAAAACCGAACTCTAGCTTAAAGTCAATCAACTTAAGCCCAATCTCAGTAAACCAGACTTTCAAAAGTTCATTGATACGACGGGTTTCTTCCTTCAAGTAGGCAATCTGCTGGTCATCCGCAATCTGTAGAAATTTCACATGCTCATCATTGATGAATGGATCATCCAAATCATCATTTTTGTAGTAAAATTCAACAATCGGAGTCTCAAATGCGATTCCTTCGTCTACACCAAAACGTTTTGAAAAGGAACCAGCCGTGTAGTTGCGAAGCACGACTTCCAAAGGAATGATTTCCACCTTTTTATTGAGTTGTTCCGTATCTGAAAGTTTCTCCACAAAGTGAGTCGCCACACCAGCCGCATTTAATTTCTCAAAAATAAAAGATGAAATCTGATTATTCAACACTCCCTTACCCGCAATCTGCTCCTTCTTGACACCATTGAAAGCAGTCGCCTGGTCCTTGTAAGTTGAAATAATAAGATTTTCATCCTCAGTTGTATAGATATCTTTAGCTTTTCCCGAATAGATCAATTGTTTTGACATTTTAAAGTTCGCCTTTCGTATTACTTGAGCACATTCTACCATAAAAAACCTAAAATTACAAGAATTTAACCGAATAAACAGCAAATGCAAAGCAAGGATCGTAAAGAAAAAACTGCAAGAAGTATATTTCTCACAGTTTTAAAATCATTTAACTCTAAAAACACGAACATTATTCTTTGTTCAAAAATTGATCCAAATAATAACGTAGGTAACTTTTCTTGCCCGTAATCATCTGTAGGCGACCTTCCACCCCGTAACGAAGTTTTTCAGCCTGCTCAGAAGTTAGATTAGTCTCCGCCTCGATTTTAAAGAAATTCCCTTTTTCAGTCTTAGTAGCTGTCGCATCAATACTTGTAATAGTAGAATCTAGGAAAAGTTGATTCTTGGCATCATGAGTCGTAGTATAGCGAACAGAGTCCCCAATCTTGACTCTAGCAACATCTTTTGAACTTAGATAAGCTGTTAGTTTGGCTTTGCCTTCTCTTTCCAAGGATGGATAGAGTTGACCTAGTAGGGTACCTTCTGCAACCATGGTAGAATCACTGGTTTCAGGATTAAGATGAAGCACCCCATCCTCACTCGCCGTAATTTTCCCCTTGTCTAAAAGATTTCCCTGAACCTTCTTACCTGACTCTGCCTCCAAGATTTTCTGGGCTAGTAGGGTCAATTCCTGACCAACCTTTGCCAAGTGTTGTGATTTGAGAGACTCCAATTGACTGCTTAAGCCTGACGCATAGGCTTGCTGGGTACCTGAACCTGCATACTGAACACGGTAAGTAGCAAGACTAGATTCTAACTGAGAAAGCTGCGCTTCAACCTGCGCAACTGCCTGAGCTTTAGCTTGCGGATTTTCCTCACCCTGAGACTTGTAGGACTGGTAGAGAGAATAGGCTAGATTCTGACTGTCCAAGGAAGCACCTGTTTCAATAGCTGACTTAGCTGTCTGGTAATCGCGAATTTTAGCCTCTGTTTGACTGATGAGGTTGCCGATTTCGACTTGGGTTTGGCTAGCTGCTGCATTCTGGGATGCGATGGTCTCATTTTGTTGCGATGTACTAGCCCTAAGACTGCCTGCTTGACTGATGTAGTCGCGAAAGGTGGCTTGGTAGCCAAACTTATCCTCCTCTGGAAAGTGGTTCTCCCCTTCTTGCAAGCTCTTCTGCAAATACTCCAATTGCTTTTTTTGATCCTTGAGCATGTCCAACTGACTGGCATAAGACTCCGCTTGGACACCCTCTGCCCCTTCCTGATATTGAACTAACAGTTCTCCCTTTTTAACCAGCTTATTTTCTTCCAAATGATTGACAAGAATGCGATTGTTGCTAGTTGACTGGATATTTGCAAGGATACGACTTGGCTCGACAGTAGCTCTAGTAGACAAGCTCATCTCCTTCTCTGCAAATGTTGCAAATCCAAGCAAAAACACGAGCAGAAGGGACATAGGGACAATCACCCGACTGGAAAAATTATGGTAACGACGATTATAAAACTCCGCACTTTCTAAAAATTCTGGTTTCATCCTCTCCTCTTTCTAGCTATTCACCAAATGGGCGTAAAATCCACCCCGTGCAAGCAAATCAGCATGCTTTCCTTCTTCAACAATCTTGCCCTGATCCAAGACAACCACCTTCTCTGTCCGCTCAGCAATGGTCAAGCGGTGGGCGATGAAAATCAAGGTCTTATCTAAAGCCATGAGATTATCTACAATTCGCTTCTCTGTCAAAATATCCAAACTGCTGGTCGCTTCATCCAAAATCAAGACCGGCGCATCTGTCAAGAGAGCACGCGCCAGAGCAATTCTCTGACGTTGACCACCTGAGATTCCTGCCCCATCCGAAGTCAATTCTGTCTGGTAATTCAGTGGCATGCGCTCAATGTCCTCCCGAATCTCTGCCAACTCGACCGCCCGTAAGATATCCTCTTGAGTCGTCCCTTCCTTGGCCCCAAGGAGAAGATTCTCCAAAATCGTTCCGTTAAAGACATAAGGCTGTTGAGGCAGATAGTTGATATACTGACGCAGAGCCTTTTTATCAATCTGATTGAGATTGACACCACCCAGACTAATCTCTCCCTGACTTGGGTCGTAAAAATTAACCATCATCTTGGCCAAGGTCGTCTTACCTGACCCTGAAATTCCCACAAAAGCCACCTTAGAACCTTGGGGAATGGTCAAATTGATGTCTGACAAGACATCTCGACCATAGCCATACTTGTAGTAAACCTGCTTGAAGGTCATATCTCCCTTCATCAAGCTCAGATCCTCAACTGTTTTCTTCTCCTCAAACTCAGAAGCTACCAGATAAACCTCATTCAGACGGTTATTGGCAACCTGCGCTGTCTGAAGCTTAGTTTGCAGGTTGATGATATTCTCCAAAGGATTGGTAAAGTAAACCAGCAAGGTATTATAGGTAATCAACTGCCCCAAACTCATCTTGCCATCCATGACCAGAACAGCCCCCATCCAGAGAATGCCGACATTGAGCAAGAGATGGGCAACCTTTTTCAGAGCCTTTTGCTGACTCTCTGCCCGACTATAGGTAAAGGATTTCTTCAGATAATCTACAAATTCCTTGTCAATCTTTTGGTAACGTTGACTTTCACTGGTCAAAGACTTGATAGTCTCAATACCGTTGATGTCCTCAATGATAGAAGAAGACAGAACCGCATTGGCTTCCATGGTATCCCGATTCATCTTTTCAAACGGCTTCATAAAGGCAAAGATAATCACTGTATAGATAGGAAGTGCCAATAAGGTCATGAAAAAGAGATTGGTATTTTGTGAAAATAAAACAAGGGAAATAATGACAACTGTTGACACATCTAGGAAAATCGAAAGGATGGTCGAAGCTAGCGCATCAATGATACTGTTAGCATCTGTAAAACGAGACACGATTTCCCCTGTCCTGCGTGTCGCAAAGAAGGACATAGGCAGGTGAAAAACATGCTTGATATAGGACAAAATCACATCAATCGACAAGCGTTGCCCCAAAACAAGTAAGAGATACTCCTGAGCATAAGACAAGACCTGCTGAAGGATGTAGACAATGACCAGCCCAATAGAAATAATCCCCAGCGTCGAACGCATCTGATCTGGCACATAGGTATCAATGATAGACTGCAGATAATAAGAACCCACAATGTTAATCAAGGTTACCAAGAGTGTTGCCAAAACGATATTAGCAATCAAGCCACGCTGCTTCACTAATATAGGGATAAAAGAGAGCAGGCCATTCTTTTGATCCTTATGAGGCTTGTAGTCTGGACTAGGTGCCATAAAAAGGGTCACTCCTGTCCATTCTTCAGCAAAACGCTCACGTGGCAGTTTGGTCAATTTCACCCCAGGATCTGGATCGGCAATATGAATGCTATCCCTATCCTGCCCAGTCACCACATAGTAGTGGAGCAATTTTCCTTCCTTAAGCACATGGGCAACAAAAGGAAAAGTCAAATCTGGCAAGTCAAAGAGCGTCATATCCGCCTTAATGGCCCGCGTCTCAAAACCAATCTCCTCTGCCACCTTGACCAAGCCCAAAGCCGTCGTCCCATCCATGGTCGTCTTGGCCAATTCTCGTAAGTGAGCCAAAGAATAGTAACTACCATAGTAGCCAAAAACCATGGCTAATGAAGCTACACCGCAGTCCATCTGATCCACCTGCGGACGATAGTGACGTTTCCCAAATTTCATATTCATCTCCTTTTTCTAATACTAAATGAAAATCAAAGAGTAAACTAGCCGCAGGCTACTCAAAACACTGTTTTGAGGTTGTAGATAGAACTGACGAAGTCAGTAACATATATACGGTGGCGACGTTGACGTGGTTTGAATTTGATTTTCGAAGAGTATAAACTCATCTGATAACAACTATCTTACCCCAATCACCAAACAAAAACTGGACTTCCTCCCCAAATGCGCCTATCCCCCTCCCAACTGCACTTTTTAGATAAAAAAATAGGCAGAACAAACGTCCTACCTACTAAAAATATGGTATGAAAGGAAATTGATGTTTTACTGTCACCCTAGGCAAGCTTGGGACAAATAAATCATTGATAGTAACATTTACGACATCCTATTTATTACTTCAATTACTAATGTCCCTGCTATTCCTAAGCCACCTCTGGTATAATCTATTCATGGTCAGAATAGATAACACCGTTCTAAATTACGATTCATAGTTACTCCTTTTTTGATTCGTTACTATAAAACACCTATTCCCCATAGAGCGTCTACTGCTTCAAATTTATCTATTCTTTTTTTCTTTACTTCTGTATAAAAGAATGAAGACCATCATAAATAATGCAATCGTTGGTATATTGAAACTATTAAACCAAGTAGGTAAAGATACTTTATTTATGTCAGCTACTAATCTGATGATTATATAAGACATTGAACTAAGTAATACCATGATTTCAGGCAAAACTTTCAATACTGATTTAACGAATTTCATATTAAACTCCGATGTGATGCATTCTGAGATTATACTCTAGTCATTCTTAACTGCTCACTCTACTTGCTTTTTATTGACCTTATATCCTAGATAAAAGAGCCCAAATAAAACAGGGTAAATTTCTGGATAAAATAGGGTATTGATTGGATTTTTCAAAATCAAATACGTTGCGATGTAGATAATGAGTGATACGGTAAAATACCCTTCAGCAAAACCTAATAAGAATTGTTTCATAATAGACTCCTAATTACCTGACAAGAATGGCGGAAAAACGCTACCATTCACATACACAAAATCCTTTTGATTCATGTTCTTCATTTATGATTTTGATTATTTTTTGACAAATCTTTGCGAAAAATACCAAAATATCCTGCGAAAAGCAAACCAACTAAAGTCCATTGCCAATTAAAGGATACTAACGAACCTGTACGAATCACATGAAGCGCGACATTAAGAGTTATTCCCAACAAAGGACATATCGTGGCTAGTTTAGGTAACAATGTATTGAGATTAAGGTTGCGGTTGTTCATTATCTAACGCCCACGACGAGCCAAATCTGAACCAAATGTGTAACCAGCATTAAAAATTTGTACAGCAGCATTCAGTACTCCTGCAATCCCAACTGCTTCCGCAAGACCAAAACCACCTTTTGTTCCCACTAATTCATCGTCAGATAATTGATAAAATTGTTCTAAGTTCATATTCGTCATTACTCCTTTGTATTATATTTCATTGCTATGTAAATGATTAAAACGAGTATTGGATAAGTAAATACTTCTGAAATATCCATAAAATTTACACTATACTGTCCAGATAATATTTTATAGTCAATTAAAATTTGAACGATAGTAAAAATAATACGTATCGATAACAATACCCCTAATAATATCACTTCTTTTTTTAAAAACATAGAAATGCCTCTCTGACTACAATCAGATTATGGTCTATTCGCATAATACCCCAAAGCTGCTCCTCCAGCAAAAAGCGCTGCTGCTCCACCTGCTACTGCTGCACCTATCTTCCAAATAGATACTCCAGCGACTACAAGAGGTAATGCTCCCCCATCTACATTCACCAACTCTTCTTCTGTAAGAGCTACAAAGTTCTGCTCCATTTTGTCAAAATTTGTCATCTTTTTCTCCTATTGTTCTATTTTTTCTAAATCTTATCTTCTAAAAAATGGGGTTCCAATAAATACACCGCGTAACAATAGACCTGTAATTAGACCCCGTTGATAACTTTCCTTGCTACCACCCACCAGCAAAGCTAAGTCGCTTTCCTTTAATACTTCAATAGTATACTTATCATTCATTTCATTCATCGCTTATCCTCCTAAAAACCTAAACCTCTACGAAATCCAATGTACCAATCTGCAAGGGTCTTCGCCCAATTTTCTCCACCTTGAATATCGGTCAATTCTTCCGACGTTAGCTCAACAAATCCATAGTAATGTTCTTTCATTATTTTATTCCTTTCCTTTTCCTCTTACTTATCTATTCGAAAAACAATTCGAAAATGTACAACTAAATTAAATTTTATTTAAAAAATAATTTAATGTACCATGAATAGAAAATTGGTAGATACATGAAGCAAACTCCTTTCCTTTTCCTCTTACTTATCTATTCGAAAAACAATTCGAAAATGTACAACTAAATTAAATTTTATTTAAAAA
>NZ_CAMHZQ010000017.1 GCF_946190275.1 Streptococcus mitis | reverse complement strand
ACCTTTTTTCAATTCATTTGGTGTTGAAATCGCATTTCCTGATTCGTCTTCGTACTTAACAGTTACGTCTCCATTTTGCAACTCATACTCATAAGTAACTGTTTGTTTTTCTGTAGTTACTTTACCAGTTTCTCCAGCTGAACCTGTTTTTAGTCCATTATTTTCTGCAACAAGTTTATAAACTCTTCCATCTTCTTTTGTAATAGTTGCATCTTTTGGCGCAGTATAGTCACTTCCTATTTGTCCATTTGTTACCAATTCTACTGGATTTTTTAAGTTTTCTTCTGTTCCTGCGACAACGTATTTAACTTCGACGTTTCCGCCTAATTTTGGTGCGTACTCATAAACGACTTCTTGTTTATCTGCTGTAACTGTACCAGTTTCTGCAGCTGATGTAGCTTTATGTCCTTTATATACATAAACTTTCCCATCGGTAGCTGTTAATTCTTCACCTGCTACTGGAGCTGTTGAAGTATAGTTTTTCCCAACTTTTAATCCCTTAGCAACATCTGTTGCTTCTTTTAATTCAGTTGTTGTACCTTCGATAACATATTTTGCTACTACATCTCCACCAACTGGGACAAATCGTTCATAGTATACATTTTCAACAACATTACCATTATTAAGAACTTCAGGTGTGATTCTTACTTCATCAATTGCCGCTTTAGCAATATATTGATCATTAACTTTTACTTCTGGTTTTTCCCATTCTGAAGGTGTTGGAGAAGTTACAGACTCCCATTTAGCATTTGCAGGGATTTGCCAATCCTCTTCTACAACACGTCCTGTTTTTTCTCCAGTATACACTTTTCTTGAAACTGTTACTTTTTGAATTACTGGATTAGAAATGATATGACCTTCATTATTTTTTTCAATATAATTAATAGTTCTTGTAATCTCTTTAGTTTCTACTTTCACATTAGCCTGATCATATAGATATGTAACTTTTTTAGTTACATGTCTTTCGTAAGTTCCTTTTTCCGGAGCAGAATCTGGTTGAACTTCAATAAAAATATAGTCGTGCACAGCATACCATTTATTTACAAAACCTTTAAGAATTGGTTCTTTAGTTGTAGCATAAGGCTGACCTTCAAAATCTTTAGTTGTTGGGAACTCTTTTAAGAGCTCACCATCTACAGTTTTATAGTACACTTCTAGTTTTCCACGAACATCTTCTGTTCTTAATCCTACAATATTCGATTGTAACCAAGTATCTTTTCCATCTTTTAGAAAAATTTGAGAAGTACTTTGCACATAGTTTGGGTTATTCTGATCGACACGTAGATTAAAGTGATGTTTAAAGGCATGCTCTTTTGTTACAGTATAATTATTTTTAAATACATATTTAACGGCAGTAACATCTTTCCAATTCGTGATTTGATCAGCACTTACATATGTTCCAGTAGTTTTGTCAGGAGCAGTTGATGTTGTATAAACTACATCATATTCGTCTGAATCATCAGTTATTGGACCTTCTAAATATGTTAGAGCTTCTGTCTTAGGTATTAATACTACTGCTTCTTTTACTTTTTGAGGAATATCTGTTAAGTTTTCAATTTGTGGCGATAAGACAACTTCTTGTCCATTCTTGACATCAATAATTCCTCGCACACCTGTAGTCCCAGGTTTAGCAATTGTTAAAGACGATGAATATTCAGCAACGTTATTAATAGTAACGTCAATATTTGCTTTTGAAATAGAAAAACCAGGTGCATGATTTTCAACAAAATTAGCATTAATAGAACTGTCATTACCTACTAATGTTTCCGACTCACTATTCCATACTAAGTAAGATTCAATCCCATAAGTTCCAGCTTCAACTTGTCCATTATTTTCAACTTCGAAAGTCAGGGCTGTAGGACTATATAATCCACCTTTAAGCCATCCGTCTTTATTTAAATCATATTTAGTAAGACCTAAATTTTGTGAATCAAAGATGTAAGCACGTTTCCCTGTTCCGTTATAATTTTCGATAATTTTAGTTGGATTTACCGTGTCATAAGATTCTTTTAATTTATCATACGTTCCTTGTGCATCACTCCCATTTGCTCCACCAAAATGTAATACGTATTTCGATAATAAACGATTATCTGCTGCTAATCTAAAGTCTTTCAACGGTAACTTTGGATCTGCTAATAACATCACACTTGTTTTAGTAATATTTGAATCTAATTTATCTAAATCGTAAGTCTTAACTCCATTTTTATCTGTCTCTGCTAAAGAAAAATAATCTGGTGCTGAATACGTTACGGCAACAGGTATTGTTTGACCTCTCGTTAACTGATCTTTAGTTAAAGTTTGACTTCCTATTTGATTCATATGTAATGCTAATTTGGTTGGAGTTTTGACATGCCATGCAGGATCACCACTACCCGTAGCAGGACGTTCCATAGCTATAGCACTCTCTATTGTATTCTCTGATGTAAACCCTTGCGCTATTCGATCGTCATAGCGTTGAATTGTTTTATCTTGGGCTTTTTCCTTCCATGTACCAACAGTTACTCCAAGTCTTGATTCTAATCCAGTTATTGTTTTAGAAGTCGAATTGTATTTTTGAAATTCATCTACTATACCCGGATGTTTTAGGATTAAATGCTCATATTTCTTTTCAGGATTAATTTCGATAGTATCATATAATTCATTAATTGAAGTATATTCTTTCAATAATTCAGCTTGGTTATCTTTAGTTACTCCGTATAATTTAAAATTCTCTTTTAAATTCCCGTCTAACGATTCCCTCCAATAACCTCTAACTGCTTTTGAACCATCAGCTTTTATTTCATTTGTATATACTCTATTTAACTGGAATTTTGTAAAGTAATTTCCTTCTTGATCTTTTGGAATAAAATAGTTTATATACTGACTTGGTAAGAATGCTCCGTCACCTTTTAATTTATCAGATGGTACATAAAATCTAGCGTTAAACGTATCTTCATTACTTGCATTTGAAAATAATCGTTGATTTGTTTCAGGGATAATTCTTGTATCCAGATCTTTAATAGCAGGAATACCATCACCAAGATATAATCTAAATCCATCAGGATTATCTAATGTCTGAGTAAATGTTGAGCCATCAGGTCTATGCCCAACTGCTTTATAAACAATATTGGCATTGAATCCTTTAGTAGAATTTGTTTCAACTACTTTTTTAATAGCTTCTGGTGTATTAAAAGCACCTTCTTTTACTTTTAAAATTGGTCCACCATTAAGTAAACTTTGATCGATACCTTTCTTTTCATCTGGATGTAAGGTTAAAACTCCATTTTCTAATGTCCAAAACTTATTGTTTTTAACATTTGTTGGATCTAATTCTAAGAAATCTGGAATTCCACTAATCGTATAATCATAACTTGTTAAACGTCCATTACCATTATGATTCGTTTCTTCGTTATTGAAAAAAGCCTGATCACTCATAATAAATGGTAATTTAAATGTACTTCCTTCAATCGGCTTGAAAGTCCCATTCGAAACGAATCCCATTTTAAATTCTGGTAATGGAGCACCAAACTGATCGACCATATATTTGACAGTTTTAGGTCTTGAATCTTTTTCTCTATATAAGATTTCTGACAAATAGTCAAAAGGAGCTCTAGCTGACTTCGTTGATAAAGTTTCTCCACCTACTATAAAATCTGTATTAACTGATAATACATCACTCCTTGATGGAGAATTTTTTATAGAGGTACCCACATATAATTTTAATAAACTTTCAGCAACAGTTCCCCCGCTCATAGGATTTAAATTTAAATCATACACATAATTTGTAGTAGTTGATAAATCATCAACACTTTTTACAAATGATGAATTTGCAAATTCTGGTTTTTTAGTAGAATGTAATAATTCTTTTGGTATCGTTACACGTACTTTACCATCGTTCACTGTTTCACTCGAAGAAGCGGAGTAAGTAATCGCCATATTAATGACACGTTCACCATCACCATTATTTGCAACCGGTATAGTCTTTTCAGTTGGTCCTCTCGATGTATCAAAATGAATTGACCCTGTCAAAGCTTGGGCTGTCACTCCGGTACGGAAGCCAGTTCCTTCTTCCAATTTCTTACCATTACGGCTATCTTGATTTTTGTTTTCTTTAGGTGTTTCTTCAGCCTTGATTGATTTTAAGATAGAAGTTAATGAACTAACTTCTTTTGCTTTTTTATCAGCTCCTGACTGTGTTGCACCCAATTCACTTAAATATTGCTTAGCTTCTGCAACTAGTTTTTCAGCATTTTGGATTTGAGAAGCTTGTTTTTTATTTCCTCGGATACGTTCAATTTGAGCTTCCAAATCTGCTAATTTTGCTTGCAAGAGAGATAAATCAACAGATGATTTTGCCTCAGTTGCTTCTGCAGTGTTAGTATGTGCTGAAACTGCTGAAGCTTGTTCAGCTTCTTTTTCATTTTCTTTTACAGGTGTAGCTGGCTCAGCTGACTTTTCTAGCTCTGCATTTGATTTTGGTTGCTCAGCTAATTCTGATTTTGTTTCACTATCTGATTTTGACTCAGAGATAGTTCCTGCTTGCGTATTTTCTTGAGCTTGGTTTAGTCCCGTATCAGCATCCTTCTGTACTACCGCTTCAGTGGTTTCAGTAGCAGAGGCTGCTTCTACCGTATCTACATTGTAACCAAACAAAAATCCTGCCCCGATTAAGACACTCGCAGCACCAACTTTTAATTTTTTAATCGAATATTTTTCGTATCTATTTCCACAAAAATAACGATGATCTTTTTGTTGTCTCGACAATTTAAACATTGTTTACCACCTTATATATATATATATATACGCACTCACGAGTGCAGATATATTCTGTTTAATTATATCATATTTCAACGTAACTTTTAAATAATTTGTCTATTTTTTCAGAATTATAAAGTTCCAAAATCATTGGTAAAATCATTTTATTTGCAGGTATAAATTTATATAAATATCTCCATTATCCTACCTCCAACTTTCTTTTTCATTCCTTTTATGGTAAAATGAAGAGTAATAATATTTATTAAAGAGGTAAAAACATGATTGAAGCAAGCAAATTGAAAGCTGGTATGACATTTGAAACTGCAGACGGAAAATTAATCCGCGTTTTGGAAGCTAGCCACCACAAACCAGGTAAAGGGAACACGATCATGCGTATGAAATTACGTGATGTCCGTACTGGTTCTACTTTTGATACAAGCTACCGTCCAGAAGAAAAATTCGAACAAGCTATTATCGAGACTGTTCCAGCTCAATACTTGTACAAAATGGATGAAACAGCCTACTTCATGAACACTGAAACTTACGACCAATACGAAATCCCAGTCGTAAACGTTGAAAATGAATTGCTTTACATCCTTGAAAACTCAGATGTAAAAATCCAATTCTACGGAACTGAAGTAATCGGTGTAACTGTACCAACTACTGTTGAATTGACAGTTGCTGAAACACAACCATCTATCAAAGGTGCTACTGTTACAGGTTCTGGTAAACCAGCGACTATGGAAACTGGACTTGTTGTCAACGTTCCTGACTTCATCGAAGCTGGACAAAAATTGATCATCAACACTGCAGAAGGAACTTACGTTTCTCGTGCCTAATCTCTAGAAAGAGGTCATTCTATGGGAACTGAAGAACAATTTGGCGAAATCGTTATCGCTCCACGTGTACTTGAAAAAATCATTGCCATCGCGACTGCTAAAGTTGATGGTGTCCACTCATTTTCAAATAAATCCGTATCTGATACTCTATCAAAACTCTCTCTTGGTCGTGGCGTCTACTTAAAAGAAAGCAACGAAGAACTAACTGCTGACATCTACCTCTATCTTGAGTACGGTGTGAAAGTACCAAAAGTTGCTCTTGCTATTCAAAAAGCAGTCAAAGATGCTGTCCGTGATATGGCTGATGTGGAACTTGCTGCTGTTAACATCCATGTTGCAGGAATCGTTCCAGATAAAACACCAAAACCTGAGTTGAAAGATCTATTTAACGAGGACTTCCTCAATGACTAGTCCATTATTAGAATCTAGACGCGAACTTCGTAAATGCGCTTTTCAAGCTCTTATGAGCCTTGAATTCGGTACAGATATGGAAACGGCTTGTCACTTTGCCTACACACATGACCGTGAAGATGCAGATGTGCAAATCCCTGCCTTTCTTCTGAACTTGGTTTCTGGTGTTCAAGCTCAAAAAGACGAGTTGGATAAACAAATCAACCAGCACCTCAAGTCAGGCTGGACAGTTGAACGCTTGACCTTGGTCGAAAAAAACTTACTACGCTTGGGTATCTTTGAAATCACATCATTTGATACACCTCAGCTGGTAGCAGTCAATGAAGCCATTGAACTTGCCAAGAATTTTTCAGATCAAAAATCAGCCCGCTTTATCAACGGACTGCTTAGTCAATTTGTAACTGAAGAAAATGAATAATCGAAAAGGTGTTTGGTCTTCCAAGCACCTTTTGACTTTCCCCTCTGCACAGAGTAAGAACCACACAAAAACTAGAACTGGCAGTCAGTTCTAGTTTTTATATTAGTATTTTCTAAATCGTTGGTAACGTTCTTCCAACAACTCTTCGAACGGTTTTTGTGAAAGTAGAGCTAGCTCAGCTTGAAGTTCTTTCTTGACACTCTTAATCAGTTCTTTGCTAGAAAGTCCTGCTTCAGAAATCACCTTATCCACCACGTCCATTTCTAACAGTTCGTGTGAAGTGATTTTCATCAGTTCTGCCGCTTCCATGGCACGACTGCCGTCCTTCCATAGAATGGAAGCAAAGCCTTCTGGACTGAGAATAGCATAGATAGAATTTTCCAGCATCCAAACACGGTCTGCGACTGCTAGAGCCAGAGCCCCACCTGAACCACCTTCACCTATAATGATGGCGATAATCGGAACTTTCAGGTCACTCATTTCCATAAGATTGCGAGCAATAGCTTCTCCCTGTCCACGTTCTTCCGCTCCGACACCAGGATAAGCACCTGCAGTATTGATAAAGGTCACAACTGGACGACCAAACTTTTCAGCCTGTTTCATCAAACGTAGGGCCTTACGGTAGCCTTCTGGATGCGGTTGACCAAAATTCCGCTTGAGGTTATCTTGTAAACTCTTGCCTTTTTGGATACCAACCACTGTTACAGCTTGGTCCCCAAGCCAGCCAATACCGCCAACAACTGCACCATCGTCACGAAAAGAACGGTCACCGTGTAATTGGATAAAGTCATCAAAAATGCCTGTCGCAAAGTCCAAGGTTGTCAAGCGACTCTGCTCACGCGCTTCTCTGACTATTTTTGCAATATTCATCTTGGACTCCCTCCGTGCAATCTGACTAGGCTAGCAATCGTATCTGGCAAGTCTCTTCTTTTAACAATAGCATCCACAAAGCCATGTTCCAATAGGAATTCTGCCTTTTGGAAATCCTCAGGCAAGCTTTCACGAACCGTATTTTCAATGACACGACGCCCAGCAAAACCAACCAAGCTCTGTGGTTCAGCTAGAATGATATCGCCTTCCATAGCGAAAGAAGCTGTCACACCACCAGTCGTTGGATCTGTCAAAATGGTCAGGTAAAAGAGGCCTGCATTTGAATGGCGTTTAACCGCTGCAGAGATCTTAGCCATCTGCATGAGACTCATGATTCCTTCCTGCATACGGGCTCCACCAGAGGCCGTGAAGAGAACAACTGGCAACTGTTCAACAGTCGCATACTCAAACAAGCGAGTGATTTTTTCACCTACAACCGTACCCATAGAAGCCATGATAAAGTTGGAATCCATAATCCCAAGAGCCACAGTCTGACCTTTAATAAGAGCAGTTCCTGTCACAACGGCTTCATCCAGACCTGTTTTTTCACGCATAGCTACTAGTTTCTTTTGATAACCAGGGAAATGCAAGGGATCCTTGCTTTCAATTCCTGTAAACAATTCCTTGAAGGTTCCCATATCAATCGTCAAAGCCAAGCGTTCTTGGGCAGAAATACGAAAGGTGTAGCTACAATGTGGACAGATACGCTCACTTCCCAGATCCTTCTGATAAATGGTATGCTTACAGCCTGGACACTGGGAGAATAATTCATCTGGAACCTCTGGCTTAGCTTGAGGTTTTTCCCTAACCGAACGATTGGGATTGATTCGAATATACTTATCTTTTTTACTAAATAGAGCCATTGATTCCCCTTTTCGGTTTAAACTCTTGAAGTCATTTTATTCTTTTTCTTGATATTTAGGTAAGAAGGTTTCCATCAAGAAGGAAGTATCATAATCCCCAGCAATGACATTGCGATCTGAAATGAGGTCAAGCTGGAAATCTGCATTGGTCTGCACCCCTTCAATCTCTAATTCATAGAGGGCACGTTGCATTTTCATCAAGGCATCAAAACGATTTTCACCGTGAACGATGATTTTTGCAATCATACTATCATAATAAGGCGGAATGGTATAACCTGGATAAACTGCTGAATCCACGCGCAAGCCAACTCCTCCACTTGGCAGATAGAGATTGGTTATCTTACCTGGACTTGGAGCAAAGTTGAAGGCTGGGTTTTCTGCATTGATCCGACACTCGATGGCATGGCCTCGTAGGACAATATCTTCTTGCTTAACAGACAGAGGCTGACCTGCCGCAATGCGAATCTGTTCCTTAACGATATCCACACCTGAAACAAACTCTGTTACTGGATGCTCTACCTGAACACGAGTATTCATTTCCATGAAATAGAATTTGCCACTAGCTTCATCAAGCAGAAACTCAATGGTTCCCGCATTCTCATAGCCAACAGACTCTGCCGCTCGAACAGCCGCAGCACCAATTTCATTGCGTAGCGTTTTCCCAATTGCAATCGAAGGACTTTCTTCCAAAACCTTTTGGTTATTCCGTTGTAGAGAACAATCCCGTTCCCCCAAGTGAATCACATTTCCATGTTCATCTCCTAGGATTTGAACCTCGATGTGACGAGCTGGATAGATAACCCGTTCAATGTACATGGCACCATTGCCATAATTGGCCTTAGCTTCACTAGAGGCAGTCTCAAAGGCTGAAACGAGGTCTTCTGGCTTTTCAACCTTACGAATCCCTTTACCACCACCACCTGCTGAAGCCTTGAGCATAACAGGATAGCCAATTTTTTCAGCAACAATCAAGGCTTCCTCAGAGTTATGCACTTCTCCATCCGAACCTGGAATGACAGGTACACCTGCTTTGATCATCTGAGCACGTGCATTGATCTTGTCCCCCATCATATCCATAACATGACCAGATGGACCGATAAACTTGATCCCCACTTCTTCACACATAGTTGCAAATTTGGAATTTTCACTGAGAAATCCAAAACCGGGGTGAATGGCTTCTGCTTCAGTCAAGACTGCAGCTGATAGAACCGCGTTAATATTGAGATAAGACTCAGTTGCCTTACCAGGGCCAATACAAACCGCCTCATCTGCCAAAAGCGTATGAAGAGCTTCCTTATCAGCAGTTGAATAAACCGCCACCGTCGCAATCCCCAATTCACGCGCCGCACGGATAATACGAACCGCAATTTCACCACGATTGGCAATTAAAATTTTTCGAAACATGGAGAACCTCCTTAGCTCCCAATTGCAAAGGTAAGAGTACCACTGGCTGCAAGCTTGCCATCCACTTCAGCCTTGGCTTCAACCACAGCAATAGTGCCACGGCGTTTTACAAAAGTCGCTGTCATAACCAATTGATCGCCTGGTACAACTTGCTTCTTGAATTTAACCTTGTCCATACCAGCGTAAAAGACCAGTTTTCCTTTATTTTCAGGTTTTGACAACTCCAAGACACCAGCTGTTTGCGCCAAGGCTTCCATGATAAGAACACCTGGCATAACTGGATATTGAGGGAAATGACCGTTAAAGAAGGGTTCATTGATGGTCACATTTTTGATAGCAACAATGGTATCCTCGCTCACTTCCAACACACGATCCACTAAGAGCATAGGATAACGATGGGGAAGGGCTTCTTTGATTCCTTGAATATCGATCATTTGATACGTACCAATCCTTTACCAAACTCAACCATTTCTTCGTTAGAAACGAGAATTTCTGTTACCACACCATCCTTAGGTGCAGGAATTTCATTCATGACTTTCATGGCTTCGATGATGACCAATGTTTGACCTTTTTTGACACTATCACCAACTGTAACGAAGGCAGGTTTATCAGGACTAGCAGCCAAGTAAGCCACCCCAACAAGTGGGCTCTCTACAACATCTCCCTCAGCAGCCACACTTACTTCGGCTGGTGCCGAAGTTTCTTCCACTACAGTTTCTGCTGGAGCAGATGAAGGGACTACTGGACTTGGTGTTGCTAGAACGGGCACTGGAGCGACTGGAGCTGCAACTTCAGGCACAAGTCTAGCTTCATTCTTACTAAACTGCAACTCATCCGTCCCATTTTTATAAGAAAATTCTCTTAAACTTGACTGATCAAATTGAGCCATCAAGTCTTTAATATCGTTTAAATTCATACTTATTTATTCTCCCAACGTTTGAAAGCAAGAACGGCATTGTGGCCACCAAAACCAAAGGTATTTGAAATAGCGTATGGAATTTCTTGCTCCAAGCCTTGTCCATAAACGACATTGGCTTCGATATAATCTGATACTTCACTTGTTCCAGCTGTCATTGGAACAAAGTTATGACGCATAGCCTCGATTGTGACGATAGCTTCTACTGCACCTGCAGCGCCTAGCAAATGGCCCGTGAAGGACTTGGTTGATGACACAGGTACTTCCTTACCAAGAACAGCTACGATAGCTCCACTTTCTCCTTTTTCGTTAGCAGGAGTTGACGTTCCGTGAGCATTGACATAGGCTACTTGCTCTGGAGAAATCTCAGCTTCTTCCAAGGCTAGTTTGATGGCCTTGATAGCTCCCTGACCTTCTGGATGTGGTGAAGTCATGTGGTAGGCATCACAGGTATTTCCGTAACCAACCACTTCAGCAAGGATAGTAGCCCCACGTTTTTCAGCGTGTTCAAGGCTTTCAAGAACCAACATCCCTGAACCTTCACCCATGACAAAACCATTACGGTCCTTATCAAAGGGGATAGAAGCACGACTTGGATCCTCTGTAGTAGAGAGAGCAGTTAGGGCTTGGAAACCAGCAATAGCAAAAGGTGTGATAGAGGCTTCTGAACCACCTACCAACATAACATCTTGGAAGCCAAACTTGATTGATCGGAAGGCATCTCCAATCGCATCATTTGATGAAGCGCAGGCGGTATTGATGGATTTACAAACACCGTTTGCTCCAAAACGCATAGCAACATTTCCTGAAGCCATATTTGGCAAGGCTTTTGGAAGAGTCAATGGTTTCACACGTTTTGGTCCTTTTTCGTTGAGACGAAGCACTTGATCTTCAATTTCCTTGATTCCACCAATACCAGAGGCAACGATAACACCAAATCGATCCTTGTCAATAGCCTCTACATCCAGATTGGCATGGTTGACAGCCTCTTGGGCTGCATACAAGGCATACAAAGAATAGTTGTCAAAACGGTTGGTATCTTTCTTTACAAAGTATTTATCAAAAGGAAAATCTTGAATTTCTGCTGCATTATGCACATCAAAGTCACTATGATCAAATTTTGTAATTGGACCAATTCCGATTTTTCCAGTTGTCAAACTATTCCAAAATTCTTCTGGTGTATTTCCGATTGGAGATGTCACTCCATAACCTGTTACTACTACGCGATTTAGTTTCATCTTTTTTACCTCTAGCTTCTGCTACATACTGAGGCCACCATCAATGGCAACCACTTGACCAGTTAGATAATCTTGGCCTGCTAAAAATACTGTCAAATCTGCAACCTGTTCTGCCTGTCCAAATTCTTTCATAGGAATTTGTGCCAGCATGGCATCTTTTACCTTGTCTGATAGAACAGCTGTCATATCGGACTCAATCATTCCAGGTGCAATAGCATTAACCCTGATATTGCGATTGGCCACTTCACGCGCCACAGACTTGGTAAAACCAATCAAACCAGCCTTAGAAGCTGCATAGTTAGCTTGACCAATATTTCCCATCAAACCAACAACACTAGACATATTAATGATAGCACCTTCTCTGGCTTTCATCATCGGTTTCAAGACTGATTGTGTCATGTTAAAGGCGCCAGTCAGGTTAACCTTGAGAACTTTTTCAAAATCCGCTTCTGTCATCTTGAGCATAAGGGTATCTTGGGTAATCCCTGCATTGTTGACCAAAACATCTACTGAACCAAGCTCTGCAATAGCTTGCTCAACCATACGCTTAGCGTCTGCAAAATCAGACACGTCTCCTGAAATAGGAACTACCTTGACACCATAGTCTGCAAACTCAGCGAGCAATTCTTCTGGGATAGCCCCACGACTGTTTAAGACGATGTTGGCCCCTGCTTGAGCAAACTTGTGGGCGATGGCAAGACCAATTCCACGACTCGAACCTGTAATAAAGATATTTTTATTTTTTAGTTGCATTCTTTTCTCCTGTTTCCTCCTGTATTTATAGGAGAAGGGATTACTAGTTTCCTAGCAGAGCTTCCAAGCTAGCCTGATCTTCAACAGTGGCTAGTTCAGCTGTTTTATCAATTTTTTTAACAAAGCCTGACAAAACTTTCCCTGGTCCAATCTCGATAAAGTTGGTTACGCCTGCTTCTTGCATAACCGCAATACTTTCATAGAAACGAACTGGTTCCTTGACCTGATGCGTCAAGAGTTGAGCAATGTCTTCTTCTTGCATGACAGCAGCTTCTGTATTACCAACTAGGGGACAAGTAAAATCTGAAAAACTTACCTGAGCTAGAGTTTCAGCTAGTTTCTGGCTAGCAGGCTCAAGGAGAGCGGTATGAAAGGGACCTGACACCTTGAGAGGAATCAAGCGTTTGGCACCCGCTTCCTGCAAGAGTTCGACAGCTCGGTCAACCGCAACCACTTCTCCACCAATGACGATCTGTGCAGGTGTATTATAGTTGGCTGGGGTAACCACTCCAAGTTCAGAAGCTTGCTGACAGGCTTCTTCAATGACCTCTACTGGTGTATTGAGAACTGCCACCATCTTGCCAGAGCCAGCAGGAGCCGCTTCTTCCATATAGGCTCCACGCTTAGCTACCAAGGCAACCGCATCTTCAAACTCCAAGGCTCCGCTGGCCACCAAGGCAGAATATTCCCCGAGGGACAAACCAGCAACCATATCGGGCTGATAGCCCTTCTCTTGCAATAAACGATAGATAGCAACTGAAGTCGCTAAAATAGCTGGTTGTGTATAGCGGGTCTGATTGAGTTTTTCTTCTTCTGTATCGATGAGATGACGCAAATCATAACCGAGTACCTGACTCGCTTGATCAATTGTTTCTTTGACAATCGGGTACTGATCATAGAGATCACGGCCCATCCCTAGATACTGGGCACCTTGGCCAGCAAATAAAAAGGCTGTTTTAGTCATTTCTTACAACTCCTGCCCAACGAGAGGCCTCTTCTTGAATTTTCTTAGCTGCTCCGTAGTATAAATCTTTTAGGATTTCTTCAGCTGTCTCTTCTTTGGAAATAAGCCCCGCAATTTGACCTGCCATAACAGATCCACCATCCACATCTCCGTGGACAACTGCTTTGGCTAGGGCACCTGCTCCCATTTGTTCAAAGATTTCTAAATCAGGATTTTCCTGTTTAAAGGCATCTTTCTCAGCTTTTTCAAAATCACGAGTCAACTGATTTTTAATAGCTCGAACAGCATGTCCAAAGTGTTGGGCTGAAATCGTAGTATCAATATCTCTAGCTTTTAAAATCTTGGCCTTATAATTCGGATGGGCATTAGACTCTTTTGCAACAACAAAACGAGTTCCAACCTGAACAGCCTCTGCACCTAGCATAAAGCCAGCGGCAGCACCTTCACCGTCCGCAATCCCTCCTGCAGCAATAACAGGAATAGATACAGCTGCCACCACTTGGCGCACCAAGGTCATGGTTGTTAATTTACCGATATGTCCCCCAGCTTCCATTCCTTCTGCAATAACGGCGTCCGCACCGATTTTTTCCATACGTTTAGCTAGAGCTACACTTGGCACAACAGGAATCACTGTAATGCCAGCTTCGTGAAAGCGTTCCATGTATTTACCAGGATTTCCTGCTCCTGTTGTAACCACCTTAACACCTTCCTCGATAACGAGATCTACAATATCTTCCACAAAGGGAGACAAGAGCATGATGTTGACACCAAAGGGTTTATCCGTCAATGATTTGATCTTATCAATATTAGCCTTGACAACTTCTTTAGGGGCATTTCCCCCACCGATAATCCCTAGCCCTCCAGCCTTGGAAACAGCTCCTGCCAAATCACCATCAGCAACCCAAGCCATTCCTCCTTGGAAAATAGGATAATCAATGTTCAATAATTCTGTAATACGCGTTTTCATAGTGCCTCCATCAGTTCTTGCTTACGTAATAGTTCGATACTGTCATAATTTGAAAATCAAACTATTGCCTAAACAAGAGGGAGCGGGTTTCCCTACTCCTTCTATTTGTATTCTGCTTATTTTGTTTGCTCTTCAACGTAGGCAACCAAGTCACCAACTGTTTTCAAGTCATCTTCTGCTTCGATTTGGATATCAAAAGCATCTTCAATTTCTGAGATTACTTGGAACAAGTCCAATGAATCTGCATCCAAGTCATCAAAAGTTGATTCAAGTGTTACTTCTGATGCGTCTTTTCCAAGTTCTTCAACGATAATTTCTTGTACTTTTTCAAATACTGCCATGATAGGACTCCTTTAAAATAAATAGTTTTTTATAACAATGTGTTCACCACATGATTACCTAAATTGTAAGAATGAGCGTGCCCCAGGTCAAACCTCCACCGAAGCCTGATAAAAGAACAGTCTGGCTACCGTCTAAAGGGATGAGACCTTGTTCTACACACTCTGAAAGTAAAATCGGGATACTTGCTGCACTGGTATTGCCATACTCCATCATATTGGCTGGAAGTTTAGCTCGGTCGACACCAATTTTTCTAGCCATCTTATCCAAGATACGGTCATTGGCCTGATGAAGTAGCAGATAATCCAAGTCTGTCGCCTCTATAGGAGACTCATCAATAGTCTGTTTGATAGACTTGGCTACATCTCGAATTGCAAAATCAAAGACTGCGCGTCCATCCATCTTCAAAAATGAATCTGCATTTTCTTGATCTGAAAATGGAGAATGTAAGCCTGAATGTCCATAGGTTAGACACTCGCTACGACTCCCATCACTATTGAGACTCTCAGCCAAGAAATGCTCTTGCTCGCTAGCTTCTAGCAAGACTCCACCAGCACCATCTCCAAACAAAACAGCTGTTGATCGATCCGACCAATCGACTGCCTTAGAGAGGGTTTCGCTACCAATCACCAAACCTTTTTGAAAGCGACCAGAAGCGATAAACTTTTCAGCAGTTGACAAGGCAAATACAAATCCACTGCATGCAGCTGTTAGGTCAAAAGCAAAGGCCTTATTGGCACCAATATTAGCTTGAACACGAGTAGCTGTGGAGGGCATCATCGAATCTGGAGTAATGGTAGCTAGGATGATAAAATCCAGCTCCTCTCCTGTGATTCCAGCTTTTGCCATCAGTTTCTTGGCAACTTCTGTAGCCAAATCACTGGTAGATTCCGTTCTTGAAATATGCCTTTGTCGTATTCCCGTCCGACTTGAAATCCACTCATCATTGGTATCCATAATCTGAGCCAAATCATGATTTGTAACCACTTGCTCTGGCACATAATGAGCAACCTGGCTTATTTTTGCAAAAGCCATTATTTCAAATCCTCCAAAAATTGATAAAGTTTAGTCAAACCTTTGCTCATAACTTCAGTTTCTTCCTTGCTCATACCGTCGATAATATTTTCGACCATAGCCTTATGGAAGCGTTTATGAAGTCTGTGAACCAAGCGACCTTTCTTTGTCAAATGCAGATGCACCACACGACGATCCTGCTCTGAGCGAATGCGTTCAATGTAACCCTTGCGTTCAAGATTATTCAAACTCGTCGTAACCGTCCCAAGAGTCACCATCAACTCTTTCGACACTTGACTTGGCGTCACGTCTGGGAATTTTCCAATTACATCGATTGTATGAACTTCTTTGATGGAGATATCCTTGAAACGACTACCCCTCAAGCTAACTTCCTCGATAACGAGGACATTGTTAAATATAGATGTTAAATATTCATTAATTCGTTGGTAGTCCAATCTCTTTTCCCTCCTTTTCAAAAAACTTTTACAATCAAAACATTTGACAAAAGAATTATATCAAACTTCAAAGAATGGTGCAAGTATTTTCTTATTTTCCTGTAAATTTCGGTCTTCTTCTCTCCGAATGAGCCCGAACTCCCTCTTTGAAATCCTCTGTTTGGGCCAAAGATTCCTGTAGCTTCAATTCTAAAGCAGCATAATCTTGCCAATCTTTAAATTGGCTCTCCCACACCAACTTCTTAATGGCAGCATAGGAATTAGCTGACCCTCGTCTCAATTTTTTAAGAAGCTGTTCTCTCGTTTTTTCAAGTTTATCAGCTTCACAGACGCGGTAAACCAGCCCCCACTCCAGAGCTTTTTCTGCTGTTAGTGCCTCACCTGTCATGGCTAATTGAGTAGCACGAGTCACCCCAATACTACGACTCAAGAGATGAATCCCACCTGCATCTGGAGCCAATCCAACTCCAACAAAGGCCTGGATAAACTTAGCCTTATCCGTTGCCAGACAGAAATCTGCAGCAACAGCCATATTCGCTGCGGCACCTGCAACAGCCCCATCAACCTCCATCAAGACAGGTTTAGCAATTTGCTTGATTTTATAAGAAATCGTATTGACCAACTCTGCGATTTTCGTTAATGATGGAATATCATCCTCATCTACTGCTCGCTTCATCTCAACCAAATCTCCCCCAACTGAGAAAACTTTGCCATTAGCATTAATCAATATAAAATGCACAGCTGGATTCTCTTCTGCCAGAGTCAGCGCTTCTAAAATCTCCTCACACATAGGAATATGAAAGCCATTTGCAACCTCAGGACGGTTCAAGGTAAGGATTGCCAAATCCTCTTCAAGCTGATAAATAATGTGTTCCATCTGGGCTCCTTTTTATTTTATAAGCAGTTTAAATTATTTTATTTCCAAAGTATATCTTTTTTAAGAGCAGAAAGCAAAGAAAAATCTGCTAAAAATGTCTCGGCCGATAAGAAAGGCTCGCTTTAGCCTAGAAAGCATCTTATTTTCTTCATTGAAAAAAGGCTTTCTTTCTGCTATAATCGTATAAAATACTTACTTTAGGAGTTCTTATGAAAGTTGTTAAATTTGGAGGTAGCTCTCTTGCCTCTGCTAGTCAATTAGAAAAAGTTTTAAACATCGTCAAAAGCGATTCAGAGCGTCGTTTTGTAGTCGTTTCTGCGCCTGGTAAACGCAATGCTGAAGATACTAAGGTTACGGATGCCTTGATTAAATACTACCGCGACTATGTTGCTGGTAACGATATTAGCAAGAGTCAAAACTGGATTATCGACCGCTATGCTGCTATGGTTAGTGAACTAGGTCTTAAACCAGCTGTGCTAGAAAAAATTTCAAAAAGCATTCGTGCCTTGGCCACTCTTCCTATTGATGAAAATGAATTTCTCTACGATACTTTCCTAGCAGCGGGTGAAAACAACAATGCTAAATTGATTGCTGCCTACTTTAATCAAAACGGGATCGATGCACGCTATGTGCACCCTAGAGAAGCTGGTATTGTGGTCACAAGTGAACCTGGTCACGCTCGCATCATTCCATCAAGTTATGACAAGATTGAAGAATTAACAAACGCAAATGAAGTCCTTGTCATTCCTGGTTTCTTTGGAGTTACCAAGGAAAATCAAATCTGTACCTTCTCACGTGGAGGATCAGACATTACAGGTTCTATCATTGCTGCCGGTGTTAAGGCAGACCTCTATGAAAACTTTACAGACGTTGATGGTATCTTTGCAGCCCACCCTGGTATTATCCACCAACCACACTCAATCCCTGAGTTGACCTATCGTGAAATGCGTGAGTTGGCCTATGCAGGCTTCTCAGTCCTTCATGACGAAGCCCTTCTTCCTGCCTACCGTGGAAAAATTCCTCTAGTTATCAAGAATACCAACAATCCTGACCATCCAGGTACTCGTATCGTTCTAAAACATAGTAGTGATGAATTTCCAGTTGTGGGAATTGCTGGTGACTCAGGCTTTGTCAGCATTAATATGTCGAAATACCTCATGAACCGTGAGGTTGGATTTGGACGCAAGGTTCTTCAAATCCTTGAAGATCTTAACATCGGTTGGGAACATATGCCAACAGGTATCGACGATCTTTCAATCATCCTCCGTTCTCGCGAACTAACTCCTATCAAGGAAGAAGAAATCCTTCGTCAGTTGGTTCAAAAGGCTGAAGTAGACCATGCAGAAATCGAGCACGACCTTTCAATCATTATGATTGTTGGAGAAAAGATGAAGAGCCATATCGGAGTAACTGCTACTGCGACACGTGCTCTATCTGAAAATAAGATCAACATCCAGATGATGTCTCAAGGTTCTAGTGAAGTATCTATTATGTTTGTTGTCCATAAGGACCAAGAGAAAGCAGCTATTAAAGCCCTCTACAATGCCTTTTTCGGTGAAAGTAAGGAAGACTAAGCATGGCTCAATCACTTAACAAAACAGTGCTTCTCAATACGACAGGAACTTCCTATCTCTCTATAGCTGGGAAAGTTGGGAAATTCCTTGTCGGAGATCAGGCTTTGGAATTTTACCCAGATGTCAATGTCGAACAATTTATCCAGATTCCTTGGAGCCATATCAACCAAATTGGAGCTAATGTCTCTGGTCGCAAAATCAGTCGCCACTTCGAAGTCTTTACAGACAGAGGAAAATTCCTCTTTGCTTCAAAAGACTCAGGTGCCATTCTTAAAATTGCACGCGAAAAACTGGGCAATGACAAGGTCGTCAAACTTCCGACCCTGATTCAAACCATTAGTCAAAAATTTAAAAATCTATTTGCAAAAAAGTAGAAACTTTAGTATAATCATAGCAACGGATAAGTAGGTTATCTTCTTCTTTCAGAAAGTCTGCGGGTGCTGCGAGCAGATAGGAGGGATAGGTGAAATTCTACCGTTAGTAACAATTGCATACACAATCAAGTGCACACCTGTGAAGTTGGATGGAACCGTGGCCCTGCCACTCCAACGCTTTGTCAGGTGTGCTTTTTTCATAAAGGAGTTCTTATGTTAGATATCAAACGTATTCGTACAGATTTTGATGCTGTCGCAGAAAAATTGGCTACACGTGGTGTAGATGCTGCTGTCTTGAATGAGATGAAAGAAATCGATGCTAAACGTCGTGACATCTTAGTCAAGGTTGAAACTCTCAAAGCAGAACGAAACACAGTTTCTGCTGAGATTGCCCAAGCCAAACGCAACAAGGAAAATGCAGATGACAAGATTGCTGCTATGCAAACCCTATCTGCTGAAGTCAAAGCCTTGGATGCTGAATTGGCAGAAATCGATGCTAAATTGACAGAATTTACCACTACTCTTCCAAATATTCCAGCTGATAGCGTTCCTGTTGGGGCTGATGAAGATGACAATGTGGAAGTTCGCCGTTGGGGTACTCCACGCGAGTTTGACTTCGAACCGAAAGCTCACTGGGATCTCGGTGAAGACTTGGGGATCCTTGATTGGGAACGCGGTGGTAAGGTAACGGGTGCTCGCTTCCTCTTCTATAAAGGTCTCGGTGCTCGTTTGGAACGTGCTATCTACAACTTTATGTTGGATGAGCATGGTAAAGAAGGCTATACTGAAGTCATCACGCCTTACATGGTTAACCATGACTCTATGTTTGGTACGGGTCAATATCCAAAATTCAAGGAAGATACTTTTGAACTCAGCGACAGCAATTATGTCCTTATCCCTACAGCTGAAGTTCCTCTAACAAACTACTACCGTGATGAAATCTTGGACGGTAAAGACCTCCCAATCTACTTCACTGCTATGAGTCCTTCATTCCGTTCTGAGGCTGGTTCTGCTGGTCGTGATACTCGTGGCTTAATTCGTTTGCACCAATTCCACAAGGTTGAAATGGTTAAATTTGCCAAACCAGAGGAATCTTACGAAGAATTGGAAAAGATGACAGCTAATGCTGAAAATATCCTTCAAAAACTCAACCTTCCATACCGTGTCGTTGCCCTCTCTACTGGAGATATGGGCTTCTCAGCTGCTAAAACTTACGACTTGGAAGTTTGGATTCCAGCGCAAAATACTTACCGTGAAATCTCAAGCTGTTCAAACACAGAAGATTTCCAAGCCCGTCGTGCCCAAATCCGTTACCGTGATGAAGCAGATGGCAAGGTTAAATTGCTCCACACCTTGAACGGTTCTGGACTTGCAGTTGGACGTACAGTGGCTGCTATTCTTGAAAACTACCAAAACGCAGATGGTTCTGTAACCATTCCTGAAGTTCTTCGTCCATACATGGGGGGCGCTGAAGTTATCAAACCATAAAAAATAAGGTTTAGCTATTTCTAGCTAGACCTTTTTTCGTAACCAAATCAGATAACCGCCTAGTACAAAGAGTAAAATGGTTAAGCAAATAAGAGTTTCAGCCACTACCAGATAATCCAGAAATGGAAGTTTCAAGATTCCTTGAGCCATCTTGAGCGAGGTAGCCGTGATAATGGTTGGGAAGGTGAGGGCTGAGAAGGCTGGTTGAAAGCCTTGTTTTAAAATATTGGGTAGTCGAGTTAAAACAAAGAAAAAGAAGGATTGAGAAGCCAAAATCATGACGATCAAGAGCCAAGTCGGTAGGTTGGCTCCTCCAACTCGAACTAGAGAAGCCAAGAGTAGAGAGAAGGGAGCACAGTAGATTCCTTCCTGTCCAAGCATGGCTACAGGGAGTGGATGTTTCTTTAAATCGCTATAAATAAGGGGATAGAGATAGAAGGTCAAGAGAAAACCAAAACTCAAGGTCGCATAGGCAATCTCGATAATGCCTACCAGTGGATAAGTCAAGGCTGCTACTGCTATTCCCACATAGAGAACCGTCCAGCTCGGTGTCGCATTGACTCTCTTACCTGGACAGGCAAATTTAACTGTAAAACCAGCAATCAGGGCCAAATCCAAGAGAAATGAAAACCACCAGAGCCCTTGCGCTACTATAGGAAGATGAGGGAACACACGAAAGACATAGGTAGATAAAATCATTCCAGCCATGGGAAAGGTCGCCATCCCTGACAAAAGAGGGGGGTTGGTCAATTCTTGTTTGGTTTCTTCCCAATTAAGCAGATGAAAGATAAAAAGATAAATCCACAAAATCAAACCTGACATACTCAGTAGATGTGATAGAAGTGGCACTGTATCTAAAACGAGATTTCCAGCTCCTGCCAAACCTAGCAAACAACCAGAAAATACCAAGGGGAGTTTTTTCATCCTAACCTCCAATAATCATGTTAATTTCAGTATAGCATAAAAGCGCTTAAATGAGGGATTAAAAAAACGAAGTCCGTTCATTTCAGACTTCATTTTTTACTCAGATATGAATTAAGCATACGGTTGCAATTCTGGGTTAATGGGTGTATTAGCTAGATTGTTGGCATAGTTACAGAGGCTGGCTAGGCTGACACCAAGAACCACATCCAAGGCATTTTGTTGCGTGTAGCCAGCTTCTAAAAACTCAGCCAAGGCTTCATCTCCAACACGACCCTTGGTATTGATAACCGCTAAGGTAAACTTAGCTAGGGTGTCTAATTTGGGATCTGTTTCAATCGGAGTACGATTGCGAAGGGCTTGAAGCAGGTCATCATTCATCTGGATTTGTTTGATGGAAAAGGCTGTGTGACCTGCTACGCAGAAGGCACAACCATTAGTTACGGCTGCTGTGATTTGCACCACTTCACGTTCAACAGGTGTCAGGCTGTTGCGACGGTTGATAGCTCCGACAGTACGGTAAGCCTCTAGTGCAGTAGGAGCATTAGCCAAGAGACCGATTAGGTTGGGAATATAGCCATTGTTGTCTTTTTCTACTGTTTCAAGAACTTCTTTCACTTCTGCTGGTGCTGATTCTACTGTATGGATTGTAAATGTTGTCATCATAAAACCTCTTTTCATGTTGTTGAAACCTAGTCTATCACAGATTCTATACCTTGTATAATATATATTTTAAATTGCACTGATAGAAATTTTTTATGAAAGTAAAAAATCACACGCGGTGTGTGATTCCATTATTTATCAAAATACTTTTTAGTCTCAGCAATAACGACTGGCGACAAGACTAAGAGGGCAATCAAGTTTGGTAGAGCCATCAAGGCGTTGACGATATCTGCGATAATCCAAACCATATCCAACTCGATAAATCCTCCCAACAAGACCATGAGCACAAAGACCACACGGTAGAGCCAGATAAAGCGAACACCGAAGAGGAACTCGAAACAGCGCTCTCCATAATAGTTCCAACCTAGAATTGTCGTAAAGGCAAAGAGCACAAGGAAGATGGTCAAGAGGGCAGGCCCAAAGTGTGAAAAGACTGTTGAGAAGGCTGACTGAGTCAAGGCAACCCCATTTAAGTCACCACTCCAAACCCCAGTTACCAAGATGGTCAAACCTGTCAAGGTACAGATAATGAGGGTGTCAATAAAGGTTCCTGTCATGGAAATCAAACCTTGCTCTACTGGTTCATTTGTCTTAGCTGCAGCAGCTGCAATGGGAGCTGAACCCAGACCAGATTCGTTTGAGAAGACACCACGCGCCACACCATTTTGAATAGCCATTCGAATGCTTGCACCGGCAAAGCCACCTACCGCAGCAACTGGACTAAAGGCTGATGTCAAGATTAAAGCGATTGTAGCAGGGAGTTTCCCGATATTAAACAAAATAACTGTAAGTGTCCCTAAAATATAGATGATGGCCATAAAAGGAACAACAGTAGTTGAAACCTTTGAAATAGACTTGAGTCCGCCAAAGACTGCAATTGCTACTAATACAGACAAAACGAGAGCAGTGATAGCTGGCGAAATAGCCGTTGTATTTTGGATCGATTCTGTAATCGAGTTGACTTGGGTGAAGGTTCCGATCCCCAATAAAGCTACTAGCACACCTGCCAGGGCAAAGAAGATGGCAAGGGGACGCCACTTTTCTCCCATCCCTAGGAGGATATAGTGCATTGGGCCTCCCGCTACTGCACCATGGTCGTCCTTGGTGCGGTATTTAATCGCCAAGAGTCCTTCCGCATACTTGGTAGCCATCCCAAAGAAAGCAGCCATCCACATCCAAAAGAGAGCTCCTGGTCCACCGACCTTGATAGCTGTCGCCACCCCGATAATATTTCCCGTCCCAACTGTCGCTGCCAGGGCTGTACACAAGGCTGCAAAACTGGATACATCCCCATGCCCCTTATCCTTGGTAAAAATAAGCTGGAAGGCCTTAGACAGACGCAAAACCTGTAAAAGACCTAGACGAGTAGTGAGGTAAATCCCTGTTCCGACCAAGAGAATCAAGAGGGGAGGTCCCCAAGCGAAAGCATCAATTGATTTAAGCAATTCTAACATTCTATTCTCCTATCTTTTCAACCCCAAAAGAAAGAGCACATGCAAGATACATGTACTCTGGAATGCTTAGATAAATGCTAAAAAGCGGTCTATCCTAGCTCTGTCCTTTTACCTGAGAGTTTGAGCAGTTGCCTGCCTTGCCCCTTCGGTGCCTTTACGGTCTCTCCAGAGTTCCGTCCATTTACAGTCATGGAAAATCAAACGATTCCCCACTTCTATTAAACTTCATTCGGTGTTGGTATTTAATTGATTCTTATTTTACAAAAAATGTTGGCTTTTGTCAATGTGTTTATTAGTAAAACTTTATTCATCAGTTTTTACTGTATAAATTACCTCGCTATCTCGAAAATAGAGCCATAATTTCAATAGAAATCATGACTTTTTGATAAATTTTAAAATATTATTTAAACTCATTTACCACTCAGTTCTACTCCTAAAAATTTTCGAATTTCCTCTACCATTTTCTCTGGTTCAGCAGATGAAAAAATTTGACTTCTTCCACTTGAGTCATGACTGGTATTGTCGAAAGCGAAGATTGGTTTGTTTTTATCATGAATTTCTTCAATAATAGCCCCTACAACGCCACCATGATTGATATCCAGATAGAAATCCATTTTGTCCAAGGTTTCCTTTTTGTTAAAAGGACTAAAGTTTGGATAAATTGAAAGATTCAAAAATCGTTGCATATCAACTACACTCTCAGCAAAATCTGTTGGAGCTAATATTGTAACATGAACTTCTGGCAATTCGGATAATAGGTATTCTATCGATTCTAGACCAGCACTATTTGTGAAAATACAAGTATGATATAAGGGAGCCTTCACTAGTTCTGTAAATGAACGTCTGATGATATCTGTTTCTAACAATACATCACTCCAGTTTAAACCATAATAAAACCACCATAACTTACGATAACGTGTCAAGGTCAAATGAGTCCATGGTTTAAATTCTGTGGTATAGTGGATAATCTTTGGTTCACAATTTCCGTAATAGTTAGACTGATACCATTCCTCATTCCCACTCAAATGTAGAAATTGATCCAAACCAACCATAAAATTGTACTCTTTATCCAAATGTAGCCACTGATCACCGAAATACATGTTGAGAACCCCTTGATCCCCATAGACATATTCATGGTGTTGGGCAGTCAACTCTAGTAGACTTTGAGTTGAATTTTTTTCTCGCCATTTTTTGGCATCAATCAACATCACACCTGAATTAAAGGTTGTTAACCAACCTTCATGATTAAAATCTTGAACAGCTGCGATAGCATATCCTTGTAAATCCATGGTGAATAAGTCATCTAATTTTGCATTGACAATCGTATCCGAGTCTAAATAGAGAACTCTGTCTTCTTGTACTTCATCTGCTATGAAATACCTAAAGAAAGCAGCATAGGACAGGATTGCATTTGGCAAGCGAAAATCACGAAGGTTGTGAGCCGTTTTTTTAACGTTGACAATCTCAGAACCAATGACCTTCAAACGATTTCTCATCAACAAAAACCATTCACTAGGCAAATCGTCATTAAATACATAAAATTTCACTTCCTGATTATGAACTGAAATTGACTTTATAACAGTTTCTACCTTATCCATATA
Source organism: Streptococcus mitis (assembly GCF_946190275.1). Taxonomy (GTDB): domain Bacteria; phylum Bacillota; class Bacilli; order Lactobacillales; family Streptococcaceae; genus Streptococcus; species Streptococcus mitis_DC. The sequence continues at coordinate 14,831 of NZ_CAMHZQ010000017.1, read as the reverse complement.
ACGAATATCAGCTCCAAGAGCAATCACTTTTTGATACAATTTCATTCCTTCTCCCCACTATCAACTTTTTCTAGTTGGTGACGAATGGCCATCACCATATTCTCTTTGTCCTCTATACTAAACACTTGAATTCCTTCATCAGTTCGATGAGCTACTGTGTCAAATGCAAATATCGGTTTTCCTATTGCCAAAGCACGCCCAATAATATCATCAACATCATTCCAGTGGTTTATATCTAGATAAACATTAGCTAACTCTAAAATGCGATCTGAAATCTCTCTCGATTGGCAATATTCATATAGTTGAAAATTACTAAATCTGGAAAAACTTCTTAAAAAATCTGAAACATTCGTTGGCGCCGCAACATGAAAATCAACTTCAGGTAAACTAGCCAGCAAATACTCCAAGCCTTCCAACTGATCCGAGTAAGTATAAACAAAGGCATGGAATTTGGCAATATTCTTGGGCTTAATCGTTAATGTTTCACTATGAGTGACGATTGAATTATCAGGAATATCCTAGTGGATGAGACAATTAGCACCTATGATGACATTATCACCAATAGTAACTCCTCTAAGAATAACGGTATTGGCACCAATCCAACAATCCCGCCCAATATGAATAGGAGCGCCGCTCATTGCAGTTTTAAACACATGATAGTTATTGAATTGATGATTCGAATCAAAAATTCGTACTCCATCCCCAAACATTGTATCATGACCAATGGTGATTTCCTCAGTACAGCGGATTGAACAATGGTCATTAAAAAAGACCCTATTCCCTACTTTCAAATTCGCACCACTTGAAACTTCAATACTTGTAAACGAACGAATTGTAATATCTGCTCCCAAATCAAGATGAGCATCTGGAGACACTTCAACATGATGATAACCTCCAACTAACTGTACTATATTTTTCAAATCCATCCTATATTTCTAGATTCTTTTATACACTAAAATTTATAAAAATGATACTTCTATCCTTTAAAAGTGACAATAGTCGCACCACTACCTCCAGCATTTTGTGGGGCATAGCCGAAACTCTTGACATGCTTGTTTCTTTGTAGGTATTTGATGACACCTTCACGGATGACACCTGTTCCGATACCATGGATGATATCAACTTGAGCCATATTATTAAGCAAGGCTTGGTCGATAAAGGCATCTAGCTCATTCATGGCCTCTTCATAACGTTTGCCTCGAAGGTCCAGTCTGGCTTGAGGTCCTCGCCCAGATGTTCGTTTCACAACATTGACCTGTTTCTTCATGACTTGCTTTTCTTGCTGGGCTTGAACAAGGTCAAACTCTTTCTCTTCCAAGGTCATCTTAATCAAGCCAACTTGGGCTTCCCAGCGGCCGTCCTTGAGTTGACTGGTCAAGGTACCACGCTGTCCATAACTGAGCACCACGATATCATCTCCCACCTTTGGAGCTCGTTTTTTCTTGGCCTTTTGAAGGACCTTGTTTTTAGACAAATCTACTTTTTCAGGAGCCAATTTTTTCAGCTTGGCCTTGGCTTCTATGATTTCGTGGGGTTTAAGTTGAGATTTGCTGTGGAGATTTTTGAGAATCTGGTCACTCTCACTTAGGGCCATGTCCACAATCTCAGCAGCCTGTTCACGCGCCTTATTAAGCTCGGTTTCCTTTTCACGATTGAGCTCGTTGTAAAGTTTTTTTAGCGCACGGTTCATCTTTAGATTTTCTTGCTCCACCTCACGGATATTGTCCAAGCGTTTGCGACTTTCCAACGTCTGTTCTTCCAGTTGCTCAATAATCCGATTGACATCATTGTCCTGATTGACCTGCTGGCTGGCATCCCCTACGATAACTTCAGATAGGCCTAGACGTTTGGCAATCTCAAAGGCATTGCTTCGGCCAGGAACTCCCTGCATAAAGCGATAGGTCGGGCGAAGAGTTGCAGTATCAAACTCCATGCTGGCATTTTGCACAAAGGCTGTCTCAATACCGTAAGCCTTGAGTTCTGGATAGTGGGTTGTCGCCATAGTCTTGACTTGACGCAGGCGAAGGTCCTCCAGAATAGCCATGGCAAGGGCAGCTCCCTCTTGGGGATCTGTACCAGCCCCCAACTCATCCAAGAGCAAGAGCGAATGTTGATTGACCTTGCCAAGAATATCCACAATATTGGTCATGTGGCTAGAGAAGGTAGACAAGCTCTGCTCAATAGACTGCTCATCGCCAATATCAGCAAAAATTTCTTCAAAAATACCAACACGACTTCCCTTATCTGCTAAAATCGGCAAACCAGACTGGGCCATAACCTGTGTCAAGCCGAGGGTTTTGAGCATGATGGTCTTACCACCAGTATTGGGACCTGTAATGACAATAGCTGTTAAATCTTGGCCAAAATGGACATCATTTGCGACGGCATTTTTGACCAAAGGATGGCAGACATGGAGCAGTTGAATCTCCTGATTTTCTGACAGCTTAGGAACGACTGCTTGCCTTTCTTGGATGAAGCGAACCTTGGCACGAATCAAGTCCAGATGGCCGATAATCCAAGCGTCATTAGCAATCTCAGCAGCATGAGGGCGGACACGCTCCGAGATTTCTTGGAGAATGCGAAGCATTTCATAGCGCTCATCTGCTCGCAGACTAGCAATATCTTCGCTCAGTTTGACCACCTCACGGGGTTCGATATAGACGGTATTTCCACTAGCAGAAATATCATGAACGACACCTGCAATCTTATTTCGGTAGGTGTTTTTGACTGGTAAAACCTGACGGCCATTTCTGCTGGCAACGATTCCTTCCGTCAACATCTGCGCTTTTTGCTTGAGCAGGTCCTGTAGGACATCGCGTACCTGACTCTCGCTATCATGGATTTTTCGACGGATGCGCGCCAATTCTTCACTGGCAAAATTTTCAATGAAACCTGCATCATTAAAGGCTTGGAGATTTCCTTGTAATTGGGGAAAATCATGTAATTTCTCAAACCAAAGGGCTAATTCTTCCAAGCTGACATTTTCCAAATTAGCATAAAAACTTTGCAGTTCTCGACTGGAAAGAAGTACGCGCTTCAAGAGGAGGAACTCCTCGATATTGAGGTCCGCTCCCATCTCCAACCGTTTGCAGACTCCTGCAATTTCCTTGGTTGAGAGAATAGTGAAATGCGGTTGCTCGACGAAGAGAGCCTGCATTTCCTTCATCTCAGCAAAAGCCTGTTTGATTTTATCTGCTTTGGCAGTCGGAGCTAGCTGTCTCAATTGCTCCAAGCCCTGCTCGGTCAACAAATGAGGTTCAAACAAGGCCTTAACCTTATTGAACTCTAATGTTTCTAATATTTTCTTGTTCATCTTTATTTCCTTGTCTTTGAATGTCTAGGTGTGGTAGCTTTTTACATCCTGATAGATTCGAGTCAAATCTGTAAACAAAGGGCTAGGAAAACTCCTGCCCTTTTTATCCGATTAAATTTGTCACCCAGATTTGTTTGAGCCAACTGGTTGTTACTGGTATGCTCTGGATGATGTGTTTTGCGACGATACTCTTTTCAAGAGGATTTTGTATAGCTGCCATGGGGATGGTCGCCAAGATGGTCAAGGCCATTTGCAAGACAAATAAGGTCACCATCATGGACAAGATTCCTGCTGTAACTTGGAACAACTTACCACCCAGTTTTTTACTAGGAATCAAGTGTAAGAGGAGACCAAGCAAACGACCGATGCTATAGACAATCCCAAATACAAGCAAGTAGCCAATCCCTGCGTAAAAGACCTTATCCAACTGAAAGAGTTGATCCGATGGGAAAAAGAAAGTCCCTTGACCTTCCTGCGGATTTGCATAAGGGAGTAATAAATGGAATTGTTCTCCCAGCCCCTTGTAAAACTGGCCAGCCATAAAAGCCGATGCCATGGCTGAAATCAGGTAATAAATCTGTAAGAGCAGGCCTCTCCGATAGCCGATATAAAATCCCCAAGCCAAGACCAATAGAAGAAGGAGTGAAATCATAAGGAATCCTCAATCTTGCTCTGTTCTTGCTTGCAAGTCACAAGCTTGTGACGGAGTTCTTCTAGCTCTTGCTCCTTATCATCAAATTCAATCTCACGGCTGAGCTGAGTTGATAAACAGTTGACTGCCAACAAAAGAGCGATTGTTTCATCGTCTGCACTAGGCATTTGTTCTTTAATTGCTTGGTATTTTTCTGTCGCAACCTTGGCGATTTCCTCCATAAAAAGGTTATCATGTTCGCTTGTCAAGGTTAATGATTTTTTCCCGAATGTAAATTTGAATCGATTTAGATTTGCCATAAAATTCACCTCACGATATTATACCAAAATTCGCTAATTTTGTCAGTTTTTACAAATTTGCCTGCTTTTGTGGTACAATAGAAACTATGGCAAGTATAACACTCACACCAAGTGAAAAGGAGATTCAGGCTTTTCTTGAACACTATCAAACCAGTCTGGCTCCCAGCAAGAATCCCTATATCCGCTACTTTTTGAGACTACCTCAAGCAACGGTTTCTATCTATACTTCTGGAAAGGTCTTGCTTCAGGGTGAAGGAGCTGAGAAATACGCCAGTTTCTTTGGCTATCAGGTTCTAGAGGAAAACAGGGGGCAAAATTTCCCTTTGATTGGGACGGATGAGGTTGGAAATGGTTCCTACTTTGGTGGACTTGCAGTTGTGGCTTCCTTTGTCACACCCGACCAGCATGATTTCTTACGAAAACTCGGTGTGGGAGATTCTAAGACTCTGACCGACCAAAAGATCCGTCAGATTGCCCCTATCCTCAAGGAAAAAATCCAGCACCAGGCACTGCTTCTCTCACCAAGCAAGTACAACGAGGTCATCGGAGACCGCTACAACGCTGTTTCTGTTAAGGTAGCCCTCCATAACCAGGCTATCTATCTCCTTCTTCAAAAAGGCATTCAGCCTGAGAAAATTGTGATTGATGCCTTTACGAGTGCTAAAAATTATGACAAGTACTTGGCACAAGAGGCCAATCGTTTCGGCAATCCGATCAGCTTAGAAGAAAAGGCTGAGGGCAAATACTTGGCTGTCGCAGTTTCTTCTATCATTGCGCGTGACCTCTTTCTGGAAAATCTAGAAAATCTAGGACGAGAACTGGGCTATCAACTTCCAAGTGGAGCTGGAACGGCTTCTGACAAGGTAGCTAGCCAGATTTTACAAGCCTATGGTATGCAGGGACTAAATTTCTGCGCCAAACTGCACTTTAAAAATACTGAAAAAGCGAAAAAACGCTTAGAAAGGTAAATTATGAATTCATTTAAAAATTTCCTAAAAGAGTGGGGATTGTTCCTCCTGATTCTGTCATTACTAGCTTTGAGCCGTATCTTTTTTTGGAGTAATGTCCGCGTAGAAGGGCATTCTATGGATCCTACCCTAGCGGATGGCGAAATTCTCTTTGTCGTTAAGCACCTCCCTATTGACCGTTTTGATATCGTGGTGGCCCATGAGGAAGATGGCAATAAGGACATCGTCAAGCGCGTGATCGGAATGCCTGGCGACACCATCCGTTACGAAAACGATAAACTTTACATCAATGATAAAGAGACGGATGAGCCTTACCTAGCTGACTACATCAAACGTTTCAAGGATGATAAACTCCAAAGCACCTACTCAGGCAAGGGCTTTGAAGGAAATAAAGGAACTTTCTTTAGAAGTATCGCTCAAAAAGCTCAAGCTTTCACAGTTGATGTCAACTACAACACCAACTTTAGCTTTACTGTTCCAGAAGGAGAATACCTTCTCCTCGGAGATGACCGCCTGGTTTCGAGCGACAGCCGTCACGTAGGAACTTTTAAAGCAAAAGATATCACAGGGGAAGCTAAATTCCGCTTCTGGCCAATCACCCGTATCGGAACATTTTAAGAGACCTAAGAGGCCGAGAATCACCAATCTCAGCCTCTTCTTCTATCGTGAGAAGATGATTATTCACTATCCAGTTTGATTAAGATAGAAACAAAGTTAACTCTCACCTATTCATGCAAAGGAATTTTATGGAAGTTTATTTTTCAGGAACCATTGAACGGATTATTTTTGAAAATCCCAGCAATTTTTATCGCATCCTCCTCCTAGAAATCGAAGATACGGACGCAGAAGATTTTGATGATTTTGAAATCATTATCACGGGCACCATGGCTGATGTGATTGAGGGAGAAGACTATACTTTTTGGGGACAAATTGTCCAGCACTCCAAGTACGGGGAACAACTGCAAATCAGCCGGTATGAACGCGCAAAACCAACTAGCAAGGGCTTGGTTAAGTACTTTTCAAGTAGCCATTTCAAGGGAATTGGTCTCAAGACTGCTCAGAAAATCGTCGACACCTATGGCGACAATACCATTGACGAAATTCTGCAACACCCAGAAAAGCTAGAAGGCATCTCAGGGCTCTCTGCCAAAAATCGCGAGGCTTTCGTCTCTACTCTCCGCCTCAACTACGGAACCGAGATGGTTTTGGCAAAACTAGCCAACTACGGCATTCCCAACAAACTAGCCTTTCAGATTCAAGACTTTTACAAGGAAGAAACCCTTGACGTGGTTGAAAATTATCCCTACCAGTTGGTTGAGGATATCAAGGGTTTGGGATTTACTATTGCTGACCAATTAGCGGAAGAATTAGGCATCGAAAGTCAGGCTCCTGAGCGCTTCCGTGCTGGTCTAGTTCACAGCCTTTTTCAGGCCTGTATGGAAACAGGGGACACCTATGTTGAAGCACGGGATCTGCTAGAACAAACCCTTACTCTCCTTGAGTCTTCCCGCCCCGTGGAACTGGATCCCAGCCAAGTTGCCCAAGAACTCTCCTACCTGATTGAAGAAGACAAGGTTCAACAGATTGATACCAAAATTTTTGACAACAGCCTCTTTTTCGCTGAGGAAGGCATCCGCAGTCACTTGGTTCGTATCCTTGAAAAGGGAAAACAGAAGAGCCAGGATTTAGAAATCATTCAAAAACATATCACTACTGTCGAGGAAGAACTGGGAATTGAGTATGATAGTATTCAAAAACAAGCTATCTGTGATGCTATCCAGAACAAGGTCTTTATTCTGACAGGTGGGCCTGGTACTGGTAAGACAACTGTTATCAATGGGATTATCGCTGTTTACGCCCTTTTAGAAGGACTTGACCTCAGGAAAAAAAGCAATCTGCCGATTCTTCTTGCTGCTCCAACTGGTCGAGCTGCTCGACGTATGAATGAATTGACAGGCTTGCCAAGCGCGACTATACACCGTCATTTAGGAATGACAGGTGATGATGATACCAGTCATCTGGAAGATTATCTGGATGCCGACTTTATTATCGTGGATGAATTTTCCATGGTGGATACTTGGCTAGCCAATCAACTCTTCTCCAACATCTCTTCTAACAGTAAAATCCTCATCGTGGGAGACAGCGACCAGTTGCCTTCTGTCAGTCCTGGACAGGTTCTAGCGGATCTGCTCCATATTCCTTTGATTCCTCAGACTCGCTTGGAAAAAATTTACCGGCAAAGCGAAGAATCAACTATCGTCACCCTAGCTAGTCAGATTAGACAGGGAGTCTTGCCAGCTGATTTCACCCAGAAAAAAGCAGACCGTTCCTACTTTGAAATTGCTAGTGGCCATATTCCAGCTACCATTGAAAAAATCTTAGGCGCTGCCCTCAGAAGTGGTATCCCTGCCCGTGATATCCAAGTTCTGGCTCCTATGTACCGAGGAACTGCAGGGATTGATGCTATCAATCAGCTCATGCAAGACCTCCTAAACCCACCACAAAAAGATCAACTCAGTTTTGAAGCTCCCCAGTGCCACTATCGTAAGGGAGACAAGGTCATTCATTTGGTCAACGATGCTGAAATCAATGTCTTTAATGGAGATTTAGGAGCCATCACAGACCTGATTCCTGGTAAATACACCGAGTCGAAGCAAGATGAGATTGTCATTGATTTTGATGGCAACGAGGTCTCTTACCCACGTAACGAATGGTACAAGATTCGCCTGGCCTATGCCATGAGCATCCATAAATCACAGGGAAGTGAGTTCCCTGTTGTCATCCTACCTATCACTAGTGCTAGTAGGCGTATGCTGGAGCGCAATCTCATCTATACAGCCATTACACGCGCCAAAAGCAAGCTTATCTTACTAGGCGAATTACAGGCCTTTGATTATGCTACCCAACACATCGGAACTGCCCGAAAAACCTATCTGATTGAACGCTTCAGTGATTTATTGGAGAATGTTGAAGAAAAGCAACCAGCTGTCTCTGAAACTGCCACATCAAGTGCCTCTGAACAATCCTACATCCTGACAGAAGAAAACTGGGACAGCATCCCCGCCATGATTGGGATTACAGACGCAGATCTCAAAGAGATTTTTGGAAAATAGCGCATAAGAAAACCCACCTAATCAGGTGGGATTTTTGTTTATTAAGATTATTTAACTGTTGCTGTGCTTGTAATCAATTCAACAGCTTTTTTGATTGTGATGTCGTGTTTCAACATATCAGCTGAAAGTAAGCTTTGTACTTGAGCAACTTCCATGTTATAGTCTGCTGCCAATTGCTCAACTTCTTTTTGGATTTCTTCTTCTGAAGCGTCAAAACCTTCAGCTTTAGCAACTGCTTCGATAACAAGGTTAGTCTTAGTACGTGACTCAGCTTCTGCTTGGTATTGATTGTGAAGGTCTTCTTGAGTAGTTCCAGTGATTTGGAAGTACATGTCAGGGTTGATACCTTGACGTTGCAAGTTTCCAAGGAATTCGTTTACTGAGCGGTGAACTTCTTCGTGAATCATTTCTTCTGGAAGTTCTACGATTTCAGCGTTTTCTACAGCTTTATCAATTGCTGCACCTTCAACTGCATCTTTGTAAGCTTCTTCTTTAGCAGCAGCCAATTCATTACGGTATTTTTCTTTCAATTCAGCAAGTGTTTCAACTTCTTCGTCAATGTCTTTTGCAAGCTCATCGTCAAGAGCTGGAACTTCTTTAGCTTTTACTTCGTGGATAGTTGTCACGAATTTAGCTTCTTTACCTGCAAGGTCTTCTGCTTGGTAGTCTTCTGGGAATGTTACGATAACATCAACAGTTTCGCCAGCTGAGTGACCTACCAATTGGTCTTCGAAACCAGGGATGAATTGACCTGAACCAAGTCCAAGTGAGAAGTTTTCACCTTTTCCGCCATCAAATTCAACACCATCGATAGAACCAACGAAGTCGATGACAACAGTGTCGCCGTTTTCAGCAGCAGCTTCCTTGATAACCAATTCAGCCAAGTTGTTGCGTTCGCGTTCGATACGTTCTTCAACGTCAGCATCAGTTACTTCTTTTTCAACATCTACTGATACTTCAAGGTTTTTGTAGTCACCCAATTTTACTTCAGGTTTTGTAACAACTTCAGCAGTGATAACCCAGTCTTGACCTTTTTCCATTGAAGTTACGTCAATTTTTGGTTGAGCAACCACTTCAAGACCAGCTTCTTTTACAGCTGCTTCATAAGCATTTGGCAAAAGAGCGTTCATAACGTCTTGGTAAAGTGACTCTTCACCAAATTTTTTGTCGAAGATAGGGCGTGGAAGGTGACCTTTACGGAAACCTGGAACATTAAGAGATTTCTTCACTGAGTTGAAGACACGGTCCAATTCTGGTTTGATTTGGTCTTGAGAGATAGTGAAAGTCAAGACACCACAGTTTGTTTCTTTGTTTTCAAATGATACAGACATTCTGTCATTTCTCCTTAAAATTTTTTAAATACAGTCTATTATAACATAAACGAGCGACTTTTTTCAAGTAACGAATGCGCTTTTCAATGATGGGGGAGGTACGGTTTCTTCTTAGTTTTCGAATATAATCTTATAAAAGATGTTTAATAATGGCTGATTACAGTAAAAAACGAATCGCCCCCACATCCCTCATTAGGCGATTCGTTTTGTATTATTTAACCACAAGAACCTTGTAATATTCATACTTATTTGGCTGTGTAATCTTAATTTTTTGACCATAGAAACCATCGATTTCTTTGTCAAAATAATCTGAAAATCCTGATGGCAAGCGTTTCATCTTAAGAACTTCTCCAGATTGGTCTGCATATACAAGGAAATGATAGTATGGTGCAGCCATACCGTCATCAATCAATACAAAGTAACCTGTTTTAAGCTTACCATTAGCTCCATCTAAATAGTATAATTTATTGTTATTGATGGTGAAGTCAGTAGATGGAAGTCTAAGTCGTACACCTGGGTCTTCTAGATAAAGATCATTACCAACTTTTTTGATTTCTGATCTAGTTGTCATCTCTGGAAGTGGTGTCACTCTACGACCATCTGCTCCAAAGTAATATCGACCTGGTAGATTTTGGAAATTACGAATAACAGCCTTAGGTTCAATTTCTTGTCCTTCTTCTTTATTATCCACTAAAGCTAAGATTGTATTGGAAACTTGATCCCCATATTTGTCGGAAAACTTCTTGAACTCAGGTTTGATATACCAAGTGTTTTTATCCACGATAACATCAGTAAAGTTATTTCCGTCAAATTTTGCTGTAATCAGATATTCATATCCATCACCTAAACGAACAATGTCACCATTTTTATAAGGGCTATTTTGTAAAGTGAACATATGGCCATCCTTGCTGAGAATATAGCCTGTCCCATCACTAGAATTTACAACTCTATCAGAGGCCATTGCACCTGATTGTTCGAAATAATACCAATTATTATCTATGCACTCCCAACCTGTCTGCATAGAACCACTAAAACGAAGATAGTACCAAGTAGACCCTTCTTTGTACCAACCAGTGCGCATGGCGCCACTATCTGCTAGGGAGTACCATGTGCTACCTTCTTTGTACCATCCAGTACGCATAGCCCCGCTATCTGCTAGTGAGTACCATGTATTACCTTCTTTGTACCAGCCTGTCTGCATGTTACCAGAACCGTCGAAATGATACCAAGAGCCAGCATTTTGCACCCACTTATTTTTAGCTAGGCTGCCATCTTGAGAAAGATTCCAATCAGCGCCATTTTTAACCCAAGTATCTGCAGCCTGTGCTTGGTTGATTGACAAAAGCAGACCAGCACCTGCAAGCAAACCAAGTGTGAGTAATTTAGATTTTTTCATAGCTATTTCCTCCTTTATTGAATAGCTATAGGAGGACTTACCCTCTTTATTTAGCTATATTCTAATACTGTTCATTATGAAAGATTAGACAATATTACCAATATCTACGGATTGTATTTTGCTCCATTCCGTATTGATTCATATAAGAAACTTTCTGACCTTCAATTGGAGCATGAACAACTTTTCCACCTCCAACATAAATACCCACATGTTGATTTGAACCTTGGTCGCCATTGTACAATATTAAATCTCCAGGAAGTTGTGAGCCACTATATATAAATTTCCCTCCTTCAGCTTGTTCTCCAGTTGTTCTACCAATATAAATATCAAAGCAGGCATGAATTGCTTGAGTGAATCCAGAACAATCAGCACCGATACTCTTATTTAATGTAGCTGCTCCATATTTATAAGGTAATGTACCTATAAAGGTTTCTGCATATTCAGCAATTGCCTTCCCCTGATTTTCTACGCAAACACCGTTAGATCTGAAGAAATAAGGTTTCCCATTAACTCTATTGTAATCAGTTAGTATGGAACCATCATTTGAAAGATAGTACCAATTACCATCTGGGTTAATCCACTCATTTGATTTCATCCAACCTTGATCATCAAAATAATACCATTTTTTATCTAAGTATTCCCAATGTTTAGCATACCCACCTGAAGTATATTTGAACCACCAGCGACCATCTGTTAGCATCCAAGTTCCTTTATCATCTCGGTTTTGATTAAATGCTATTTTTTCTTGATCACTCTCTACTTTAGTTAATTCTCTAGGAGAAAATCCTACCAACTTAACTTGTTCTGCATCTTCAACCTTAATTTTACCTTCTTTAACAAGTTGATCAATTGCTTCTTTCTCGCTTGTATACTGTGAAGTTGTTTGTGATGTAGTCACTTTAGTGGTAGACGTTGTAGTTTCTGCACTAACTACATAAGTAGTTGATAACAAAGCTCCTGAAGTAAGTAATAAAGCTGCATAAGTAATATATTTTTTCATGACAAAAATCCTTTCTTCAAAATTCCTTAACGCTCTAGTGACCTTATTTTGATAATTTACGGAGACATACCTGTAACCTCCTTTCGGATTTTATATATCCTTTTTATATTCAATATATTACTTTATCTTTTTATAACTCTATTCTACTCCCCTATAAAATGAATGTCAACAAATAACATAAAAACATTGTGAAAAAAATATTTTATCATGCTAGAGGTACTTGCTCGCTTCCTTGATACTAAATTAAGTCATTTCTCCGATATTATTTTATATAACTACTAAAAATTCTCATGCCCCACCAAGTGGTGCTGAAAAGCATAGACCGCAGCTTGTGTACGATCGCTAACCTCAAGTTTGGCAAGAATGTTAGACACGTGCGTCTTGACCGTCTTGAGAGAGATAAAAAGTTCGTCTGCGATGCGCTGATTTTCGTAGCCCTTGGCGATGAGTTGAAGAACATCTCGCTCACGCGCAGTCAGATCCTCATGTAGTTCTATGTGATTGCGGTGGTATTCGACTTTTTTGCTGACCTCTTGCTCAATGGCCAACTCCCCAGCAGCCACCTTACGGACGGCATGGAGCAGTTCGTCTGCACTAGAAGTCTTGAGCATATAGCCTTTGGCACCAGCATTCAAAACCGGCATTATTTTTTCATTGTCCAAGTAAGAAGTCACAATCAAAATCTTGGCTTCAGGCCATTCTTTGAGGATGGCCAAAGTCGCGTCAATTCCATTCATTTCAGGCATGACGATATCCATGACAATAACATCTGGACGCAATTTCAAGGCTAAGTCAATACCCTGAAACCCGTTGGACGCTTCCCCTACAACTTCTACATCGTCTTGGAGGTCAAAGTAGCTTTTCAAGCCCAATCGGACCATTTCATGGTCATCTACTAGTAAAATTTTCATCTTTACTCCTTTATCATTCCTTATCTAACAAGGGAATACGGATATCAACTGCCAGCCCTTGCTTTGGAGCTGTCAAGAGTTGAACCGTTCCTGCCATATCTTCAACCCGCTCCTTGATATTACGAAGTCCATAACTCAAGTCGTCTAAGCTCCCCAACTGGAAACCAATCCCATTGTCCACCACTTTCAGCTGCAATTCAACATCTGTCTGATAGAGGTAGACATCTAGGCAAGAGGCCTGGGCATGGCGGAGGGTATTGCTGATCAACTCTTGCAGGATACGGAAGATATGCTCCTCGATTTTCTTAGGCAATTTCGTCACATTTTGCTTGAAACTAACCTTGAGATCACTCTTGTCCTCAAGCTCTTTTAGGAGGATTTGAATCCCTTCTATCAAGCTCTTCTGCTCCAGCTCAACTGGTCGCAAGTGCAGGAGCAAGACCCGCAAGTCCTTCTGGGCTGTTTCAAGGATGGCTGTGACGCTCTGCAACTGGGTCTGCATCTTTTCTCTATCCAATTTCAAAGACTGCTGGCTGACACCTGACAAAATCATGTGAGCCGCAAACAACTCCTGACTGACTGTATCATGCAAATCCCGAGCAATTCGCTTCCGTTCTTTCTCGATGATTTCCTCTTCCTGAGCAAGACTCTGATTTTCAGCCTTTTGAAGAGCTTCTGTCAAGAGGTTAAGTTTACCCGACAAGGACTTGAAACTGGCATCCAAATCTGGATCTGCAACCTGAACCACTTCTTGTCCTGCTAATAAACGCTTGAGATTAGCCTGCATTTTTCTTAGAGAAAGCTCTTCAACACCTCTCCAAAACAGGGCTAAGAGAAAGGTCATGGTCATGCTGAATACCAACAACAAAAAGATAAATTTTTCTGTTTTTTCGACATCGTGCAAGAAAATAGACCAGTCAAAGTCAAGGATGTCCAGCAAGCTGTGGGAGAAAAATAAGACAAACAGGAAGGAGGTAATGGCAATGATTACATAAGCTTGTTTTTTCATCCTCTAACCACCTCAACATCGCCAATCATAGTGGTCAAGAAAATCTTGACACTCTTGTTACTCTTGAGATAGTCTCTTGTTTCTTGATGATAGTGTTCATTTCGGAGGGGTCGCTTGGGCTGGTTGAAAAAAGTCAAATCACCATAGAGACAGTTAACGCTGAGACTGACTTCCACATCTACAGGTACAATGATTTTGGTCGTTCCTACCATCTTTCTGAGAATAATGACATTGTCATGATTGGTTAGGATGACCCTCTCCAGATGAATAGTGTCCTTGCCCATGAGACGAAAGAGATTGATATCATCAAACTGGCAAGTTTGGTAGCTTGAAAAATGATGGAGATTTCCAAACCAACGATTTTTCTCCTTCTTAACCGTCACCACCTCTTCAAAAACCAAATTGGTCTGCTCTTTTTCCTGATTCATCATCGGATAAAGAAGAAAAAGACTATAGATGACCGCAACAAAAATAGCTAGAATCACAAAAGGATTGAGCATGACGATGAAAAAGAAGAGAATGGTTGCCACTACTAAAAGAAGATTATTGCCCTCTTTACCAGTGTAATAGCGAATCAAAAGTAAAAAGAGGAATAGTATCAGCAGAAAACGCGAAAAATGCTCTGAAACCATCAACATCAGAGCTCCTGTCAAAAGACAGGCTTCAATAAATAAAAAGATTTTAAATTTTCTCATAGGTTCATCCTCTGCTTTCTATTTTATCACAATTCAAAAAAGTCACCTCGGTCTGAAGATGGAAAAAGGCTCTATAATATTTGTAGTGGGTAAATCCCCTATGGATCTTATGGAGCCTATTTTTTTGTAGAAAAAAAGTCCCAT
>NZ_CAMHZQ010000016.1 GCF_946190275.1 Streptococcus mitis | reverse complement strand
GGGACTTTTTTTCTACAAAAAAATAGGCTCCATAAGATCCATAGGGGATTTACCCACTACAAATATTATAGAGCCAATATAAAAAGCAACAGCTGAAATAGTTGTTGCTTTTTCTGGCTCTGAAAATGTTTCTCAGACTGTGATTGTTTTATTTCTCAACGCGTGATTTGTTGGCAATATCAGCTAGGATAGCTTGAACAAAGTCATCAACTGAGACAGTTTGTGTTTCTTTTTGTCCGTAGCGACGAACGTTGACTGTTCCGTCTTCCATTTCCTTGTCCCCAACGATTAATTGGTAAGGAATCTTGCTTGTTTGTGAAGCACGAATCTTGAATTGCATTTTTTCATTGCGCTCATCTACGTCTGCACGGACACCACGGTCACGGAGTTTCTTGGCAACTTCCCAAGCATAGTCCACGTGTTTTTCGTTAGATACTGGGATGAGGGTTACTTGGTGTGGTGCAAGCCATGTTGGGAAGGCACCCTTGTAGTTTTCAATCAAGATAGCTGTGAAGCGTTCCATAGTTGAGATAACTCCACGGTGGATCATAACTGGACGGTGCTCTTCACCATCAGCTCCGATATATTTAAGGTCGAAGCGTTCTGGAAGCAAGAAGTCAAGTTGGATAGTAGAAAGTGTTTCTTCTTTTCCAAGAGCGGTCTTAACTTGAATATCCAATTTTGGTCCGTAGAAGGCTGCTTCACCTTCGGCTTCAAAGTAGTCCACGCCCATTTCATCAAGGGCTGCACGAAGCATGGTTTGAGCATTTTCCCACATCTCATCGTTGTCAAAGTACTTGTGAGTATCTTGAGGGTCACGAAGAGAGAGGCGGAAGCGGTATTCAGTCAAGTTGAAATCTTCATAAACATCGATAATCAACTGAAGGGCACGCTGGAATTCTTCTTGGATTTGTTCTGGAGTCACAAAGAGGTGACCGTCGTTGAGTGACATTTCACGTACACGTTGAAGACCAGTGAGGGCACCAGATTTTTCATAACGGTGCATCATACCGATTTCAGCAATACGGATTGGCAACTCACGGTAAGAATGAACATGGTGTTTGAAGACTTGGATGTGGTGCGGGCAGTTCATTGGACGAAGGACGAATTCTTCCCCGTCACCCATGTCCATAGTTGGGAACATGTCTTCTTGGTAATGATCCCAGTGACCAGAAGTCTTGTAAAGCTCAACTGAAGCAAGTGGCGGAGTGTAGACGTGTTGGTAGCCTGAAGCCAACTCCTTATCAACGATATAGCGTTCCAACTCACGACGAATAGCCGCACCATTTGGCAACCAGAATGGAAGCCCTTGACCAACCTCTTGAGAAATCATGAAGAGGTCAAGCTCTTTACCAAGTTTGCGGTGGTCACGTTCCTTAGCTTCTTCACGCATTTGGAGGTAGTTTTTCAAGTCTTTCTTGTCGAACCAAGCTGTACCATAGATACGTTGCATCATAGCGTTGTCGCTATTTCCACGCCAGTAAGCACCCGCTACATGAAGAAGGTGGAAGATTTGGATGCGGCCTGTTGAAGGAACGTGTGGGCCACGGCAAAGGTCTACATATTCACCCTGACGGTAGATGGTCAAACCACCTTCGTCTTCTGAGTGTTCTTCAATCAATTCTAATTTGTAAGGGTCGTTCTTGAAGATTTCACGTGCCTCGTCTTTAGTAACTTCTTCACGGATTGATGGGAAGTTTTCTTTGACAATTTTTTGCATTTCTTCTTCGATACGAGGAAGGTCTTCGTTAGAGATTTGACCAGCTGTGTTGTCAGTATCGTAGTAGAAACCATCTTCGATGGCTGGACCAACTCCCAAGTGAATGTCTGGGAAAAGACGACGAGCTGCTTGGGCGAACAAGTGAGCAGCTGAGTGACGCAAGATTGGAAGGGCATCTTCGTGATCAGGTGTCACGATTTCGATGCTTCCATCTTCAGTGATAGCACGAGTAGTGTCGATGAGTTTGCCGTTGAATTTACCAGCCAAGGCTTTTTTAGCTAGGGAATTGCTGATAGATTGGGCAATTTCAAAAGTTGTAACGCCAGATTCGAATTCACGAACAGCGCCATCTGGGAAAGTAATGTTAATCATGATGTTCTCCTTACTTATATTATTGACGAATGTGTTAACCCTATTCTGAAAACAGGGACAGAGGACTGTGAAAGCTAGAAAAACAAAAAGCGACATCCTCGAAAGGACGTCGCAACGTGGTTCCACCTTCATTTATGTACCTCAAAAGAGAGGGACACCTCTGATTGGCTCTAACGTGGCCACCGTTTTATGTTTGCATAAAAGTCAGTAGAGTAGTATCACTATAGTCTTTCTATGCGTTTCCAGCAACCACGCACTCTCTAGTAGAAAGGGACTAAGTGACTTGTCTCTATGGATTATTATAGCATGATTGTGAGATTTTTCAAGGATTTTGTGAAAGTTTTTTGTTTTTCATTTTTGTAGAATATGCTTGATGCCAATACCGGAAGCCATGCCCACCAGAGCCAAGGTTTCATAGATTAGCAAGTAAATTAGTATAAACTCACCAAAAGTTATGATAGTAAAGCAAAAGAGCAGTCCGTTACCAATTAACCACCAAAGTGAGAAACGGAAACGGTAGCTATAGAGTAACGATACAATCAAGATTACCAGAGGTGTAAAGAAGAGAAGATTGTTTATATAGAGTCCCTTGAGTGTAAGGGGGGCAGAAACAACTAGCAAGAACAACTCATAAAGTGTCCAATAAAAGAAAAATATGACCAGATAGTAGGGGAGATGGGAATAGAATCTAGGCATGATAATCACCTCGTTTAAAAACAGATAACTTAGATTTCTTGCTATGATTATTATAGCATGTTTAAAACAAGAAAGTAAATCTGTTGACAAAGAAGTTAGTTATTGGTAGAATAGGGATTGTCGTAAAGACAAATAACTTCTTCTTGGTTACAGGCATGCCAACCTGTCACTCGGATGAAGCCAAATAAAAAGGAGAAACATCATGGCAATCTCAAAAGAGAAAAAAAATGAAATCATCGCACAATATGCACGTCACGAAGGTGATACAGGTTCAGTAGAGGTTCAAGTTGCTGTCCTTACTTGGGAAATCAACCACCTTAACGAACACATCAAACAACACAAAAAAGACCACGCTACTTACCGTGGATTGATGAAAAAAATCGGTCGCCGTCGTAACTTGCTTGCATACTTGCGTAAAAACGACGTTAACCGTTACCGTGAGTTGATCAACTCTCTAGGACTTCGTCGCTAATTCAAGATACAAAGGCCGTCAAAAGCACAAAGCAAAAATAGGAAAATTGACGAAGAAACTTCAGTTTCTAGGAGATTTTATCTTTTTTGCCAAGTGCTTAGGCCGTGTTCAATTGAGCATATCTTGATAATGAAGCTACTCTAAAATGGGTAGCTTTTTTACTTTTGTCACCTTACTTTGGTATGCTCAAGTATAATCTTCGGTTACGGTTCCTAGCACTGTAAGGTAAAATAAACCAGATATTCTCCCTTCGGGGAGATTTTTTGTTTCACTAAAAATTTTGTACAATCTTCGGCTTACCGCCTAGTCTATAAACGGTTTATCCAGCAAGAATTATGATGCTAAGGGCGTCAAAAATCCGTATGAAAATAGGGAAAGGACACCGTGTTCGATGAACACAAGGAGTTTCATCTTTTTTACTAGGATTTTAGCCCGGGCTCAAATCAGCTCTCTGATTTTCAGAGGGCTTTTTTATTGAGGTTTTATCGGTCACAATTTTGGAGACTACAAAAACCTCAAATGGTATCAGCTAATTACACCATAAGGGTGCGTAGCTACTCGGCTTGAAAAGCCGAGTAGCTGTCTGCAAGCCCCTTCGGAGAGCCCACACTTTACGAAGTAAAGTATAGTATGTTATACTTTACATGGAAGTAGTCACCGAATTCCAGTTAGAAATTACTTTGTAACTACGTTTTGAGGAGGAGTAAAATGCTTTCCTATGTTCGAAATTACCCACTAGCGATAGCTAAATTAATGTGTCTGTGCTCTCCTAAAATCTGCTGATTTATTACTGACTAATACAGGAGGGTTTTTTATGGGACAGACAATCATATCTGCTATTGGTGTTTATATTTCCACCAGTATCGATTATTTAATTATTTTATTTATTTTATTTGCACAGCTATCACAGAATAAACAAAAATGGCATATTTATGCGGGGCAATATCTAGGCACAGGCTTACTTGTAGGGGCGAGTTTAGTTGCTGCTTATGTCGTTAATTTCGTGCCTGAAGAATGGATGGTTGGATTGCTTGGTTTAATCCCTATCTATTTAGGGATTCGATTTGCAATTGTTGGAGAAGGTGAGGAAGAAGAGGAAGAAGAGGAAGAAATTATTGAAAGATTAGAACAAAGCAAGGCAAATCAACTGTTTTGGACAGTTACATTGCTGACAATTGCGTCTGGCGGAGATAATTTAGGTATCTATATACCTTATTTTGCTTCATTAGATTGGTCACAGACCCTCGTGGCCTTGCTTGTGTTTGTAATCGGCATAATTATCTTATGCGAGATTAGTCGGGTGTTGTCCTCTATTCCCTTAATATTCGAGACAATTGAAAAATACGAGCGAATCATTGTGCCCTTAGTATTCATTCTACTTGGACTATACATCATGTATGAAAATGGCACGATAGAGACTTTTCTGACCGTGTAGATTTTTTTGTTTCACTAGGATTTTATACCGAGCTCAAATCAGCTCTCTGATTTTCAGAGGGCTTTTTATGTTGTCATCGTACCTCGATATACTCAAGTAGAATCTTCGGTTACGGTTCCTAGCACAATAAAACCAACTATATTCATTTGTTCTCATCTTGTTCCATTGTTGAAAATATGGTATACTTTTCATGAGAATTTTCTAAATTTTTAAGATTCTATCAAAGGAGGTTTGCATGCTTTCCAAATTTTCTGGAAGCCGACAAGACCAGCAATTTGTGTTACTTTTAGTTATTTTGCTAGGTATTTTAGGGATTTCTCTCTTTCTAGCAGTTTCAATGGGATCTGTTGCGATTGAACTAGGAGATACCTATCGGATTATTTTGAGCAGGTTGGGATTTCCTCTTGAGATAGGAGAGGTTTCCAAGTCTACTCTTGCCATTGTATGGAACATGAGATTCCCTCGAGTATTGTTAGGTCTGATAGTAGGAGCAGGCCTTTCTATGTGTGGTAGTGTGATGCAGTCTACAGTGAATAATCCCATCGCAGAGCCTTATGTCTTAGGAATATCTGCGGGTGCAACTCTAGGAGCAACCTTGAGCATCATTCTTGGTTTAAAAGTGATGATTAGCCTTGGAGCTTTTATTGGAGCTATTTTGGCCACAATTGCTGTCCTCATCATTGCCTCTATGCAGGGAAGGATGACGACTTCCAGTCTGATCTTATCAGGAACGGTTGTCAACGCTCTCTTTCTGGCTTTTTCAAACTTTATTATCTCAGTTGGTGCTAATGCTGACAGTGTGATGACCATTAAGTTTTGGACCATGGGCTCGCTCGCTGGGACTTCCTGGGCAGACTTGGTCCTGCCAACTATAGTAGTAGGAATGGCCTTTCTATTTTTCTCTACTCAGTATCGTGTTTTCAATGCGATGATGATGGGAGATGAGGCTGCTTTAACTTTGGGAATTCCTTTACGATTTTATTGGTATCTTTATGTGACCATGGTGGCTGTGCTGACAGCAGTCTTAGTGGCAACCTGTGGGATTATTGGATTTGTCGGTCTGATTACTCCACATTTAGCTCGAGGGTTAGTAGGAACGAATTACAAGAGGCTTTTTCCTGTTGCAACCTTGATGGGTTCCCTCTTTGTCATCTGGGCAGACGTACTCTCTCGTATCATCATTCCAAACGCAGAGCTTCCTATTGGTATTTTCACAGCCTTAGTAGGTGCTCCCTTCTTTATCTATATTGTTGGAGGTAGACGAAGGGAGGTGAGGGTCTGATATGGACTTGATTTGTCAGGATATCCATTTTGGACTAGGAGAGAAAAAAATCCTCAAAGGAGTCTCTCTTAAGGTTGAAGGGAATCAATTTCACACGATATTAGGACCAAATGGAAGCGGGAAAACCAGTCTACTTAAACTCCTCTATCGTCAGGAAAAGGCGGATAAAGGCTTGATAAGCCTAGATGGAAAGCCACTGGAGCATTGGTCACTCAAAGAAACAGCCAAGCAAATGGCAGTTGTGACCCAGTTTAACCAATTGCAGTTTGATTGTACAGTTGAAGAAATCGTCTTGCTGGGAAGAACTCCCCACCTCTCTTTTTTACAGAAGGAAAAGGAAAGAGATTATGTCCTCGTTCAAGATGCTCTTGTCAAGGTGGATATGCTCGAGAAGAAAACTCGTCTCTATTCGTCTCTGTCAGGGGGAGAGAAACAGCGAGTCTTACTAGCCCGCGCCTTGGCGCAAGAACCGACTCTCTTGCTCCTAGACGAACCAACCAATCACCTGGATATCAAGTATCAGCTAGACTTGTTAGCCATTGTGAAAAATCTCAATATCAATATTCTAGCTGTCCTGCATGATATTCAACTTGCTTGTCGCTATTCGGATTATCTCTATCTGATGAAAGAGGGAGAAATCCTTTACCAAGGGACTCCAAAGGAGATCATCACCCCTGAGTCATTGCAAACTGTATACGGAGTTCAAAGTCAGGTGACTTGGACTAAGGATCAGCAAGCTATGATTCACTATTTATAAGAATGAAAAGGAAAACAAGATGAAAAAAACACTAAGCATTTTACTCGTAACAGTAGCTACCCTAACCATGGCAGCTTGTGGCAATACTACTACAGAAAAAGCTACCACACAATCTAGCACAGAAACAAGTCAAAAGGCGAGCACAGAGACGACTTATCCACTAACGGTCAAAACCTATGACGCGAAAGGAAATGAAGTCGAACAAGTTTTTGACAAGACACCTGAAAAAGTTATCACCAACAATCTTTCAACCACTGAAATCTTATTGGAGTTGGGGTTGAAGGATAAAATTGCTGGCATGCTCAATCCAGACAATGCTGTGACGGACAAATACAAGGACGCGATTGCGACGATTCCTCAAATTGGGGATAAAAAAACAGTCTCACAAGAGACAGTTCTTTCTTATGAGCCAGACGCTGTGATGGGGCGAAACATGATGTTTTCTGAAAAATCCTTGGGGACAGTTAGCACTTGGAATGAAAACAAAATCCCAGTGTATACTCAAAAAGCTTCTCTCTCAACAATTCAGCAAGATTTGGGGAATATCGTAGAAGATGTCAAAAATCTTGGAATGATTTTTAATGTGCAGGACAAGGCCAATGAATACGCAGCCCAATTACAAACTAAAATTGACGCTGTTAAGAAAGCAAACCCAGCAAGCCAAGGTGAAAAGAAAAAGGCTTTGATTATGGTTGCTTATAATGATGAAACCTTCGGTGCCTACAAGTCAGCTTTGCAAGAAAGTTTGCTGAACCAACTTGGTTATACAAACGTTGCTACGGGGACATCGGGCTTGACCTTGGAAAACCTCGTGTCAATGGATCCTGAATTGATTATCTATGTAACCAGCGACCGCAATAAAAAATTGGATGAAAAAGCAGTAGAGTTGATGAAGGCAAATGCTGTTTTGGAAAGCGTTCCCGCTATTAAGAATCAAAAAATCATGACCATCTCTTACGATGAGTTGATGGATTATGGTCCAGCAGTGATTGATTCCCTTGAAAAAATCAATGACTTTATCAATAAATAATGAGTTTGATTGGGAAGGAATTCAAGTTAAAATCAGCCTTCCTTCTAACTACGACCCCAATCAAACCTATCCGGCTATTTTATTGAATGATGGAAACTTGGACTTCCTATCGTCCCTTTCCGAATCTGTGATTTTAGTGGGCTTGACCTCTAAAAATCGCTTAGACGACTACACTCCCTGGGCAACATCAGCTCTGAGAGATGGAGCTCCAGATTTTGGAGGTCAGGCCAACGTCTATCATGAACATTTATTTGGAGGTCTTTTAGATAAGTTGCAGTCGCTTTATCGCCTGGACGAAACTCGCCTTGCTTATGGAGGCTACTCACTAGGTGGTTTGGCGGCAGTCTACAGTCTTTTCAGCTTTGACAAGGTTTCCTGTGTCTTCTCCATCTGCGGTTCCTTTTGGTATCCTGATTTTGTGACTTACTGCAAGGAAGAGACAGTGAAAAATTTAGACTGTTTGCTGTATTTACAGAACGGTCAAACAGAAGGAGTCAATCATAGCAATCGCTTGGCTCAAGCACCAGCCTATGCTGAGCAAATCCATACCAGTCTTCAGAAATTCTATCCGAATGGTCAATTTGTCTTTGATCCTTATGGACACCATGAACAAGTAGCTGAACGATTCCTAAATTTTTCCAGCTGGTTGGCCCAAAAATGGAAAATCGAATAAAAGATTTATCCCTTGGCTTTTGCCAAGGGATTGTTGTATTTATTTAACCAAGTTTTTCTCTCTTTTTATCTGGATTCCATACGAAGCTTGCGATAAAGCTAAAGATGATGGTTAGGATAGCGAGGATAATGGCAAGGATGAGAGCAGGGATGCGGATAAACCACCAGAGTGGATTTGGTTTTTTATTATTGTGCCATTGTTTCGTTTCTTGGTCCAAACGTTGAAATTCTGCTTGGATGCGATTGGCGACTGTTTCAATGCCTTCATCATTCATTTTCTTGATATCTGAGATATCGATTGGATTTCCAAAGTTCATATCGACACGTTCACGGCTAACTAAGCCCTTCAAAGTCATGGGACCTGTATAGGTAACCGGCATGATACGGACCTTGGCCATTTTGGCAATCAGAGCTACGCCACCCTTGACATCGTTTGAGTGACGGCTCCCACTTGGAAACATGATGAGAGAGCGATCACTTTTTTTGAGAACATTGATAGGGTATTTGATGGCTGAGGCGCTAGGATTTTCCCGGTCGATGGGAAAGGCGCCACACATACGAATCCACCAACCAAAGATACGGTTGGTAAAGAGTTCTTTTTTGGCCATGAAGATGAATTGTTTTGGCTTGGTCGCAAAGGCCATATAAACTGGATCCCACCAGGTACGGTGAGGCGCAACCAGAATATAATTTTCATCTTGATTTGGAATTTTATCAGTATTATGATAGTGGGCATTGCCATTGATGGACCATAGGAGCAAGACAACCAATCCACGTAAATAAGTATAAAACATGCGATCTCCTTCGATTCTTTTCTTGTTATTATTATACCTTATCAAAGGAGGGCTGGCAAACTTTTCCCTTGACTAGGTGCATATTTGGGATGAGATTAGAATTCTTTTAGAAAAAATGATATGATAGAGTTCATGGATAAAAATAAGATTATGGGATTAACCCAAAGAGAAGTCAAGGAAAGACAGGCTAAGGGCTTGGTCAATGATTTTACTGCATCGGCCAGTACTAGCACTTGGCAAATCATCAAACGAAATGTCTTTACCCTTTTTAACGCTTTGAACTTTGCCATTGCTTTGGCCCTTGCCTTTGTGCAGGCTTGGAGCAATTTGGTCTTTTTTGCTGTTATCTGCTTTAACGCTTTTTCTGGAATTGTCACCGAGTTGCGGGCTAAACACATGGTGGACAAGCTCAATCTCATGACCAAGGAAAAGGTCAAGACTATTCGTGATGGCCAGGAAGTTGCTCTTAATCCTGAAGAATTGGTGTTAGGAGATGTCATTCGTTTGTCTGCAGGAGAGCAGATTCCTAGTGATGCCTTGGTTTTGGAAGGCTTTGCGGAAGTCAATGAAGCCATGTTGACGGGGGAAAGTGATTTGGTGCAAAAGGAAGTTGATACCTTGCTTTTGTCAGGAAGTTTCCTAGCTAGTGGGTCAGTTTTAGCTCAAGTTCACCATGTCGGTGCAGACAACTATGCTGCCAAACTCATGCTGGAAGCTAAGACAGTGAAACCCATCAACTCCCGTATCATGAAATCGCTGGACAAGTTAGCAGGTTTTACTGGAAAGATTATCATTCCTTTTGGTCTGGCTCTCTTGCTAGAAGCCTTGATGTTGAAAGGCCTGCCTCTTAAGTCATCCGTTGTAAATTCGTCAACAGCTCTTTTGGGAATGTTGCCCAAGGGAATCGCCCTGTTGACCATCACCTCTCTCTTAACTGCTGTTATCAAGCTTGGGTTGAAAAAGGTTTTGGTGCAGGAGATGTATTCTGTTGAGACCTTGGCGCGCGTGGATATGCTCTGTTTGGACAAGACGGGCACCATCACCCAAGGAAAGATGCAGGTGGAGGCTGTTCTTCCTTTGACTGAAGAGTATGGAGAGTCAGCGCTTGCCAGCATCCTGACAAGCTATATGGCCCATAGTGAGGATAAGAATCCAACAGCTCAAGCTATTCGCCAGCGATTCCAAGGCCAAGTAGCCTATCCTATGCTTTCGAATCTTCCCTTCTCAAGCGACCGCAAGTGGGGTGCTATGGAATTGGAAGGTTTGGGGACAGTTTTCTTAGGGGCGCCTGAGATGTTGCTGGACTCAGAAGTCCCTGAAGCCAGAGAGGCCTTGGAGAGAGGTTCACGTGTCTTGGTCTTAGCTCTCAGTCAGGAGAAATTAGACCATCACAAGCCACAGAAACCATCTGATATTCAGGCTCTAGCCTTGCTGGAAATCTTGGACCCGATTCGAGAAGGAGCAGCAGAGACGCTGGACTATCTCCGTTCTCAGGAAGTGGGGCTCAAGATTATCTCTGGAGACAATCCAGTTACGGTATCCAGCATTGCCCAGAAGGCTGGTTTTGCGGACTATGACAGTTATGTAGATTGCTCAAAAATCACGGATGAGGAATTGATTGCTATGGCTGAAGAGACAGCTATTTTCGGACGTGTTTCCCCTCATCAAAAGAAACTCATCATCCAAACTCTGAAAAAAGCAGGGCACACAACAGCTATGACAGGAGATGGGGTCAATGATATTCTAGCTCTTCGTGAGGCGGACTGTTCCATCGTGATGGCTGAGGGAGACCCAGCGACTCGTCAGATTGCCAATCTGGTTCTCTTGAACTCTGACTTTAATGATGTTCCTGAGATTCTCTTTGAAGGTCGTCGCGTGGTCAATAACATTGCTCACATCGCCCCGATTTTCTTGATAAAGACCATCTATTCTTTCTTGCTCGCAGTTATCTGTATCGCCAGTGCTTTACTAGGTCGGTCTGAGTGGATCTTGATTTTCCCCTTCATTCCAATCCAGATTACCATGATTGACCAGTTCGTGGAAGGTTTCCCACCATTCGTTCTGACTTTTGAGCGAAATATCAAACCTGTCGAGCCAAACTTCCTCAGAAGATCCATGCTTCGTGCCCTACCAAGTGCTCTCATGGTCGTCTTCAGCGTACTCTTTGTGAAAATATTTGGAAGTAGCCAAGGTTGGTCTGAGTTAGAAATCTCAACTCTACTCTATTATCTCTTGGGGTCAATTGGTTTCTTATCCGTATTTAGAGCTTGCATGCCATTTACCCTATGGCGTGTCCTCTTGATTGTTTGGTCAGTAGGAGGCTTCCTAGCCACAGCTCTCTTCCCAAGAATTCAAAAACTGCTTGAAATTTCGACCTTAACAGGACAAACATTACCTGTTTATGGAGCCATGATG
This sequence comes from Streptococcus mitis, assembly GCF_946190275.1. GTDB lineage: Bacteria > Bacillota > Bacilli > Lactobacillales > Streptococcaceae > Streptococcus > Streptococcus mitis_DC. The sequence goes on along the minus strand of NZ_CAMHZQ010000016.1, from coordinate 29,374 downwards.
TTGGTCTTTACCGTAATTTTCATTCTAACCAGTCGCTATCAAGTTAGAAAATAAAGAAAGACTGCAATCTGTGGATTGCGGTCTTTTTAGGTGCAGGGGTGCTAGCTGAAATGTGGTATAATAAGAGGTAATAGAGTTTTGGAAAGTGAGAGAAAATGATTTCAAAGAGATTAGAATTAGTGGCTTCCTTTGTGCCACAGGGAGCTATTTTACTAGATGTGGGGAGTGACCATGCTTATCTGCCTATCGAGTTAGTCGAAAGAGGACAAATCAAAAGTGCCATTGCGGGTGAGGTGGTGGAAGGTCCCTACCAATCTGCAGTCAAAAATGTTGAGGCTCACGGTCTAAAGGAAAAAATCCAAGTCCGTTTAGCAAATGGCTTGGCAGCCTTTGAAGAGGCAGACCAAGTGTCTGTCATTACCATTGCTGGTATGGGTGGTCGTTTGATTGCTAGGATTTTAGAAGAAGGCTTGGACAAGTTAGCTAATGTAGAACGATTGATCCTTCAGCCCAATAATCGTGAAGACGACTTGCGCATTTGGTTGCAAGACAATGGTTTTCAGATTGTGGCAGAAAGCATTCTAGAAGAAGCTGGTAAGTTTTATGAGATTTTGGTGGTGGAAGCAGGACAAATGAAGTTATCAGCTAGCGATGTCCGCTTTGGTCCCTTCTTGTCCAAAGAAGTCAGCCCAGTCTTTGTCCAAAAATGGCAAAAAGAAGCTACTAAGCTAGAGTTCGCCCTCGGACAAATCCCTGAAAAAAATCTGGAGGAACGTCAAGTTCTAGTAGATAAGATTCAAGCCATCAAGGAGGTACTCCATGCTAGCAAGTGAAGTAATTAACGCATATGAAGCCTTTTGCCCTCAGGAATTTTCCATGGAGGGAGACAGTCGTGGCCTGCAAATTGGCACTTTGGACAAGGATATCCAAAGTGTCATGGTGGCTCTCGATATTCGTGAAGAAACGGTGGCTGAAGCCATTGAAAAGGGTGTAGACTTGATTATTGTCAAGCACGCGCCGATTTTCCGTCCGATCAAGGATTTGGTAGCTAGCCGTCCACAAAATCAGATTTACATTGATCTGATAAAGCATGATATCGCAGTTTATGTCAGCCATACCAATATTGACATCGTTGAAAATGGCCTCAATGACTGGTTCTGTCAGATGCTAGGCATCGAGGAGACGACTTATCTACAGGAGACAGGTCCTGAACGTGGAATTGGACGTATTGGGAATGTTCAGTCTCAGACATTTAGAGAATTGGCCCAACACGTCAAGCAAGTCTTCGGCCTTGATAGCCTTCGAATGGTGCATTATCAAGAGACTGATTTGCAGAAGTCTATTTCAAGAGTGGCCATCTGTGGTGGTAGCGGGCAGTCTTTCTATAAGGATGCTTTATCTAAAGGAGCGGATGTCTATATCACTGGTGATATTTACTACCACACTGCCCAGGATATGTTGTCTGATGGCTTGCTGGCATTGGATCCAGGTCACTATATCGAAGTGCTTTTTGTGGAAAAAATTGCTGAGCTTCTTAATCAATGGAAAGGAGAAAGTGGCTGGACTATTGATATTGTACCTAGTCAAGTATCGACCAATCCTTTCCACCATATCTAGTTAGAAGGTGAAGACAATGAAAAAAGTTGCCATTATTGGAGCAGGGATTGTAGGTGCAACAGCTACCTACTACCTCTCGAAAGAAAGTGACCTAGAGGTGACCGTCTTTGACCATGGACAAGGTCAGGCTACCAAGGCCGCAGCAGGAATTATCAGCCCCTGGTTTTCCAAACGCCGCAATAAAGCCTGGTACAAAATGGCGCGCTTGGGGGCTGACTTTTATGTGGATTTATTAGCTGATTTAGAGAAGTCAGGACAAGAAATCGACTTTTACCAGCGTTCGGGAGTCTTTCTCCTGAAAAAGGATGAAACTAAGTTGGAAGAACTCTATCAACTAGCCCTCCAGCGTAGAGAAGAATCTCCTTTGATAGGCCGGTTAGCCATTCTGGACCAAGCATCAGCTAACGAATTATTCCCTGGTTTGCAGGGATTTGACCGTCTGCTCTATGCTTCTGGTGGAGCGAGAGTAGATGGCAAACTTTTAGTGACTCGTTTGCTGGAAGCCAGTCAGGTCAAGCTGGTCAAAGAAAAAGTAACTCTGACACCTTTAGCATCAGGCTACCAAATTGGCGAAGAGGTGTTTGAGCAGGTTATTTTGGCGACGGGAGCTTGGTTGGGTGACTTGTTAGAACCCTTGGGTTATGCTGTGGATGTCCGTCCCCAAAAAGGACAACTCCGAGATTATAGGCTTGCCCAAGACATGGAAGCTTCCCCTGTGGTTATGCCAGAAGGGGAGTGGGATTTGATTCCTTTTGCAGGTGGGAAATTGTCCTTAGGTGCTACTCATGAAAATGACATGGGATTTGATTTGACGGTAGATGAAACTTTACTCCAGAAAATGGAGGAGGCAGCCTTGCCTCACTACCCAACCTTGGCAGAAGCGAAATCATCTGGTGAACGTGTGGGAATCCGTGCCTATACCAGTAATTTCTCTCCTTTCTTTGGAGAGGTGCCAGAATTGGCAGGTGTCTATGCAGCTAGTGGACTAGGTTCATCAGGCCTCACAACGGGTCCTATCATTGGCTACCATCTAGCCCAACTGATCCAAGGCAAGAAATTGACCTTGGACCCAGTAAACTACCCAATTGAAAACTATGTCAAACGACTAAAAAGCGAATAAGCATTTTACTGAAATTTTATCCTACCCTCTAGGATGGCAAATGACATTCCCTATCAAAAATGGTAAAATAAGAAAAAATAATCCGAGAATCGAGGAAAGAAGATGCAAGAAAAGATTTTGGTAACGGGTGGGGCAGGTTTTATTGGAACCCACACTGTTATTGAGTTAATCCAAGCAGGTCATCAGGTTGTTGTGGTGGATAACCTTGTTAATAGTAACCGTAAAAGTTTAGAAGTTGTTGAGAGAATTACAGGAGTTGAAATTCCTTTTTATGAAGCTGACATCCGTGATACAGATACCCTCAGAGACATTTTCAAACAAGAAGAACCAACAGGTGTCATTCACTTTGCTGGCTTGAAGGCTGTTGGTGAATCTACCCGTATTCCTCTTGCCTACTATGACAACAATATCGCTGGAACTGTTAGTCTTTTGAAGGTCATGGAAGAAAACAACTGTAAAAACATTATTTTCAGTTCTTCTGCGACAGTTTACGGGGATCCGCACACAGTGCCAATCTTGGAAGATTTCCCACTTTCAGTGACCAACCCATATGGTCGTACTAAGCTTATGCTTGAGGAAATTTTGACCGATATTTACAAAGCAGACTCAGAATGGAATGTGGTCTTGCTTCGTTATTTCAACCCAATCGGAGCTCATGAAAGTGGAGACCTAGGAGAAAATCCAAATGGTATTCCAAACAATCTCTTGCCATATGTGACGCAAGTAGCCGTTGGAAAATTAGAGCAGGTGCAAGTGTTCGGAGACGATTACGATACGGAAGACGGAACTGGTGTTCGTGACTATATCCACGTTGTTGACTTGGCTAAAGGTCACGTTGCAGCTCTGAAAAAAATCCAAAAAGGATCAGGTCTAAACGTTTATAACCTTGGAACAGGGAAAGGTTACTCAGTTCTTGAAATTATCCAAAACATGGAAAAAGCAGTGGGACGTCCAATTCCTTACCGCATCGTAGACCGTCGCCCAGGTGATATCGCAGCCTGTTATTCAGATCCTGCAAAAGCCAAAGCAGAACTCGGCTGGGAAGCAGAACTCGGCATCACCCAAATGTGTGAAGATGCATGGCGTTGGCAAAGTAAGCATCCAAATGGATTTGAAGACTAATATGGTGATGTCAATCATTGTCCCCTGTCTAAACGAAGAGGAAGTACTTCCTCTTTTTTATCAGGCTTTGGAAGATTTGATTCTTGATTTGGGAGCAGAAATCGAGTATGTCTTTGTCGATGATGGATCGAGTGATGGAACCTTGGAACTCTTAAAGGCCTATCGGGAGCAAAATTCGGCAGTGCATTATATTTCTTTCTCACGAAATTTTGGGAAAGAAGCAGCCCTCTATGCAGGTTTGCAATATGCGACAGGAGATCTGGTGGTGGTAATGGATGCAGACCTCCAAGATCCTCCTAGTATGTTGCTTGAGATGAAAAACTTACTAGACCAAAATGCAGATTTGGACTGCGTAGGAACACGGAGAACCAGTCGGGAGGGAGAACCCTTCTTTCGTAGTTTCTGTGCTGATATCTTTTACCGCCTTATGCAAAAAATCAGTCCAGTAGCCTTGCCCTCAGGTGTCCGTGATTTTCGCATGATGAGACGGTCTGTGGTCGATGCCATTTTAGCTTTGACCGAGTCCAATCGTTTTTCTAAGGGACTCTTTGCCTGGGTCGGTTTCAAAACCTACTATTTGGACTATCCAAATGTCGAAAGGCAGGCTGGCAAGACCAGTTGGAGTTTTAGGCAACTCTTTTTCTACTCCATTGAAGGGATTGTTAATTTTTCAGATTTTCCCTTGATTATCGCCTTTGTGGCTGGTCTCCTATCTTGTTTCATTTCTCTGCTTATGACCTTTTTTGTTGTGGTTCGGACTCTCATTTTGGGCAATCCGACATCAGGTTGGACATCTCTGATGGCTGTTATTCTCTTTCTTGGGGGAATCCAACTCTTGACCATTGGGATTCTCGGCAAGTATATCAGTAAGATTTATCTAGAGACTAAAAAAAGACCACTTTATCTCATCAAAGAAAAAAGTGATCTTCCTAATTTTACAGAAAAAAATAAAGTGAAAAGACTATAATTTTACATGGAAATGTGCTAAACTAGAGGGAGTGGATTATCGCCATTGATTTAGGTTTCCTGGTTTCCAATCAGGGCACGAGTTGGGCAATTTTTAACAGCCTCTAAGACATCCTGACTAGGAGAAATTTCTTTTTCCAGTTGGTCGGGGTCATCGTAAAAACGCACGATTCCATTATCGTGGTAATCAAATAAATCAGAATAAGTTTGGCAAAGCCCACAGGCGATACATCGTTCAGGTATAAGTGTGATTTTCATATTTATATTGTAATAAGAAAAGTAAAAAAAAACAAGGAGTAGGGTATGGCAAAAGAACCGTGGCAAGAAGATATTTATGAAAATCAAGAAGAAACAAGATCAGAACGTCGTAAGAGAACTCAAGGTAGAGATGTAGTGGCCAATCGTGTCTTGACGATCCTAGCCAGTATTTTCTTTGTAATTGTGGTGGTAATGATTATTGTTCTCATCTATCTATCATCGGGTGGGAGTAATCGCACAGCAGCCTTGAAAGATTTTCACGATTCAGACGCAAATGTAGTACAGATTTCATCTTCTAGTAGTTCCCAGCCTGAACAGAGTTCAGAATCTTCTTCTGAACACTCGGAGGAAGCTACAGATCCAGAAGGGACGACAAAAGTCTTAGCTGGAGAAGGAGAAGCAGCCATTGCAGCTCGCGCTGGGATTTCGATTGCCCAGTTAGAAGCCTTAAATCCTGGGCATATGGCTACAGGGTCTTGGTTTGCTAATCCAGGTGATGTTGTCAAAATAAAATAGGAGTTGATATGAAAACAATTCAAATTGCTATTGACGGCCCTGCTTCAAGTGGTAAGAGTACGGTCGCAAAGATTATTGCCAAGGATTTTGGATACACCTACCTAGATACAGGTGCTATGTATCGTGCGACGACCTATATGGCTCTCAAGAACCAGTTAGGAGTGGAAGAGATTGAGGAGCTTTTAGCCTTATTGGACCAGCATCCAATCAGTTTTGGACGTTCAGAAACTGGAGAACAACTTGTCTTTGTAGGAGATGTGGATATTACCCATCCTATCCGTGAAAATGAAGTAACCAATCATGTTTCTGCTATTGCAGCAATTCCTCAAGTACGTGAGAAACTAGTTTCCCTCCAACAAGAGATTGCCCAGCAAGGTGGGATTGTCATGGACGGTCGCGATATTGGGACTGTTGTATTGCCACAAGCAGAATTGAAAATTTTCCTAGTAGCTTCTGTTGATGAGAGAGCAGAACGCCGTTACAAGGAAAATATTGCTAAGGGAATTGAAACAGACCTTGAAACCCTAAAAGAGGAAATTGCTGCGCGTGACTACAAGGATAGTCATCGTGAGACTTCACCTCTCAAACAAGCAGAGGATGCTGTCTACCTTGATACAACTGGCTTGAACATTCAAGAAGTAGTTGAAAAAATCAAAGCAGAAGCTGAAAAAAGAATGTAGATGTAGAAAAGCCGATAGATTGATATCGGTTTTTTTCTATATTTGTCAAAATGCTGATTTTAAGGTATAATAGTTGCTGTTCGAGAAATTTTGATTTTCAAAGAATAGTGAATGATGATAAGGAGAAACCATGAACAACCTACCAAATTGCCCAAAATGTAACTCAGAGTATGTCTACGAAGACGGTGCCCTACTGGTTTGCCCAGAGTGTGCTTATGAGTGGAATCCTGCTGAAGTTGCAGATATAGAAGAGGGCCTTGTTGCTATCGATGCCAACGGGAATAAATTGGCTGACGGTGATACTGTAACCCTCATCAAGGATTTGAAAGTAAAAGGTGCGCCAAAAGATTTGAAACAAGGGACGCGCGTGAAGAATATCCGCATCGTAGAAGGCGACCACAATATCGACTGTAAAATTGATGGCTTTGGTGCCATGAAGCTCAAATCAGAGTTTGTGAAAAAAATTTAAGCATGTCGAAACACTATAAACTTGTATTTTATAGCCGTATCTTCTTGTTTCTAGCGGCTTTTACGGGAGTTTATCTTGAAATCGCCAAGCATGGTGGATTTGGGATGTTGCTCTATTATACGGTTCTGTCAAATCTGTTAGTAGCGATTTTTACGCTCTATCTTCTAAAGGTTATGAGCCGTTTAGGTGAAAATTGGCAAAGGCCAAGTCTCTTGCGCTTAAAAGGTGGAGTCACTATGAGTATCATGATTACCTGTGTGATTTACCATTTCCTATTAGCGCCAATTGCGACTAATTTCTATACCCTAGAAAATTTCCTTTGCCACTATATCGTTCCCCTCTGGTTTTTAGCAGATACCCTCTTTTTTGACAAACAGGGTCAATACAAAATCTGGGATCCAGTTGTGTGGACGATTTTACCCTTGCTGTATATGATTTTTGCTCTTTTTAATGGCTTGGTACTGAAACTTGATGTTCCTAATTCTAAGGTCAGTCCCTTCCCTTACTTCTTTTTGAATGTGAACAAGGGTTGGGATGTCGTGTTCAAGTGGTGTCTGATTATCTTTGTTGCCTATATGGTGGCAGGATTTATCTTCTACTTTATTAAGCAAATCAAGAGAAAATCATCCTAATACTCTTCGAAAATCAAATTCAAACCACGTCAGTTTCGCCTTGCCGTACTCAAGTACAGCCTGCGGCTAGCTTCCTAGTTTGCTCTTTGATTTTCATTGAGTATAAGACACAAGGGATTCATTTTCGAGTTTAAGAAGGAGTCTATACACTAAAGAGGCTTCTTCTTTTCTTGCTTGTTTGATAACTATCAAAAAAAGTAGAAGATTAAGAGAAATATAGAAAGAGATTTCATGAAACAATTTTTAGAACGGGCCAGTATTTTGGCTCTCTCCCTCGTTTTGATTACGTCCTTTTCCATCTCGAGTGCCCTGCCAGCCATGTTTGACTATTATCAAGGCTATCCTAAGGAACAAATTGAGCTCTTGGCGAGCTTGCCATCCTTTGGAATCATGATGATGTTACTATTAAATGGTTTCTTAGAAAAAATATTTCCTGAGCGTTTACAGATTAGTTTGGGATTGTTGATTTTATCACTGAGTGGAACGGCTCCATTTTGGTATCAAGCCTATCCCTTTGTCTTTGGAACACGGATTCTTTTTGGTTTGGGAGTTGGGATGATCAATGCCAAGGCTATTTCTATCATCAGTGAGCGTTATCAAGGGAAAACGCGAATTCAGATGTTAGGGCTACGCGGTTCTGCAGAGGTCGTTGGGGCTTCTCTCATTACCTTGGCAGTCGGTCAATTGTTGGCCTTTGGTTGGACAGCTACCTTTCTAGCCTACAGTGCTGGATTTTTGGTACTGACCCTCTATCTGCTCTTTGTCCCTTATGGAAAAGAAAAGAAAGAAGTCAAGAAAAAAGCGAAGGAAGCAAGTCACTTAACTCGAGAAATGAAAGGCTTGATTTTTACCCTAGCTATAGAAGCAGCAGTTGTAGTTTGTACCAATACGGCTATTACTATTCGTATTCCAAGTTTGATGGTGGAAAGAGGACTTGGAGATGCCCAGTTATCTAGTTTTGTTCTTAGTATCATGCAGTTGATCGGGATTGTGGCTGGGGTGAGTTTTTCTTTCTTGATTTCTATCTTTAAGGAAAAATTGCTCCTCTGGTCTGGTATTACCTTCGGCTTAGGGCAAATCGTGATTGCCTTGTCTCCATCCTTGTGGGTGGTAGTGGCAGGAAGCATTCTGGCTGGTTTTGCCTACAGTGTAGCCTTGACGACGGTCTTTCAACTTGTCTCTGAACGAATTCCATCTAAACTCCTCAATCAAGCAACTTCATTTGCTGTATTAGGCTGTAGTTTCGGAGCCTTTACGACCCCATTTGTTCTAGGTGCAATTGGCTTACTAACTCACAATGGGATGTTGGTCTTTGCTATCTTAGGATCTTGGTTGATTGTAACCTCTATCTTTGTCATGTACCTACTTCACAAGAGAGCTTAGGATTGGTTTCCTAAGTTTTTCTTTTTGTGAATTTTGTACCCAGACAATTATAAATTTTCTAGCTTGTTACGAGACTAATTTCTTGATAAAATAGAAGTTATGACGAGATACAAAGCAACTATTTCCTATGATGGTTATGCCTTTTCTGGTTTTCAGCGCCAGCCTCATGCGCGTAGCGTTCAGGAAGAAATTGAAAAAACCTTGACCAGGTTAAATAAAGGGCAAGCCATTACTGTTCACGGTGCTGGTAGGACAGATAGTGGGGTTCATGCTTTGGGACAGGTTATTCATTTTGACTTGCCCTATCAAATGGATGAGGAGAAGCTCCGTTTTGCTTTGGACACCCAGTCTTCTGAAGATATTGATGTGATTTCAATTGAGCTTGTGGCGGATGATTTTCATTGCCGTTATGTCAAGCATAGCAAGACCTATGAGTTTATCGTAGACAGGGGCCGTCCTAAAAATCCTATACGCCGTCACTATGCTACTCACTTTCCTTATCCACTCGATGTGGAACGCATGCAGATTGCACTCAAAAAGCTAGAAGGAACCCATGATTTCACAGGCTTTACAGCATCTGGAACCAGTGTGGAGGATAAGGTTCGCACTATTACCGAAGCTAGTCTCAAGGTGGATGAGACAGGTCAGTTTTTGACCTTTACATTTTCAGGAAATGGTTTCTTGTATAAGCAGATTCGCAATATGGTGGGGACTCTTCTCAAAATCGGAAATAATCGAATGCCAGTAGAGCAGATTGACCTCATCTTGGAGAAAAAGGACAGGCAACTTGCAGGTCCCACTGCAGCACCAAATGGTTTGTATTTAAAGGAGATTCGTTATGAAGAATAATCGTATTTTAGCACTTTCAGGAAATGATATTTTTAGTGGTGGTGGATTGTCCGCTGATTTAGCGACCTATACCTTGAACGGCTTGCATGGCTTTGTAGCAGTAACTTGCTTGACAGCCTTGACAGAAAAAGGATTTGAGGTCTTTCCAACTGACGATACCATTTTTCAACATGAATTGGATAGCTTGCGTGATGTGGAGTTTGGGGGAATTAAGATTGGTCTTCTTCCTACTGTCAGTGTGGCTGAGAAGGCCTTGAACTTTATCAAGCAACGTCCAGGAGTGCCTGTGGTATTGGATCCTGTCTTGGTCTGCAAGGAAACGCACGATGTAGCAGTTAGTGAACTCTGCCAAGAGTTGATTCGCTTTTTCCCTCATGTCAGTGTGATTACGCCTAATCTTCCTGAAGCAGAATTATTGGCTGGTCAGGAAATCAAAAGCTTGGAAGACATGAAAGCTGCAGCTCAGAAATTACATGACTTAGGAGCGCCTGCAGTCATTATCAAGGGAGGCAATCGACTTAGTCAGGACAAGGCTGTAGATGTCTTTTATGACGGACAAAAATTTACAGTCCTAGAAAATCCTGTTATCCAAGGGCAAAATGCTGGTGCAGGTTGTACCTTTGCCTCTAGCATTGCCAGTCACTTGGTTAAAGGTGATGAACTTTTACCAGCAGTAGAAAGCTCTAAGGCTTTCGTTTATCGTGCTATTGCACAAGCAGATCAGTATGGAGTAAGACAATATGAAGCAAACCAAAACAACTAAAATCGCCCTTGTATCCCTATTAACCGCCCTCTCTGTGGTTCTAGGTTATTTCTTAAAAATTCCAACACCGACAGGCATTCTAACTCTTTTAGATGCAGGTGTCTTCTTTACGGCTTTCTACTTTGGTAGTCGTGAAGGGGCTGTAGTAGGAGGACTAGCAGGTTTCTTGATTGACCTCTTATCAGGCTATCCTCAGTGGATGTTCTTTAGCTTGGTTAACCATGGCTTGCAGGGATTTTTCGCAGGATTTAAAGGAAAAACTCAGTGGTTAGGCCTTATCTTAGCAACGATTGCCATGGTAGGGGGCTACGCCTTGGGTTCTACTTTGATGAATGGCTGGGCTGCAGCCCTACCAGAAATTTTACCAAATTTCATGCAAAATATGGTAGGGATGATTGTAGGATTTATTCTTAGTCAAAGTATCAAGAAGATTAAGTAAAAAGTTAGCTGTTCGAGCTAACTTTTTTTGTATAAATTTAATCAAAATAAAGCAAGTCTTTGCTGGTGCTTGTAAAGAGGTCAAAGCCATCTTTGGTAACAACACCACAGTCTTCGATACGGACACCGACTTTACCAGGGATATAGATACCTGGTTCAACAGAGAAGCACATGCCTTCTTCGATAACCATGTCGTTTCCTTCCATGATAGATGGGAATTCGTGGACATCCATACCGATACCGTGACCGAGACGGTGGTTGAAGTAGTCGCCGTAACCAGCTTTTTCAATGACCTCACGGGCAGCACGGTCCACTTCATGGGCAGTCACACCTGGCTTGATAAAGTCAAGAGCAGCTTGTTGAGCTTCAAGAGTCAAGTTATAAATGTCTTTCTTGAATTGGTCAGGTTTGCCAACTGCGACTGTACGAGTCATATCTGACGCATAGCCGTTGACGAGAACACCAAGGTCAAAGAGGAGAAGGGCGTTATTTTCAACTTTGTTTGCTGCTGGAATACCATGTGGATTTGCAGCATTATTACCAGTCAAGACCATGGTATCAAAACTCATTTCATAACCTTCACGCTTCATAGCAAAGTCAATTTGGGCGATGATATCTGTCTCAGTCTTATCAAGAGAAATATTGTCAAAACCAACCTTAACAGCCTTGTCCGCATAGAGACCTGCAACCATCATTTTTTGCACTTCATCAGCTGATTTGATGAGGCGCATGCGTTGGATACGAGGAGTGAGGTTTTCAAACTCAGCAGTTTCAAAGACTATTTTCAAGCCATGATATTTGGTCAAGATGAGATTGTCAAACTCAACAGCGACACGTTTGAAATCAAGCTGTGGAAGAGCATGTTTCATTTTTTGCCATGGATTTTCAGAATCCACATAGCCCACAACTGGGAAGGAAACAGTGCTAGTAGCACGTTCAACTTCAAGGGCTGGGACAAAGAGGAGGGGTTCTTGATCTGCTAGGACAAAAAGGAACATTTGGCGTTCATGGGGATCACTGTAAAAGCCAGTGAGGTAATTGATTGTGACGGGGTCAGATACGACAGCGACGTCTAGTTTTTCTGATTCAAGATATGTTACGATTTGTTGTAATTTAGACATATGCTACCTTCTTTCTACTCCTCTATTTTGGCAAAAAATGAGAGAAAATGCAAGGGAGAAGGGTAAAAGAAAAGACAAAAAGAACTCCGACAAGATAACGGAGTTCTTTGATATCATTTTCCTTTGTTTAAGAAAAGTTAGCCTTGCTTTTGACGTCGCTGTATTCTTCAGCGATTTCTTGGCTGAGAATGTCCTCATAGGCAGGGAGTTGGATGTCCTGACCGTATTTCTTCTTGAGGGCAGTAGTGACCAGGCGATAAGCTAGATTGGCATTACGAGAGAGGATAGGCCCGTGGAAGTAGGAACCAAAGACATTCTTATAATGAACCCCTTCGCCGACTTTTTCTTCGTTATTTCCATTTCCATAGACAACCTGTCCCAGTGGTTTTTGGTCATCAGAGAGGAAGGTACGGCCCTGGTGATTTTCAAATCCATAATAGGTTTCATTGAAATCTTCATTGTGAATCTTGATGTCCCCGATAAAACGGTTATTGGTCTGGTTGAGCGTGTAGTGGCCCATGACACCTAGACCTTCGATACGTCTCCCTGAAGCTTCAACATAATATTGACCCAATAGTTGGAAACCACCACAGATAGCGAGAACCACACCGTCGTTTTGGATGTAGTTGTCAATGCTCTCTTTTTTAGAAGGTAGGTCGTCTGCAATAATACTTTGTTCAAAGTCTTGACCGCCACCGAAAAAGGCAATGTCGTAGTGATTTTCATCAAAGTTATCATGGAGAGAAACGATATCAACCGTCACATGGGCTCCCAGTTTTTCAGCCACATACTTGAGCATGAGGATGTTTCCATTGTCCCCGTAGGTATTCATGAGGTTACCGTAGAGGTGGGCAATGTTGAGCTGATAGGGGTAATTGCCAGCTTTTGAGGAAAGTGAAGTATAAACCATTAGTTCATCTCCTTTCTAACAATCTGACGACTAGCCAGCAGTTCGCGGAATTCAAGCATAGCAGTATAGGTAGCCAGAATATAAGCATGCTTGCAGTCTTGGTTCTCAATGGTCTTAAGAACTTGTTCCAGACTACTTGTTTCAGTGATTTTCTCAGCTGGATAGCCTGTTACTCGTAGACGACGAGCGATTTCAGAATGACGAACACCGCCAGCGTTGATTTCAGGGATGTCCATGTCAGTGATTTGTTCAAAATCAGCATCCCAGATCCAGCTGGTATCAATTCCGTCTGCATAGTTAGCGTTAAGGAGGACAGATAGGCTAAATGGATAAGGTGCTAGTTTAATCATTTCGATAGCTTGGGTCGCACCGACTGGATTTTTAATTAAGACAAGGGTACATTCCTTGTCACCGATATGGAAGGTTTCTTGGCGTCCAAAGACAGCACGGCTCTTGTCAAATCCCTGCTTGATGAGTTGTGAATCTGCACCAAGGAAACGGGCGATGGCAACCGCAGCTAGGGCGTTGTAGATATTGTAGAGACCACCGATTTGAATACCGTATTCTTGTCCGTCAATGACAAAGCGAGAGCGATTGTTGGTCAACTCAACTAGTTCTGTCAAACGATAGTCGAGATCAGGACGTTTACATCCGCAGCCTTCACAGATATAGGCACCCAAGTTTGCATAGGTATTATGCTCATATTTGAGGATGCCTTGGCAGTCAGGACAGAGAATCCCTTCTGTATTATAGTGAGCCAGCTGGGCTGGCCCTTTCTCCAAGTCAAAACCAAAATACTCTACAGGATTTGGAATAGCTGGCTTGTAGAAAAGTGGACTGTCTCCATTAAGGAGAACAGTGGCAGTAGGTACCTTACGAATAGCATCCAAAATCATCTTGTAAGTTGTGTAAATCTCGCCATAGCGGTCCATCTGGTCACGGAAGATATTCGTAATGACAAAAAGGCTTGGCTGGATATAGTCACAGATACGAGATAGACTAGCTTCATCGATTTCTAGAACGGCAATATTTTTCCCAGTTTTAGAAGATTTGGCTGTTAAGAAGGTTGTCGCAATTCCTGTAATCATGTTGGCACCGCTTGGGTTGGTCAGAACTTGACCATAAACCTCTTTTAAAATGCCGACAGTGAGGGCAGTTGTCAAGGTTTTTCCGTTGGTTCCAGTGACCACGACAATCTCGTAGTTCTTAGCTAGGTTTTGTAAAATATCTTTATCAAATTGAAGGGCGACTTTTCCTGGGAGCGTACTTCCTCGGCCAAGACGGCTTAAAACGAAGTGGGAAGAACGCCCAGCAAGAAGGCCCAAAGTAGTTTTTAAGTTCATGTTTCTATTATATCATAAAAGAGGGAAAAGACAGATTTGAGATTTCGCAGAAGTAAAAACAGCCCACAGAGGGCTGTCAGTTAAGATGAGATTTCAACTTAAATCGCAAACAAGTCATTCAAATTCTCAGCCAAGGTTGGGTGAGTGAAGATTTGTTTTGTGAAGTAAGTGTAAGGAATCTTATTGTCCATAGCAACAGTGATGATGTTGATGATTTCTTGAGAACCTTCTGAGAAGATGCTTGCTCCAAGAATTTCTTTTGTTTCAGTATTAACAATAGCTTTGAAAGCTCCTCGAAGGTCTCCGTTTACGTGACCACGAGGCATTGCTGCAACAGGGATTTCTTTCACTGCGTATGGAAGTTTCAAATCAGTCGCTTGGCTTTCAGTCAAACCGACTTGTGAAAGTGCAGGTGTGATAAACATAGTGTTCGGTACATTGAGACGGTCTTCAAGTGTGTAGCTACCATCTCCAGCAAGGTAGCTGTAGACAACACGGAAGTCATCAAGTGAAATGTAAGTAAATTGAAGGCCACCGTTGACATCTCCAACTGCAAAGACACCAGGAACGTTTGTTTGACAATGTTTGTCCACTTTAATAGCGCCACGTTCAGTTAGTTCAATATCTGTATTTTCAAGTTGAAGTGGTTCTACATTTGGTTTGCGTCCAGTTGCGTAGAGAAGGGCATCGAAACGGTAAGTTTCATTTTCAGTTACGACAAGCACTTGGTCACCGTCATTTTTAATTTCAGTAGTACGGATATTTTGAAGTAATTCAATACCGTCTTCTTCCATGTATTGTTTAGCAAGAGCTGCGATGGAAGGTTCTGCACGAGGTAGGAAAGTATCCAAGGCATCTAGGACTGTGACCTTGCTTCCAAGTTTATTGTAAAGGCCAGCAAATTCAAGACCGATATTTCCGCCACCAAGGACACCAAGTTTTTCAGGTAATTTGTCCAAGTTTTGGATACCTGTTGAGTCAAAGACGTTTTTGCTTGTAGCAAGTCCAGGGATTGGCAAGACGTTTGAAACAGCACCAGTGTTGATGACGATTGTTTCAGCGGTCAGTTCTTTCTTTTCATCACCAGCTTGGATTTCGATGACTTTATTTGAAAGGAAGTGAGCTTCCGCATCAAAGATATCTACGCCTGTACCAGCAACAGTCGCATAGTTTTTACCGTTAAGGCGACCAGTGATAGTGTTTTTGGTAGCAATGACTTCTTCAAAAGATAAGTCTTTCTCAGCAGCAACTAACAAAGTTTTAGTTGGGATACAACCGATGTTGATACAAGTTCCACCGTACATAGCTTTGCTACGTTCAACGAGGGCAACTTTTTTGCCAGCTGAAGCCAATTTACCAGCTAGTGTTTTACCAGCTTTACCAAATCCGATAACGATTAAATCATAAGTTAACATTTAGAGTTCCTCCTATTCGAATTTCATTCTAGCACAAGAAAAAAACTTTTGCACAATTCTGCTACGCTTTAAAAAAGTTTATGAAATAGTGGAAAGTTTAACTTTATTTTCTCAGAAAAATCGTTTACATGACTTTATCGACGGATTAGGCTATCTTTTGCTTCTCTCTTGTGTTATACTAGATAGGTTGCAAAGAAAACAGTACTTTTCTTTTGTGGAAAAGAAGCAACACGATTTTATATCCAGTATATGAAAATACGTCATAAAAAGAAAAGTATAAACTAAGCCCTATAGGGTGGCTTCGCACCACCTTTAGAAAGAAGAATAACGTGAAATTTAATGAATTAAACTTGTCTGCTGATTTGCTAGCAGAGATTGAAAAAGCTGGTTTTGTAGAAGCTAGTCCGATCCAAGAACAAACTATTCCCTTGGCTCTCGAAGGCAAGGATGTTATCGGTCAAGCTCAGACTGGTACAGGAAAAACTGCAGCCTTTGGCTTGCCTACCCTTGAAAAAATCCGTACAGAAGAGGCGACCATCCAAGCCTTGGTTATCGCTCCAACTCGTGAACTCGCTGTCCAAAGTCAAGAAGAACTCTTCCGATTTGGTCGCAGCAAGGGAGTCAAAGTCCGCTCAGTATATGGCGGATCAAGCATTGAAAAGCAAATTAAGGCTCTTAAATCTGGTGCCCATATCGTGGTGGGAACTCCAGGTCGTCTCTTGGACTTGATTAAACGCAAGGCCTTGAAATTGCAAGATATTGAAACTCTTATCCTTGACGAAGCGGATGAAATGCTCAACATGGGCTTCCTTGAAGATATCGAAGCTATCATTTCTCGTGTCCCTGAAAACCGTCAAACTTTGCTTTTCTCAGCAACTATGCCAGATGCCATCAAACGTATCGGTGTTCAGTTTATGAAAGAACCTGAGCATGTGAAGATTGCTGCTAAGGAATTGACAACAGAATTGGTTGACCAATACTATATTCGTGTTAAAGAACAAGAAAAATTTGATACCATGACTCGTCTTATGGATGTGGAACAGCCTGAGCTTGCTATCGTATTTGGTCGTACAAAACGTCGTGTAGATGAATTGACTCGTGGTTTGAAAATCCGTGGCTTCCGTGCAGAAGGAATTCATGGAGACCTAGACCAAAACAAACGTCTTCGTGTCCTTCGTGACTTTAAAAATGGCAATCTTGATGTTTTGGTTGCGACAGACGTTGCAGCGCGTGGGTTGGATATTTCAGGTGTGACCCATGTCTATAACTACGATATTCCACAAGATCCTGAAAGTTATGTTCACCGTATCGGTCGTACAGGTCGTGCTGGTAAGTCAGGTCAGTCTATTACTTTCGTATCACCAAATGAAATGGGCTACCTTCAAATCATTGAAAACTTGACTAAGAAACGTATGAAAGGTCTCAAACCTGCAAGTGCAGAAGAAGCCTTCCAAGCTAAAAAACAGGTAGCTCTCAAGAAAATTGAACGTGATTTTGCAGATGAGACTATCCGTGCCAACTTTGAGAAATTTGGTAAGGATGCTCGTAAGCTAGCTGCCGAATTTACTCCAGAAGAATTGGCAATGTATATCTTGAGTCTGACTGTTCAAGACCCAGATAATCTTCCTGAGGTGGAGATTGCACGTGAAAAACCACTGCCATTTAAACCATCAGGTAATGGCTTCGGTGGTAAAGCTAAGGGAGGTCGTGGAGGCCGTCGTGGGGACGACCGTCGAGACCGTGATCGCCGTGGCAATGGTCGTCGTGATGATTTCAAAAAAGGAAGTCGTGGCAATGATCGTTTTGATAAGGAAAAACGTTACCGTAAGGATAATAAAAAACCACGCAATACTTCAAGTGAAAAGCAAACAGGCTTTGTTATTCGTAATAAGGGCGATAAATAAGAAAAAGCGGTTCAAAATGAATCGCTTTTTTATATAAGGAGACCGAATGGAAAAAGAAAGATAAATAAAATAGATATATTATCTTTTTGTAATATTATAATACACAAAAATAGGGAGCTTGTCAATAGAAAAGAAGCAATTTAATTAAAAATATTCTTGTTTTTTCAAATTGCAATTAAATAAGCAATTTTCAGATAATAATTGAAAATTCAAGCTGTTTATGTTATAATGATAGCGATTAAATTCGAGGTGAAAAATGGCACATTTATTAGAAAAAACTAGAAAAATTACTTCTATCCTGAAGCGCTCAGACGAGCAGTTGCAGGAAGAACTCCCCTACAATGCGATTACCCGTCAATTGGCAGATATTATTGACTGTAACGCCTGTATCGTTAATAGCAAGGGACGTCTCCTTGGCTATTTTATGCGTTACAAAACCAATACAGATCGTGTAGAGCAATTCTTCCAAACTAAGATTTTCCCTGATGACTATATTCAAGGTGCGAACATGATTTACGATACAGAAGCCAATCTGACAGTTGATCATGATTTAAGTATTTTTCCTGTGGAAAGTCGTGCCGACTTTCCAGATGGTTTGACGACTATTGCACCGATTCATGTATCGGGGATTCGTCTTGGTTCTCTGATTATTTGGCGCAATGATAAAAAATTCGAAGATGAGGACTTGATTCTTGTTGAGATTGCCAGTACCGTTGTTGGGATTCAACTTCTTAATTTCCAACGTGAAGAAGATGAGAAAAATATTCGCCGCCGTACTGCTGTTACCATGGCAGTCAACACCCTTTCTTACTCCGAACTCCGTGCTGTTTCAGCAATTTTAGGGGAATTAAATGGAAATGAAGGGCAGTTGACTGCGTCTGTGATTGCAGACCGTATCGGTATTACCCGTTCTGTGATTGTCAATGCCCTTCGTAAACTTGAGTCTGCGGGAATTATTGAAAGTCGCTCACTTGGAATGAAGGGAACCTATCTTAAGGTCTTGATTTCAGATATTTTTGAAGAAGTGAAGAAAAGAGATTACTAATGACTAAGGCTTTAATTTCGATTGACTATACAGAAGATTTTGTTGCAGATAGTGGAAAATTGACAGCAGGCGCTCCAGCTCAGGCGATTTCGGATGCCATCAGCAAGGTAACTCGATTAGCTTTTGAACGAGGAGATTACATCTTCTTTACCATTGATGCTCACGAAGAAAACGATTGTTTTCATCCAGAAAGTAAACTATTTCCTCCTCATAATTTGATTGGGACTAGTGGACGGAATTTATACGGAGATTTGGGGACCTTTTATCAAGAACATGGTTCAGACAGTCGTGTCTTTTGGATGGATAAACGCCATTACTCAGCTTTTTCGGGTACTGACCTAGATATCCGTTTGAGAGAGCGTCGAATTTCTACAGTTATTTTAACAGGAGTCTTGACGGATATTTGTGTCCTGCATACAGCTATAGATGCCTATAATCTAGGATATGACATCGAGATTGTTAAACCAGCTGTTGCTTCCATCTGGCCTGAAAATCACCAATTTGCCCTAGGTCATTTCAAAAATACACTTGGAGCTAAGTTGGTAGATGAAAATCTAAATGAAATTTCAGAGTAATTTGGTTGATGAAATGAAAAATTTTGAAAAAAGTGTTGACAAGCATCCCAAAAGTTGATATACTAGTAAAGTAATCGACGCGGGGATGGCGGAATTGGCAGACGCGCAGGACTAAGGATCCTGTGACCGCTTTAGGTCGTGAGGGTTCAAGTCCCTCTCTCCGCATAGGATAAGAGTTAGCTTAGGCTAGCTCTTTTGTTTTTTATTGGGCTTATAATATCTATGGTGGGCGTCCATCGCTTTCAGATAAATTTCTCCTAATTCTCTCTACTTTTTCCGAATAAATAGATAGAGCCATAGAATCTAGTGAACCTAGATTTAAAACTATGGTATAATGAAAGGAGAAGAAATATGACTTTACGTCATCCGGGCATTAGCCCGACCAATGATTTGGTAGCTAAGAAAATTTTCAGCAATCCAGAAATCACTTGTCAATTTATCCGCGATATGCTGGACTTACCAGCCAAAAATGTAACCATTTTGGAGGGGAGCAATATTCATGTCTTGCCTTCCCTGCCGTACTCGGCCCAGGATTTCTATACCAGTATAGATGTTTTGGCAGAGTTGGACAATGGCACGCAGGTTATTATCGAAATCCAAGTTCATCATCAGAATTTTTTCATCAATCGCCTGTGGGCTTACCTGTGTAGTCAGGTCAATCAAAACCTAGAAAAAATTCGTCAACGAGAAGGTGATACACATCAAAGTTACAAACACATCGCACCTGTTTATGCTATTGCTATCGTAGATAGTAATTACTTCCAAGATGATTTGGCTTTTCATAGCTTTAGCATGCGCGAGGACACGACAGGTGAGGTCTTAACTATCACCAATAACGGTCAAGAAAACCATCTAGTCAAGATGGCATTCTTGGAATTAAAAAAATACAGAGAAACCAGCAAAGACGAGGTTCGCAAGCCCTGGTTGGAGTTTTTCGGGAATAAACCCTTTACCCAGCAACCCGAGCGAGCCATCAGCCAAGCAGACCAACTGCTGGACTACAAGAGCTGGTCCGAGGAGGACAGGAAGATGTTTAGTCAACTACGTATGCGAGAAGAACAAGCCTTGTTAGCACAGGACTATGCCTTGGAACAAGCTGAGGAGAAAGGTTTAGAGCGTGGTCTTGAACGTGGGCGAGCTGAGGGTATTGAACAAGGCTTAGAGCGTGGGAAACTTTTTGCCTTCCTAGATATGGTCCGTCAAGGTCTCCTGACTTCTGAAGTTGCCAGCCATCAATTGGGTATGACTGTCGCTGAGTTTGAGGCCTTGTTGTAAAGTCATAACTAATAATGGTCAAAATAACGTTCTTGGAACTAAAAAATACAGAGAAACCAGCAAAGACGAGGTTCGTAAACCGTGGTTGGAGTTTTTCGGTAATAAACCTTTTACCCAGTAATAAGCTTTCATCAATCCGCTGTCTATAAAAAGTAAGGATAGGCAGTCTACCATTTAAAATAAAATAATGACAGATTTTTCCGAGGCAAAAGGTAAGATCTGTTTTTTATTTATATTAAATTTTATAGTTTAGATATTTTAAATATAAGTATAATAACACTTGCATATATATATATATATATAATTCTTGAAAAATGCTCATAAACACGATTGTTATCGTATTTTTGTTTTGAATAAACTTTATGTAAGTGCTTGATTTTGAATCATAAAAGTATTAATATATTGTTGAGAAGTTATGTTTCAAAGCTTTTTAGCTAATCAATTGAAACAATGAAAGGATATGCTTATGTTTGGTAAAAAGCGTGACGATAATGGTGAAAAACTTTACCGTTATTCTATAAGAAAGTACCATTTTGGTGCTGCGAGTGTGGCGATTGCAGCGCTCATCTTTTTTGCGAATGGAGTAGCTAAGGCGGATATGCCCGTCTCTCCTGCAACAGCCAATACTGAAAAAGTGGGGGTTGCTGTTACTGGTTTGACCGAGGGAGTTCCACCTACAGAGGAACATTCAGAAAAATCACAGGAAGTAGGGTCTGAGAAAGAGGCAATTACTAAGAAATCGGTGGATAAGTCTGCTCTTAATCAGGCTCTTAGTGACCTTCAAGCAGAGATTGCTAAGATAGATAACGGGAAGTTGTCAAGTCTAGCTAGTCAGATTTCTCAATTAACCGACGAAAGCAAACGTTTGCTTGGAGATGAAAATACATCTGAAGAAGCAGTTGCAACCTTAGTGGGTCGAGTTCAAGCTATGACAGAGCAGGTACGTCAGCTCCAGTCTAAGAATGATAATAAGCCTGCTAACGAAGCTAGTGCTGTTTCTAAGGAAAATAAAGAAGCCTTGAATGCTACACGGACTAGCGAAGCGACGTTAGAGGGTAATCTCACTTTAGATAAGCCAGCAAAAGTAATAGAAGGTTCCACAGTTAGTTCTAAAGTTCAAGATGAAAAAGAACTTAAAAAGACTGATAAAAGTGCGCTTTCTGTTGAAGGAACTGAAGATGGCAGAAAGTCTGAAAAAGCTGGTAAAGAGGAGGGAACTGTAACCAAAAAAGATAAACTGGAAGCGCTATCTGGTTATTTGGTTCGCTACTTAGATGCCGCTAGAAAAATTGAACGCCCTGAGACCAAGAAATTTTTGGAAGGTGTGGAAGAAGTTGTTCGCTCTGTTGAAAATGGATTAAAAAATCCACAATTAACAGCTTCAGAAATTGAAGAATTAATGAAGCAAGGGAAACAAGCAGAGAAAAAACTTGCACTTGCTGTCACACGAGAACATTCAGGAAAACGTGATCTAGATAATGGTAAGAAGATGTTACCTGATTCATATTTTAGAGCAGCGATTAATAGAGCAGCAAACGGTGTAGTTTATGATGCTCAAGGTAACAACAATTTAACAGATGCATTAGTAGGGTATATTACCACAAAAGGAGATAATTCAGGTTATCCACCAGGAACTATCTTATACATCTCTCATAATGATAACGGAAGTAGTGCAGGGAATAATAATAATAACTTAGGACCTCAACCTGTAAAATATTTAAAAAATAAAGTTTTTGCGAGAGTAACTAAGAATTCAAATGGATATCACTGGACAATCTCATATAATAACGGGAAAGAATCAAGGCAAAATCCAATTTACTACTTTACTGTTCCAAGTGGTCATTCTGTACAAAATATGACTTTGAAAGAGAATGGTTCTGTTGTAAAACACGGTGGGGTTGCTCAAGTATTTAATGGTGAAGCAGACAAATATTTAACAGCTGTCGGTTCACCAAATGGTGGGGTAAATGGTAGTCCTTACTATGAAAATGTTGCAAATGTCAATAATGGAATTGTTGGTGACCGCGGCGGGATTTATACTTTAGATGATTTCGTAAAAAATAATACCAGTGTATATTATAATCGTGATGGTATGTCAAATGAAGACATAAGAATTATGGATAAGTTGTACGATAAGATTAAAAGTTCAACTCAAAATGTTTTTGCGTTTAGACCAAGAGATTTTGATGCCGGTAATACTTATGAAGTAGAATTTGATACAAAAGCTGATACTGAAGCTCCACTTTACTATATTGCAGGTATGAAATCATATGAAAAAATACCTAGTGGACGTTTTATGCACAAGAGTTATCAACAATGGTATGGCGTGCAAGAACGATATAATGTAACGGTTAATACGAATGTGTTAAAAACCACTTTCCTAAAAGGTACAGGGGTAGGTACTTTGGATACAGCAAGTGGTCTGATGAGCAATGCTGTTACTATTGAGGATACTTATAATAATAACACGCAGACGAACCCTGGCCGTGGAGATGTTACCGATTACCGTACTTATAAACCAACTGGTGATTTTAGTGCGGATTATTTAAAGAATTTACATAATCGCTTTAGTAGACAACGTTCAGAAGATGGCGTGAACACAACTGCTGATAGAACAAAAGGAAACCATACTCTTTATATTGAAGCTAAAGTTAAGGGACAAGCCATTAACTTCCGTTTGCCATATAAAATTGTGACTCAGTCTGATATTTATCAACCAGTAGCTAAAGAAGTGACGGATACAAAGAATTATAAGGCTGATTTAGGGAATGCCGATACTTATATCAAGAGTTATACGGATGTTTCATCTCAAATTGATGGATTTAAAACTCCAGATGCTGATGATATGGAAACCCCAAACCCTGGAAATTCATTCTTTAAGGATCGAATTTCAGAATTTCCTCGTACAAGTGAAAAAATTAAAGAACAGGCAGTGAAGCAAGTTCAATGGGTAGACGGCTCAAGTTTATCAACAGGTAAGAGAGTAATCGAATTAACACTTGATAATCGTAAAACAGAGTTATTTACAGTGCCAGATGATATCGATGTTTTACCAGGTGGAAAAATTTCAAAAGAAAACTTAGAAAAGTTAAAAGAAGCGATTCGTCAACAATATCAAAAGGTAAATACGAATGGGCAGGTGGTAGGAAATGTCCCAACTATCACGGAGACAACGCCTGTTTGGGTGAAAAAACAGGTTAAGGTTACCTACTATGATAATGAAAATAATTCTAGCACAAATAATCAAGACGATTCTGTAGACTATGTAGATGTACTTTTCAAACATATTCAAAAAGAAGCTAAACCAGCTGCTCCAACAATAGCAACTCCGCTTGATGGATCTGCTTCTGTTACACCAAATGGTACGACAGATAAATTGGTTGTTTCTTATAGACCAACTAGACAACAGAGCGATACTACACTTACGGTGAAAAAAGAAGGATCATCATGGGGAGTAGTTGGTAATCGTCCAGATGGTGTAACTGTGGACACTTCAACAGGTCGTGTTTCTATTACAGAGCCAACCGTTGAAGATAATACGAAAATTAAAGCTATTGCTACGTATCTGAATAGTGATGAAACTTCAGCTGAAGATACTGTTAAGAGTAGAGATACTCAAGCTCCTACTGTTATGATGAATGGACGACCCTTAACTGAAAGAGCTTCTGATAATCGATTCGTTATTTTCCGTGGTGCTGATTTCACGCCTACTTTTAAAGTAGCAGATAATTCGAATACAATTGCTGAATTTAATATAAAAAATATTCCAAATGGTGTTTGGTTTAATAAATCAGGGAATAAAGACTATGCTCGTACTTTAATTACAAATGGAGATTATCATTTTAGTAATACAAAAGTAGATGATGATGCTCCTTTGGTAACGCGTGAAGCTTCTGTTACTGTAAGAGACCTCAGTGGTAATGCAAAAGAATATAAATTTGAATATACCATTGCTGATGTTATGGTGAGAAATTCACCTAAAGCTGCTTCTCTTAACGAAAAAATAGGAGATTCTCATAATTACTTGATTGATACGTTAAATGGTAGCACGGATCAAGGAAATAAATATTTCCCAGGAGGAATGAGTTGGGAATGGGAAAATGCTAATCAAGATACAAAATTAACTAATCTTGGATTAGTTAGACATGTAGCAAAAGCTGTATTCCCAACGGGAGCTCAAAACGGAACCCTTACAGCTAACGGTATGACTCTCTATGCGCCACGTGAAATTAAAAGAGAAGTAAACTTCAATGTCACTGATAATGCGAAACCACAAGCTACTCTAAATGGAGTATCGCTAGGTACAACAGCAGGAACACCAATTTTTACGATTTTCCGTGGAGCGACCTTTAATCCAGAATTAAAGGCATGGGATAATGCTGGAAAAATTAGTAATGTAACGGTCAGTGGATTACCTGGAGGAGTGACAAGTACAAACTTCCCAGGAAGTCAACAAACAGGTAGCGAAACAAGTAAGTACACAGCTAAATTATCAAATGGTACTGTAAATAATGATTATGCTCTAGGAGAACACGAGGCTACTTTAACGGTCACAGGTAGTGATAATAGGGATGTTAGTACCTTTAAATTTAAATATCGTGTTGTAGATTTAGATTTTAAAAATGTTTATGAAACACCTGATGCTGGTCAACAAGGTGGTAAGAGTTATGTTATCGGACTTCATGATGGCAATTCTGTCAATGTAAAGAATGGTACTAAAAATATCAATCTTAAAGACTACTGGAAAGTCATTAATGATTCAAGTAAGGCGGATAGAGGATATTCTTATCTACCAGATGGAATGGTTTATAGTATTAATAATGGTGGAATCTCTTCTAATCCTGCTGATGTATCTAAAGGTGCTAGTATCGCTATGGGGCACTATGCGCGTATGATTAAAGCTGATTTCAGTCAAGCAGGCGATATTGCCAATAATAATAGTACTACAAGAACCGTATTTGCACCGCCTATTATTGAACGAAGAATCCTAGTTGCAGTAGATCCAACAGCTCCAACGATTGATGGAGGAGCAGATCTTCTATATGGTCAAGCAGGATATAAGCCAGATATTAAAGTGAAGAATATCGTTAATATTGGAGAGAGTACTTCTGAAGTAGGTACGGTTAACAAAGAGGCAACTCGTACGATTCAATTATATAGTGATCAAGATGATACAACCCCTATAGCAGAACATTCTTTTGATAAAGGAAGTAGAGAAACCGAGTGGACTTTCCGAGAAAGTGATATTAGTCGTAAACGTCCAAATGGATTGATAGAAGGGGAAACTCTTTATGCACGCGTGAAGGTAACTCACCGTGGTGTATCTACAATGTCAGGTAATAGTAACGAAAAAGAAGTTACTGCCCGACTAAATTTAATAGAGAATGCAACTAACCGAATCGTTCAAGCAAATGATAGCAAGTTGAACGATGCTGAGAAAGCAGCAATTAGAATCGCTTTGAAAAAAGCAAATCCTACACTTGGGTTGCAAGATGAAAATATTGAGATTTCAGACAGTGGATCTATTGTTGTTACAAAAGACAAGAAACGTGGTTGGCTTCAAACTGAACCTAATAAGAATAGAGGAGAGGGATTTGTTACTCGATTTGCAGATATTCGCAAAGATTTCTTATTAGAAAATATCGAAGGTGCAAAACTACCGAATAGAGATACAGATAAAGGTTTTGCTTGGTCTAATAGTACAAGTGACCCATCTGTAAATGGAAATCGTAGTTTAATCTATTACTATGATGCGACAAAAGGACAAGGTATCAATCTAAATGATGTCTTAAGAATGATGCACTTAAAACCAAAAGCAGGTACAAATAGTGTTGAAAATCCATCTCTTGTTGAAGCTAGAGGGGATGATAAAGAAAAAGCTGAACATAATCGTGAAGGTTATAGTAAGGATTCGCGTACAAACGAGTTTAAAAAAGGTTCTGACTATATTAATACGCTAGATTTGGTAGATGCAGGAAATCTTAGTGGTGGACAGGTTGTTTCTAATTCACCTAATAAGTTAGTTGAAAACGGAAAAGGAACTCCTGGCGCTGTTAATACAAGTCTACAAAATGCAAGTATTGCTGGAGCTAACGGAATACAGGCAATCTCATTAGATCATGTGGCAAATGGTAGTGGAGCTATTTATAAAGCTCAGTTGTATCTTCGTCCTGAGTATGTTAATACAAATACGCTGTCTAAGAGAAATGAAACTAAAGATACAACGACAAATGTTATTAATGTCTACTTTGTTCCTATAGACACAGAAAATCCACGGGTACAGCGCTCTAGTACAAATGTTTTAGGGGTTACTAAAAAATTATATGACTATTTACCGAAAAATGGGCGCCCATCTTTCACTAGTCTTGTGAAATTAACAGATAATTATGATAAAGATGATGATACCAATGCGAAGACCAATACGTTAAGAAGCAAGCTAAATATGTGGCTTAAAACAGGAGATACTAAGACTCAAATCGTTGAAAATGGGGTAGAGAAGGCTGATGTTATCGATAAATTGTATCAAGATGCCAGCTCAACAACAGTCTATGAACTTTTAGCGGAAACGGTGGATAGTTCTGGTAATAATAGCTCTGAAGGTAATAGTGATGGAACAAGTCTAGGATTCTTTAAAACACAGTATCCAGCGGTTACTTATCGTAAAAAAGATAATCAAGAAGTAAGGACGTACTTTGAAATTGTGGGTCAACCGCTGACAGGAGCTATTTATGAAAATGGAGGGCATATTAGAAACCCGCTTGAAGCGGAATGGTATATATCTTTTGATGGACGTAAACCAAACAGAACGTCAATTTCCTTCAAGGATGGAAATCTTCCAGATAGAAGTCTTCGAAAAGATATTGGTACAAGAACGAAAACTATAACTGTAACTTATCCTAATGGTGAAACTGCTCCTGACAAAGAAATAACAATCACTACTTATGGAGATGAGATAGCCTATGAAAACGGTAAAAATCGATTTGAAACTACGGTAGGAAAGGCATTTTCAAGAGACAAATACAAGTATGTGAGACCAATCGATAAAAATGTAACTACAAATAGAGGTGTTTATTGGAATAGAAATGGACAAGGGAGTACCACACCGGTTGATAATATCGAGAATAAAGTTGGGGTCTATAGCGGTGTAATTAATACTTGGTATTTAAACCTTCGTTCAGCTCGAGGCGACGTCGCAACTGAGAGTGGACACTACAGTGATCAAAACTTAGATGTTAATTTTGCAGTTTTACCACAAGCACCAACTATAAATGCAGATGCCTTCCGTGGTAAAGCGGGTACGAAACCGCCGGTGACGGTAGGAAATCTTCCAACATCAGATCAATTAGGAACAGATGCTAGAGTAACGGTGGAATTGTACCAAGGAGGTAATAAAGTTGCTTCTAAAGAGTTAAGTCGCGATGAGGTAACTAGCGGAGCAGGTTCGGTTCATTTCGATGCTACTAATTATATGTCTAATCTGACTCTTGGAGAAAAGGTTCATGCGGTGGTTAAAGTTGCGGGTGGTAGCGGAACTACAGCCTATAACTTGTCATCTGCAAATAGCAATGATGTCCAAGTCGCTCCTCAAAAACCAACTTTTGACGCAACTGCGGTCACCTCAACTAGTCGTACATTAAGCGGTACATTGGGTGGATTTGATGCTCCTAATAAAGTAGTCAAAGTTCATTTGAACGATGAGAATAGGACCGTTCTATCTAGTGCTGATGGGCGCGTGACAATCACTAGAGATAAATGGACAGCTACGCTTCCTGCTACTGTAAAACTTCGTCAATCAGTTGCTAAGAATGGAGAAACTACAACACCGCCAGCGATTACAGTGGAGAATACAGTCACAGGTGGAACAGTTTCAACTACAAGTGATGATAAAGAAGTCTCAATGGGTTCTTACTCTGTAACACCTACAATTGCGGGTAGTAAGCATATTGACATCACAGTTCCACATGATGCTAAACGAGTTGAATTACGTTTCCATAATAGTGAAGAAAATGGAGATAAAGCAAATAGTATTGTTCTTGTTCGTGGTCAAAATGGTGGAGATTGGCATGTAGACGCAGTACGGACTGATCACACTGCGGTAAGTGATGCAAATAAATTTGTAGCAAAGATTGAAAATGGAGTTAGTCGTACAAACGCCTCTGAAAATCTAGTAAGAATTCATATCAAGGAAATTGAAGGTGGGTCTAAACTTCATTTGAAGGAAGAAGTAGCGAATGGTAGTGGAACAAGTACTTACGGCAAAGGCTTAGGTTTACGTGTAGCTTACCAATCCGAAGCAGGACAAGATCCAGTAACTGCTGGAAATTGGATGATTTCTAACATTAGCAATACGTCTCCGACTCTGGAGTACAAAGGAACGGAAGGAAGAAGTGATACGACTCGTAAAGTCTTCCCATCTGGAACAAGTATTACGAAAGAGAAATTAGCTGAACTAGTAACTATCAGAGATACTGAAGATAATCATACAGTTCTTGAAGATAAGCCGTACGGTACTGGAAGTCTCCAAATAATGTCTGGATTGACAGAAACACCAGGAAAAGCAACTCCGGCAGGACGATATACAGTAGTCCTTAAAGCTATCGATAGTCAAGGAAAAGAAAGTAATACCTTGACGGTGCATGTGGGTGTGGTGTCTACGGATGTGAAATACCAACCACAAGTCGGAGGAGTCAACCTAGGAAGTGCTAAGCCAATAACAGTCGCAGGTGACAACCATAAACAAACCGACGAAGTGAAATACACACCAGCAGAAACCATTACAGAAGCTGGCAAGGTGTATGTCTTGAAGAATAAAGGAGAGCAAACTGTACACTTAACAGATGCCCCACAAGTCTTCAATGTGGAATATGAGGAAAAAGCAGCCTCAACCGATCTTCACTACCAACCACAAGTCGGAGGAGTCAACCTAGGAAGTGCTAAGCCAATAACAGTCGCAGGTGACAACCATAAACAAAC
>NZ_CAMHZQ010000015.1 GCF_946190275.1 Streptococcus mitis | reverse complement strand
GGGAAGTAGCTCAGCTTGGTAGAGTACTTGGTTTGGGACCAAGGTGTCGCAGGTTCGAATCCTGTCTTCCCGATTCAGTACAGAGAAGAGATACGTAAGCGTATCTTTTTTATTTAACTAGATATTATATACATTAAGAGAGAAACAGTTTGCTTCTCTCTTTTTTGTTTCTTACCCTGTTTAATAAATACGGTAGTTAATTATACACATTGAAATTTAACAGATTTTATAACTCTTATAAATTTTTAATAAAGCAATAGAAGAGTTTCTGTTGAGGCAATAGTATATGTTTTTATGTTATAAAAATTGCTCCTATTACGATTTTAAATAAGTATTAGTTTACATTATAGTTTGAATTGAATTTGATGTCACTATAAAGGAAGTGACTATAGATTCTTTTCTACCTCATGTTTTATTGTATAGTGTATCTTGCTTATTTTGAATAGAATTTTTTATGACATTTGTCATATCTCCTCATGACAGAAGCTTCTAGTGATTCTACCTTCAAAGAATTATACTAGATGTATCAAGTGGAGGAAAAAAATGAAACATAAAGTAATTGTCGCAATGAGTTTAGTAGCAGCAGGAGTTATGACCTATCTCATGTTTTCGGGATTGGATGAGGATTTCTACCATTTTCCTTGGGAGCTTTTTGCTGGCTTTGGAATGATGTCTTGGCTTATCAGAGAAGGTTTGAAATTGGTCAGAGATGTGAAAAAGGAGTTTGAAAAATGAAAAAAGCGTTTCTCTATCTTTTTATTGGACTATCACTAGTGGTATGGTTGGTAGAAATGTTTACAGGTTGGTTTGATCAAGCCTTCCTTCACCAATTCATCCGTGGTGCCTGGGGACTAGGATTTATGATTTTTATCGCCTTTCCTATGGGAGAGGAGTGGCTGAAAGGAGAATATCATGAACATGATTAAGGTAGAAAGCCTAAATAAAAACATCAAGAGCAAGGCTATTTTGAAGGATATTTCCTTTGAGGTAGCTGAAGGTGAATGTGTCGCCTTGATTGGTCCCAATGGTGCTGGTAAGACAACACTTCTGGACTGTTTGCTCGGAGATAAACTGGTTACCAGCGGTCAAGTATCTATTCAAGGTTTATCAGTGACGAGTTCTAAGTTAGACTATACTAGGGCTTACCTCTCTCAAGAAAATGTGATTGTACAGAAATTGAAGGTTAAAGAGTTGATTGCTTTCTTTCAAAGTATTTATCCAAATCCTTTGAGCGAGCAAGAAATCGATCAACTATTGCAGTTTGAACAGCAACAGAAAGAGCAATTTGCAGAAAAATTGTCAGGCGGGCAAAAGCGTCTCTTCTCTTTTGTCTTGACCTTGATTGGGCGACCAAAGCTTGTCTTTTTAGATGAACCAACTGCTGCCATGGATACTTCAACTCGTCAACGCTTTTGGGAAATTGTTCAGGAGTTAAAAGCTCAGGGAGTAACCATCCTCTATTCGTCCCATTATATCGAAGAGGTAGAGCATACTGCGGATCGAATCTTGGTCTTGAATAAGGGAGAGTTGATTCGCGATACAACACCTCTAGCCATGCGCAGTGAGGAGATTGAAAAGCACTTTATCCTTCCTCTAGCATATAAGGAAGTTGTCGAACAGTCAAACTTGGTTGAAAACTGGTCACAAAAACAGGATGCTCTACAAGTAGTCACACGCGAAGCAGATGCTTTTTGGGAACTGTTAGTGCAAGCAGGATGTAGGATTCAAGAAATTGAAGTCAATAATCGTAGCTTACTGGATACAATCTTTGAAGAAACACAAAAGGGAGATGACTAAGATGAAACGATGGACCGCACTAAACAAGATAGAATTTCTATTGACCAAACGACAATTAGTCTATTATCTATTATCCGTAGGGATGCCGACAGCATTCTATTTATTCTTTTCAGGCATGTACCAGGACACACCAGGTGGACCGGCTAATTTTATGCGTGATTACCTCATCTCCATGACTGCCTTTTCCATGATGTCGACAGCTATGTTTTCATTCCCAGCTGTTTTACATACCGATAAAATCAACAACTGGCAGAAAACATTACGCCATACCCCTGTAAATATGGTAGAATATTATCTATCAAAGATAACAAGTATGATGGTTGATTATTTGGTCTCAATCTTGGTGGTTTTCTCAGTTGGGCACTTGGTCAGAGGTGTGGATATGTCTTTAGGAAGCTGGATTGGGGCTGCGTTCTTGCTGATAGTAGGAAGTGTAGCTTTTGTAGCGCTTGGCTTGACCTTGACACTCTTGCCTTCTAGTCAGCTGATGTCTGTCGTGGGCAATCTTCTCTATCTAGGCTTGGCTGTTTTAGGCGGACTCTGGATGCCCATCTCTTTATTTCCAGACTGGATGCAAGCAATCGGGAAGTGCCTACCAACTTATCAGTTGATGGAGTTGCTCAAGACCTTCTTAAATGAGGGTGGCATCAATCTATCAGCCACAGTTTATCTACTTGTTTTTTCAGCAGTTTTGTTTGGTTTGACCATTTACCTTCAAGGTCATAAGGAGAATGCTTAATGCTTGAAAGACTAAAAAGCATAGACTATATGTATTGGGCCAGTTTGATTTTTATGGTTTTTCCCATCGTTCCTGTAGTGACTGGGGAGCTTGCTGTCTGGCATTTGTTGATTGATATTCTGTTTGTCTTGGCTTACTTAGGTGTTTTAACCACCAAGAGTCAGCGTTTATCCTGGCTCTGTTGGGTGATTATGCTAGCCTATGTAGCTGGGAATACTGCCTTTGTTGGTGTAAATTATATCTGGTTCTTCTTTTTCCTTGCCAATCTCTTAATTTATCATTTCGGCGTACGTAGTTTTAATTCTTTACATGTCCGGACTTTTCTCCTTGCTCAAGTCCTTGTTGTGGGGCAACTTTTGATTTTTCAGGAAGTTGAAGTTGAGTTTCTAGTCTATCTGCTTGGAATTATCACTTTTATCGATTTAATGACTTTTGGTTTGGTTCGGATTCGAATTGTAGAGGATTTGAAAGAAGCACAGGCTAAGCAAAATGCCCAGATAAATTTATTGCTTGCTGAAAATGAACGCAGTCGTATCGGTCAAGATTTGCATGATAGTCTGGGGCATACCTTTGCTATGCTTAGTGTTAAAACTGATCTAGCCTTGCAGTTATTTCAAATACAGGCTTATCCACAGGTGGAAAAGGAATTAAGAGAAATACAGCAAATTAGCAAAGAATCAATGCATGAAGTGCGAACCATTGTGGAAAATCTTAAGTCTAGAACTTTGACATCCGAACTAGAGACTGTGAAAAAGATGTTAGAAATTGCTGGCATTGAGGTTCAAGTTGACAATCACTTGGACAAGGCTAGCTTGACCCAGGATGTGGAGTCGACGGCTTCCATGATTTTGCTTGAGTTAGTAACCAATATCATCAAACATGCCCAAGCGTTTAAAGCGTACTTAAAATTAGAACGGACAGAGAAGGAACTCATTCTAACAGTAAGTGATGATGGCTGTGGCTTCGCTTCTATAAAAGGAGATGAGCTCCATACAGTCCGAGATCGTGTTCTTCCATTTTCGGGAGAAGTAAAGGTAATTAGTTGGAAACAACCGACAGAAGTTAAGGTTCGACTACCTTATAAGGAGAGAAACTAAGATGAAACTACTTGTTGCAGAAGATCAAAGTATGTTGCGAGATGCCATGTGCCAGTTGCTCACGCTTCAATCGGATGTAAAGTCTGTCTTTCAGGCCAAGAATGGGCAAGAAGCAATCCAACTATTAGAAAAGGAGTCTGTGGATATCGCCATCCTTGACGTAGAAATGCCTGTTAAGACAGGTCTTGAAGTCTTGGAGTGGATACGAGCAGAAAATCTAGAAACAAAGGTGGTTGTAGTGACGACCTTCAAGCGTCCTGGGTATTTTGAACGTGCGGTCAAGGCTGGAGTAGATGCTTATGTATTAAAAGAAAGAAACATTGCAGACCTCATGCAAACCTTGCACACCGTCCTAGAAGGAGGCAAGGAGTATTCGCCTGAATTGATGGAAGTGGTGATGACGCATCCCAATCCATTAACAGAACAAGAAATCGCAGTTTTAAAGGGAATTGCTCAGGGCTTCTCTAACCAAGAAATTGCAGACAAACTCTATCTATCCAACGGAACAGTCCGAAACTATGTCACCAATATTCTTTCAAAACTTGATGCAGGTAATCGAACAGAGGCAGCTAATATCGCGAAAGAATCTGGTTGGTTGTGATGATATAATATTTTTCTGAACATTATGTGTTAAAATTGATGGGATTGAATGGAACAATACTAACTTTAGGAGGGTGGGATTCCTCCTTTTTCTTTTTGGGGGGAGCACCACAAAAGAGCTAAAATTAAGAATAAAAAAGAAAAATATCTTGACAACCAATGGAAAATTTTGTTACAATAATAGACGGTACTTTTTACTTTTGGTCTCTCAAGAGTGTACAGGGACGTGCTGACAAATGTTGCAAAAGTACACACAGATGATAGCTGTCACCAAGTGTATCATCACCAAAAATAAAAAAAACACAGGAGAATGTAGATGCCTACAATTAACCAATTGGTTCGCAAACCGCGTAAATCAAAAGTAGAAAAATCTAAATCACCAGCTTTGAACGTTGGTTACAACAGTCATAAAAAAGTTCAAACAAACGTTTCTTCACCACAAAAACGTGGTGTTGCAACTCGTGTTGGAACAATGACACCTAAAAAACCTAACTCAGCCCTTCGTAAATTCGCTCGTGTACGTTTGAGCAACCTTATCGAAGTTACTGCCTACATCCCAGGTATCGGACACAACTTGCAAGAGCACAGCGTGGTGCTTCTTCGTGGTGGACGTGTAAAAGACCTTCCAGGGGTACGTTACCATATCGTCCGTGGTGCACTTGATACTGCAGGTGTTAACGATCGTAAACAAGGCCGTTCTAAATACGGTACTAAACGTCCAAAAGCATAAGGAAAGGGGATAAAGAGAAATGAGTCGTAAAAATAGAGCTCCAAAACGTGACGTATTGCCAGATCCGCTTTACAATTCACAACTAGTTACTCGTCTTATCAACCGCGTTATGCTTGACGGTAAACGTGGTACAGCTGCTTCAATCGTTTACGGTGCTTTTGAGCAAATCAAAGAAGCTACTGGCAACGATGCACTTGAAGTATTTGAAACAGCTATGGAAAACATCATGCCTGTACTTGAAGTACGTGCACGTCGTGTTGGTGGATCTAACTACCAAGTTCCAGTTGAAGTTCGTCCAGAACGTCGTACAACACTTGGACTTCGTTGGTTGGTAACAATCGCTCGTCTTCGCGGTGAACACACAATGCAAGACCGTCTTGCAAAAGAAATCTTGGATGCTGCTAACAACACTGGTGCAGCTGTTAAGAAACGTGAAGACACTCACCGTATGGCTGAAGCTAACCGTGCATTTGCACACTTCCGTTGGTAAGATAGGATGCGAAAGCGTTAAGAAAGTCCCAGAGAAAATAGGGAATCGAAGCAGGTTGCGATTGCAACCAATGAGATTCATCTTTTTCTCCAGACTTTTAGCTTGAGCTCAACTAAATCATGATGCTAGGAACGGTAAGGATGCAAGGTGAAAATAGGAAACTGACGCAGTATTCGACGAATACAAGGAAGTTTATCTTTTTCACACAGTATCCCGTTCCGGCTCAAATCGGCTAGCTAACTCTAGCCCGAGTTCAACTCAACTTACCATCTCGTAAGTTGAAACCAACAATAGCATGAAAATATTGAGAACGGGTAGGTCCTGCCTATCCGTTTTTATTAAAATCGTGTTATAATAGAATAGAAATCAAAAATAAATAGGAGAAACAAACCTCATGGCACGCGAATTTTCACTTGAAAAAACTCGTAATATCGGTATCATGGCTCACGTCGATGCTGGTAAAACAACAACTACTGAGCGTATTCTTTACTACACTGGTAAAATCCACAAAATCGGTGAAACTCACGAAGGTGCGTCACAAATGGACTGGATGGAGCAAGAGCAAGAACGTGGTATCACTATCACATCTGCTGCGACAACAGCTCAATGGAACAACCACCGCGTAAACATCATCGACACACCAGGACACGTGGACTTCACAATCGAAGTACAACGTTCTCTTCGTGTATTGGATGGTGCGGTTACCGTTCTTGATTCACAATCAGGTGTTGAACCTCAAACTGAAACAGTTTGGCGTCAAGCAACTGAGTACGGAGTTCCACGTATCGTATTTGCCAACAAAATGGACAAAATCGGTGCTGACTTCCTTTACTCTGTAAGCACACTTCACGATCGTCTTCAAGCAAATGCACACCCAATCCAATTGCCAATCGGTTCTGAAGATGACTTCCGTGGTATCATCGACTTGATCAAGATGAAAGCTGAAATCTATACTAACGACCTTGGTACAGATATCCTTGAAGAAGACATCCCAGCTGAATACCTTGACCAAGCACAAGAATACCGTGAAAAATTGATCGAAGCAGTTGCTGAAACTGACGAAGAATTGATGATGAAATACCTTGAAGGTGAAGAAATCACTAACGAAGAATTGAAAGCTGGTATCCGTAAAGCGACTATCAACGTTGAATTCTTCCCAGTATTGTGTGGTTCTGCCTTCAAGAACAAAGGTGTTCAATTGATGCTTGATGCGGTTATCGACTACCTTCCAAGCCCACTTGACATCCCAGCAATTAAAGGTATCAACCCAGATACAGACGAAGAAGAAACTCGTCCAGCATCTGATGAAGAGCCATTTGCAGCTCTTGCCTTCAAGATCATGACAGACCCATTCGTAGGTCGTTTGACATTCTTCCGTGTTTACTCAGGTGTTCTTCAATCAGGTTCTTACGTATTGAACACTTCTAAAGGTAAACGTGAACGTATCGGACGTATCCTTCAAATGCACGCTAACAGCCGTCAAGAAATCGACACTGTTTACTCAGGTGATATCGCTGCTGCCGTTGGTTTGAAAGATACTACAACTGGTGACTCATTGACAGATGAAAAAGCTAAAATCATCCTTGAGTCAATCAACGTTCCAGAACCAGTTATCCAATTGATGGTTGAGCCAAAATCTAAAGCTGACCAAGACAAGATGGGTATCGCCCTTCAAAAATTGGCTGAAGAAGATCCAACATTCCGCGTTGAAACAAACGTTGAAACTGGTGAAACAGTTATCTCTGGTATGGGTGAGCTTCACCTTGACGTCCTTGTTGACCGTATGCGTCGTGAGTTCAAAGTTGAAGCGAACGTAGGTGCTCCTCAAGTATCTTACCGTGAAACATTCCGCGCTTCTACTCAAGCACGTGGATTCTTCAAACGTCAGTCTGGTGGTAAAGGTCAATTCGGTGATGTATGGATTGAATTTACTCCAAACGAAGAAGGTAAAGGATTCGAATTCGAAAACGCAATCGTCGGTGGTGTGGTTCCTCGTGAATTTATCCCAGCGGTTGAAAAAGGTTTGGTAGAATCTATGGCTAACGGTGTTCTTGCAGGTTACCCAATGGTTGACGTTAAAGCTAAGCTTTACGATGGTTCATACCACGATGTCGACTCATCTGAAACTGCCTTCAAGATCGCGGCTTCACTTGCTCTTAAAGAAGCTGCTAAATCAGCGCAACCAGCTATCCTTGAGCCAATGATGCTTGTGACAATCACTGTTCCAGAAGAAAACCTTGGTGATGTTATGGGTCACGTAACTGCTCGTCGTGGACGTGTTGATGGTATGGAAGCACACGGTAACAGCCAAATCGTTCGTGCTTACGTTCCACTTGCTGAAATGTTCGGTTACGCAACAGTTCTTCGTTCTGCATCTCAAGGACGTGGTACATTCATGATGGTATTTGACCACTACGAAGATGTACCTAAGTCAGTACAAGAAGAAATCATTAAGAAAAACAAAGGTGAAGACTAATCAGTCCTCACTCTAGAAGGAAGTCACTTAGTGGCTTCCTTTTGTCTTTAGAAAATACCTCTAAATATGGTAAAATAGTAGGAGAATAATGTGAGGAAAATGAATGTCAAACAGTTTTGAAATTTTGATTAATCAACTGGGGATGCCTGCTGAAATGAGACAGGCATCTGCTTTATCACATGCTGATATTGAACGAGTTGTGGTTCATAAAATTAGTAAGGTATGGGAGTTTCATTTCGTATTTTCTAATATTTTACCGATTGAAATCTTTTTAGAATTAAAGAAGGGTTTGAGTGAGGAATTTTCTAAGACAGGTAATAAAGCTATTTTTGAAATTAAGGCTCTGTCTCAAGAATTTTCAAACCAACTCTTACAAGCCTATTATAGAGAGGCTTTTTCTGAAGGGCCATGTGCTAGTCAAGGATTTAAATCTCTTTACCAGAATTTGCGAGTTCGTGCTGAAGGCAATCAACTCTTTATTGAAGGTTCAGAGGCGATTGATAAGGAACATTTTAAGAAGAATCATCTTCCTAATTTAGCGAAACAACTTGAAAAGTTTGGTTTTCCAACTTTTAATTGTCAAGTAGAGAAGAATGATGTGCTGACTCAAGAGCAGGAAGAAGCCTTTCATGCTGAAAATGAGCAGATTGTTCAAGCCGCCAATGAGGAAGCGCTCCGTGCTATGGAGCAACTGGAACAGATGGCACCTCCTCCAGCGGAAGAGAAACCAGCCTTTGATTTTCAGGCCAAAAAGGCTGCGGCTAAGCCAAAGCTAGATAAGGCGGAGATTACTCCTATGATCGAAGTCACGACGGAGGAAAATCGTCTGGTCTTTGAAGGGGTTGTTTTTGATGTGGAGCAAAAAGTGACTAGAACCGGTCGTGTTTTAATTAACTTTAAAATGACGGACTACACTTCAAGTTTTTCTATGCAAAAGTGGGTTAAAAATGAGGAAGAGGCCCAGAAATTTGACCTTATCAAGAAGAATTCTTGGCTCCGAGTTCGTGGGAATGTGGAGATGAATAACTTCACACGAGATTTGACTATGAACGTACAGGATGTGCAGGAAGTTGTTCACTATGAGCGGAAGGATTTGATGCCAGAAGGAGACCGCCGGGTTGAGTTTCATGCTCATACTAACATGTCGACCATGGATGCTTTGCCAGAGGTTGAAGAAATCGTTGCGACAGCTGCTAAGTGGGGACACAAGGCTGTTGCCATCACGGACCACGGGAATGTCCAGTCCTTCCCACACGGCTATAAGGCGGCTAAGAAAGCGGGAATTCAGCTGATCTATGGTATGGAAGCCAATATCGTGGAGGACCGTGTCCCTATCGTCTACAACGAAGTGGAGATGGACTTGTCAGAAGCAACCTATGTGGTCTTTGACGTGGAAACGACAGGTCTATCAGCTATCTATAATGATTTGATTCAGGTTGCGGCTTCTAAGATGTACAAGGGGAATGTTATTGCTGAATTTGATGAATTTATCAATCCTGGGCATCCCTTGTCAGCCTTTACTACTGAGTTGACTGGAATTACAGATGACCATGTCAAAAATGCCAAACCACTAGAACAAGTTTTGCAAGAATTCCAAGAATTTTGCAAGGATACGGTCCTAGTTGCCCACAATGCGACCTTTGACGTTGGCTTTATGAATGCCAATTATGAGCGTCATGGTCTGCCAAAGATTAGTCAGCCAGTGATTGATACGCTGGAGTTTGCTCGAAACCTCTATCCCGAGTATAAACGTCATGGTTTGGGGCCTTTGACCAAGCGTTTTGGTGTGGCCTTAGAACATCACCACATGGCCAATTACGATGCGGAAGCTACAGGTCGCCTGCTTTTCATCTTTATCAAAGAGGTGGCAGAAAAACATGGTGTGACTGATCTAGCTAGACTCAACATTGATTTGATTAGTCCAGATTCTTATAAAAAAGCTAGAATCAAGCATGCGACCATCTATGTCAAGAATCAGGTAGGTTTAAAAAATATCTTTAAACTGGTTTCTCTGTCTAATACCAAGTATTTTGAAGGGGTGCCTCGGATTCCGCGAACGGTTCTAGATGCCCATCGGGAGGGCTTGATTTTGGGGTCGGCTTGCTCGGAGGGTGAAGTTTTCGATGCAGTTGTTTCTCAAGGTGTGGATGCAGCGGTTGAGGTGGCCAAGTATTATGACTTTATCGAGGTCATGCCACCAGCTATCTATGCTCCCTTGATTGCCAAGGAGCAGGTCAAGGATATGGAAGAACTCCAGACCATTATAAAGAGTTTGATAGAAGTGGGAGACCGTCTTGGTAAGCCTGTTCTGGCTACTGGAAATGTTCACTATATCGAACCGGAAGAAGAGATTTACCGTGAAATTATCGTCCGTAGTTTGGGACAGGGGGCTATGATTAACCGAACCATAGGTCACGGCGAACATGCTCAACCCGCTCCTCTTCCAAAAGCTCATTTTAGAACGACTAATGAAATGTTGGATGAATTTGCATTCTTGGGAGAGGATTTGGCTCGTAAACTGGTTATTGAAAACACCAATGCCTTGGCAGAGACATTTGAACCTGTTGAGGTTGTTAAGGGTGACTTGTATACGCCTTTCATTGACAAGGCTGAAGAAACGGTCGCTGAATTGACCTACAAGAAAGCTTTTGAGATTTATGGAAATCCGCTGCCAGATATTGTTGATTTGCGGATTGAAAAAGAATTGACTTCCATTCTGGGGAATGGATTTGCCGTGATTTATCTGGCATCGCAGATGCTAGTACAACGTTCTAATGAACGGGGTTACTTGGTTGGTTCTCGTGGGTCTGTCGGATCTAGTTTCGTTGCGACCATGATTGGGATTACGGAGGTTAATCCTCTCTCTCCTCACTATGTCTGTGGTCAGTGTCAGTACAGTGAGTTTATCACCGATGGTTCTTACGGTTCAGGTTTTGACATGCCCAATAAGGACTGTCCTAAATGTGGTCGCAAACTCAGCAAAAATGGGCAAGATATTCCTTTCGAGACCTTCCTCGGTTTTGATGGGGACAAGGTTCCCGATATTGACTTGAACTTCTCGGGAGAAGACCAGCCTAGCGCCCACTTGGATGTGCGTGATATCTTTGGTGAAGAATATGCCTTCCGTGCAGGAACGGTTGGTACGGTGGCTGCCAAGACTGCCTATGGTTTTGTCAAGGGCTATGAGCGAGATTATGGCAAGTTTTATCGTGATGCAGAGGTGGAACGCCTCGCTCAAGGTGCGGCTGGTGTCAAGCGGACAACAGGACAACACCCCGGGGGAATCGTTGTTATTCCTAACTACATGGATGTCTACGACTTTACGCCTGTCCAGTATCCAGCGGATGACGTGACGGCTGAATGGCAAACGACTCACTTTAACTTCCATGATATCGACGAGAACGTCCTCAAACTCGATGTACTGGGACATGATGATCCGACTATGATTCGAAAACTTCAGGACTTGTCTGGTATTGATCCCAATGAAATTCCTATGGATGATGAAGGCGTTATGGCTCTCTTTTCTGGGACTGATGTGCTTGGGGTAACACCTGAACAAATTGGAACGCCTACGGGGATGTTGGGGATTCCAGAGTTTGGAACCAATTTCGTACGTGGAATGGTAGACGAGACCCATCCGACAACTTTTGCGGAGTTGCTTCAGCTCTCAGGTCTATCCCACGGTACCGACGTTTGGCTGGGCAATGCACAAGATTTGATTAAACAAGGAATAGCGGACCTATCAACTGTTATCGGTTGTCGGGATGACATCATGGTTTACCTCATGCATGCTGGTCTCGAACCTAAGATGGCCTTTACCATCATGGAACGGGTGCGTAAAGGCTTATGGCTAAAGATTTCCGAAGAGGAACGCAATGGCTACATCGAAGCCATGAAGGCTAATAAGGTACCAGAGTGGTATATCGAATCCTGTGGGAAAATTAAGTACATGTTCCCTAAAGCCCATGCGGCAGCTTACGTTATGATGGCCTTGCGTGTGGCCTACTTCAAGGTTCACCATCCTATTTATTATTACTGTGCTTACTTCTCAATCCGCGCTAAGGCTTTTGATATCAAGACTATGGGTGCGGGCTTGGATGCCATCAAGCGCAGAATGGAAGAAATCTCTGAAAAACGGAAGAACAATGAAGCCTCTAATGTGGAAATTGATCTCTATACAACTCTTGAGATTGTTAATGAGATGTGGGAACGAGGTTTCAAGTTTGGAAAACTCGATCTCTACCGTAGTCAGGCGACAGAGTTCCTTATCGATGGGGATACCCTCATCCCGCCATTTGTTGCTATGGATGGTCTAGGAGAGAACGTTGCCAAGCAGTTAGTACGAGCGCGTGAAGAGGGAGAATTCCTCTCTAAAACAGAACTACGCAAACGTGGTGGACTCTCATCAACCTTGGTTGAAAAGATGGATGAGATGGGTATTCTTGGAAATATGCCAGAGGATAACCAGTTGAGTTTGTTTGATGAGTTGTTTTAAAAAAATTGTTTAATCATCTACCCAAAGAAGGCTAATGTATATCTAATAGATTTACATTAGCCTTCTTTTTTGTTAAAATAGTCTATAGAAAGAGGGTGAGAGTATGTCAAAGACGAGTATGAGCATCCGTCTGGATAGTGAGGTTAAGGAGCAGGCCCAACAGGTGTTTAGTAATCTGGGAATGGATATGACAACGGCTATTAATATTTTCCTTCGTCAGGCTATTCAATATCAAGGATTACCTTTTGATGTTAGACTAGACGAAAATCGGAAGTTGCTCCAAGTGTTAACGGATTTAGACCAAAATCGTAATATGAGCCAGTCTTTTGAATCAGTCTCTGACTTGATGGAGGATTTGCGTGCTTAAGATTCGTTATCATAAACAGTTTAAAAAAGATTTTAAGTTGGCTATGAAGCGTGGTTTGAAGGCAGAATTATTAGAAGAAGTTTTAAATTTTCTTGTTCAAGAAAAAGAACTTCCTGCTAGATATCGTGATCATCCATTGACGGCATCCAAACATTTTCAAGGAGTTCGTGAATGCCATATCCAGCCAGATTGGCTTTTGGTTTATAAAGTAAACAAGGAAGAATTGATTTTAAATTTGCTGAGGACAGGCAGTCATAGTGATTTGTTTTAATAAATTTTAAGGGGGTTCTCATGAAACTAAGAATTTTTGCGGAAGATAAGCCGGCTGAGAAGGTATTTGAATATCAATTAGAACTTGCTGACCAGACAATCCTTCTATCAACAGCACTCTTGTCAGGTGCTATTGCTTTAGCAGGATTATTTTCTGCTTTGAAAGAAAAATAAACAAAAAGAAAAGGAAGAATAGAATGGTTTTACCAAATTTTAAAGAAAATCTAGAAAAATATGCGAAATTATTGGTTGCGAACGGAATCAACGTGCAACCTGGTCACACTTTGGCTCTCTCTATCGATGTGGAGCAACGTGAGTTGGCTCACTTAATCGTCAAAGAAGCTTATGCCTTGGGTGCGCATGAGGTCATCGTTCAGTGGACAGATGATGTCATTAACCGTGAGAAATTCCTACATGCTCCGATGGAGCGTCTGGACAATGTGCCTGAATACAAGATTGCTGAGATGAACTATCTCTTGGAGAACAAGGCTAGCCGTCTTGGGGTTCGTTCTTCTGACCCAGGTGCCTTGAACGGAGTGGATGCTGACAAGCTTTCAGCTTCTGCCAAAGCTATGGGACTTGCCATGAAGCCAATGCGAATCGCAACGCAATCTAACAAGGTTAGCTGGACTGTAGCAGCCGCTGCTGGACTTGAGTGGGCCAAGAAAGTCTTTTCAAATGCTGCGAGCGACGAAGAAGCAGTCGATCTTCTTTGGGACCAAATCTTCAAAACTTGCCGTGTCTATGAAGAAGATCCTGTTAAGGCCTGGGAAGAGCATGCAGCTATCTTAAAGAGCAAGGCCGATATGCTTAATAAGGAGCAATTTTCAGCCCTTCACTACACAGCGCCAGGAACAGATTTGACACTTGGTTTGCCGAAAAACCACGTTTGGGAATCAGCTGGTGCTATCAATGCACAGGGCGAAGGATTCTTGCCAAATATGCCGACAGAGGAAGTCTTCACAGCGCCTGACTTCCGTCGCGCAGATGGTTATGTCACTTCTACAAAACCGCTTAGCTATAACGGAAATATCATTGAAGGTATTAAGGTAACCTTTAAGGATGGACAAATCGTAGATATCACTGCTGAGAAGGGTGATCAGGTCATGAAAGACCTTGTCTTTGAAAATGCGGGTGCGCGTGCCTTAGGTGAATGTGCCTTGGTACCAGATCCAAGCCCAATTTCTCAGTCAGGTATTACCTTCTTTAACACCCTTTTCGATGAAAATGCGTCAAATCACTTGGCCATCGGTGCAGCCTATGCAACTAGCGTTGTTGGTGGAGCGGAGATGAGCGAAGAGGAGCTTGAAGCTGCGGGGCTTAACCGTTCAGATGTTCACGTAGACTTTATGATTGGTTCTAACCAAATGGATATCGATGGTATCCGTGAGGA
Organism: Streptococcus mitis; assembly: GCF_946190275.1. Classification (GTDB taxonomy): domain Bacteria; phylum Bacillota; class Bacilli; order Lactobacillales; family Streptococcaceae; genus Streptococcus; species Streptococcus mitis_DC. Next base: position 29,188 of record NZ_CAMHZQ010000015.1, on the reverse strand, counting down.
TGGGACACGTGTACCACTCTTCCGTAACGGAGATTGGGCAAATTAAGGAGATAATATGTTAGGAAGCATGTTCGTTGGTCTCCTAGTGGGATTTTTAGCAGGTACTCTGACCAATCGTGGAGAGCGAATGGGATGTTTTGGAAAAATGTTTCTGGGCTGGATTGGTGCTTTTATAGGCCACTTGCTTTTTGGGACTTGGGGACCGATAATAGCAGGAACTGCCATTATTCCGGCAGTACTAGGTTCCATGATTGTCTTAGCGATTTTTTGGAGACGAGGAAGTTAATTTCCTAAATCTGATACTCAATGAAAATCAAAGAGCAAACTAGGAAACTAGCCGCAGGTTGCTCAAAGCACTGCTTTGAGGTTGCAGATAGAACTGACGAAGCCAGCTCAAAACACTGTTTTGAGGTTGCAGATAGAACTGACGAAGTCAGTAACCATACATACGGCAAGGCGACGTTGACGCGGTTTGAAGAGATTTTTGAAGAGTATGAAATGAAAAGGAGGTTGGTCATTGAGACAGCCTCCTTTTGATATGATATAATAGTTCTATGAGATTAGATAAATTTTTAGTTGCCTGCGCTGTGGGAAGTCGGACTGAGGTCAAAAACTTGCTCAAGGCTGGGCGCGTGACTGTAAATGGTAAAAAAGAGAAATCAGCTAAATTGCAGATTGATGAAAAAATAGATGAGATTCGCTTTGATGGGCAAGTGTTGGAGTATGAAGAGTTTGTCTACTACATGATGAACAAGCCCCAAGGAGTTATTTCAGCGACTGAGGATCCCAAGCACAGAACCGTTCTGGACTTGCTGGATGATATTGCTCGGAGCAAGGAAGTTTTCCCAGTAGGACGCTTGGATATTGATACACATGGTCTTCTACTCTTGACCAATGATGGCAAGCTGGCCCATGCTCTTCTTTCGCCCAAGCGTCATGTGGATAAGACCTATCTGGCTCAGGTCAAGGGAATTATGACCCAAGAAGATGTGGAGATATTTGCCAAGGTCATTCCGCTCAAAGACTTTACCTGTCAACCCGCTAGACTGGAGATTCTTTCCACAGATACAGAAAAGAATCAGAGCCAAATCCGTGTGACCATTGCAGAAGGGAAGTTTCATCAGGTCAAGCGTATGGTGGCCTACTGCGGCAAGGAAGTAGTAGACTTGCAACGTTTGACTATGGGAACTCTGATTTTAGATGAAAGCTTGCAACGAGGAGAATGGCGTCGCTTGACCAAGGAAGAGTTAGAAATTCTCCTTGCTAGTATTGCTTAATTTAGTTTATATTTGAAAAAGGTAAGAGACAATGTCCTTGCCTTTTATGTTTTTCAGTTGCTTCCTTTGTAAAAAGCGTTATAATAGACTGTAGAATAAAAGGAGGAATCTATGAACGCGATTCAAGAATCATTTACTGATAAACTATTTGCCAATTATGAAGCAAATATCAAATACCAAGCGATTGAAAATGCTGCCAGCCACAATGGAATTTTTGCAGCCCTAGAACGTCGCCAAAGCCATGTAGACAACACACCTGTTTTCTCATTGGATTTGACCAAGGACAAGGTAACCAACCAGAAAGCGTCTGGTCGTTGCTGGATGTTTGCAGCTCTCAACACCTTCCGCCACAAACTCATTTCACAATACAAATTAGAGAACTTTGAATTGTCACAGGCCCACACCTTCTTCTGGGACAAGTATGAGAAATCCAACTGGTTCTTGGAGCAAGTGATTGCGACTGCAGACCAAGACTTGACGAGTCGTAAGGTTAAATTCCTACTCCAAACTCCACAACAAGATGGCGGTCAATGGGATATGGTCGTTTCTCTCTTTGAGAAATATGGTGTCGTTCCTAAGTCTGTTTATCCAGAGTCTGTTTCATCTAGCAGCAGTCGTGAGCTAAATGCCATTCTCAACAAATTGCTTCGTCAAGATGCTCAAATCTTGCGTGACTTGCTTGCTTCTGGCGCAGACCAAGCGACTGTTCAAGCTAAGAAAGAAGATCTTTTGCAAGAAATCTTTAACTTTCTTGCTATGTCTTTAGGACTTCCACCACGTAAATTTGACTTTGCTTATCGCGATAAAGATAACAACTACCAAAGTGAAAAGGGCATCACACCACAAGAATTTTACAAGAAATATGTCAATCTTCCTCTAGAAGATTACGTTTCTGTTATCAACGCCCCAACTGCTGACAAGCCTTACGGCCAATCTTACACAGTTGAGATGTTAGGAAATGTGGTTGGTAGCCGTGCGGTTCGTTACATCAACGTGCCGATGGAGCGCTTGAAAGAGTTGGCAATTGCTCAAATGCAAGCAGGTGAGACTGTTTGGTTTGGTTCTGATGTCGGCCAGCTCAGCAACCGTAAGGCTGGAATCCTTGCGACAGATGTTTATGACTTTGAATCAAGCATGGACATTAAACTCACTCAAGACAAGGCTGGACGTTTGGATTACAGCGAAAGTTTGATGACCCACGCCATGGTCTTGACAGGTGTTGATTTGGATGAAAATGGGAAGTCAACCAAGTGGAAGGTTGAAAACTCATGGGGAGACAAGGTTGGTACCGATGGTTACTTTGTTGCCTCAGACGCTTGGATGGACGAATACACTTACCAAATCGTTGTCCGTAAGGAATTGCTGACAGCAGAAGAACAAGCTGCCTATGAAGCAGAACCAATTGTACTCGCACCATGGGATCCAATGGGTGCCTTGGCCGAATAAAAGTATAGAAAAAAGGAATCAGATTTTAGAACCTGATTCCTTTTAAGTTGCTTGATTACATGATGTGAAGAACATGTGCCACAATACCCACTGCGAAGAGTGCAAGGATAATAGTGATTGGAGATACTTTTTTCTTAAGCAAGTACATGCAAAGGAAAGTAAGGAGTAGTCCTGATAGTCCAGGGATCAACATATCCAAGTTTTGTTGGAAAGTAGTAACTTTTTCAGGTGTTTGAGACAATCCTTGTCCTACTTGTGCGAATGCTTCTTGGATACCTTTAGATCCTTCTGGCAATTTATCCCAATGGATATAAGCTTTTTCATCTAGTTGAACTTTGGCAACATCGAAAGCAAATTTAATATTTACCCAACGTTGAACAAGGACAGCAAGAATGAACATACCAAGGATAGAAGCTCCTTTAGTGATGTCTTGAAGGATACCGCCAGACATATCTTTAGTGATTTCTGATCCAGCCTTGTATCCAATCTCTTGTGTATACCACAAGAATGACATACGAATCAAGTTCCAAAGAACGAAGAAGAGGATTGGACCTAAGATATTACCAGTAAGGGCAAGTGAAGCACCGAGTGATCCAAGGATTGGGCGTACTGTAAACCAGAATACTGGGTCACCGATACCAGCAAGAGGTCCCATCATACCGATTTTAACCCCTTGGATAGCAGCATCGTCGATTTCAACACCGTTAGCACGTTCTTCTTCAAGTGCAAGAGTAACCCCCATGATTGGAGCGGCTACGTATGGGTGAGTGTTGAAGAACTCAAGATGGCGTTCAAGAGCAGCAATTTGATCTTCTTTTTTAGTGTAGAGTTTTTTAAGAGCTGGAATTAATGAGTAAGCCCAACCCAAGTTTTGCATACGTTCATAGTTCCAAGAACCTTGTAAGAAAGTTGAACGCCACCAAACTTTTTTACGATCTGATTTAGTTAATTGAAGTTTTTCAGTCATGATGTTTTCAGTCCTTTCTTATCTTAGTAGTCTTCTAGGATATCGCCGATTGGGTCGTTAGAAGTTGCGGCTCCTCCGCCACCATTTCCACCAGTTTTAGAAAGGTGAAGGTAGATAAGAGCGATAGCAACACCGATAGCACCAAATCCGATTAGAGTGATATCTGACACGGCAGCAAGCACGAAACCGATAGCGAAGAATGGCCATACTTCACGAGTTGCCATCATGTTGATAACCATAGCGTAACCAACGGCAACGACCATACCACCACCGATAGCCATACCGTCTTTGAGCCAATCAGGCATAGTATTTAGAATGCTTTGTACGGTTTCAGTTGGTACCATTAGAAGGAGTGCTGCAGGGATTGCAATACGAAGACCTTGAAGAAGAAGTGCGACAAAGTGAGCACGTTCAACTGCTTTAAAGTCACCTTTTTTAGCAGAAGCATCAGCAGTGTGAACTAATCCGACAGAGAGTGTACGGACAATCATAGTCAAGAATAGACCAGCAACTGCAAGAGGGATAGCAACCGCTTGGGCAACACCGATACCTGTCTTAGTAAAGTCGCCACCAAGAACCATGATAATGGCAGCAGCAACAGAAGCAAGAGCAGCGTCAGGAGCTACGGCAGCTCCGATGTTAGCCCAACCAAGGGCGATCATTTGAAGAGAACCACCAAGGATAATCCCTGCTTCAAGGTTACCAGTAACAAGACCGATAAGGGTACAAGCTACGATTGGTTGATGGAATTGGAACTGGTCGAGGATACCTTCAAGACCTGCTAGGAAGGCTACAACGACTACTAAAACCATAGAAATAATAGACATCTTTAAAATCCTTTCATAAAATCGATTATTGCACGTTTGCTTTGTTGATCAAGTCAAACAAATCTTTTTTCGTGTCGTTTGGTACTTTACGTACATCAAATTCAACACCAAGGTCACGCATTTTTTCAAATGTAGCAACGTCTTCTTTGTCCATAGACAAAACGTTGTTAACCATTGTTTTACCAGTTGAGTGAGCCATTGATCCAACATTAAGAGTTTTGATTGGTACGCCACCTTCGATAGCACGAAGGGCATCTTGAGGTGTTTCAAACAAGATAAGGGCATGTGTTTCTCCGAAGCGAGGATCTTTTGCAACGTCGATTAGTTTTTGGATAGGAACAACGTTTGCTTTCACTTTACCTGGAGCTGCTTGTTTAATCAATTCTTTACGTAATTCGTCTTTAGCTACGTTATCTGAAGCAACGATGATACGGTCTGCTTTTGAATCTGGAGTCCAAGCAGTTGCAACCTGACCGTGAAGTAAACGAGTGTCTAGACGGGCAAGGTTGATTTTGAGTTTACCGTCTCCGATGACAGTTCCTTCTGGAATAGCAGCTTGGGCAACTGGAGCAGCTGCAGCGCTTGCTACTTCCTCAACTGGGTTTAGCTCTTCTGGAAGAGCTTTGATGCCATCTTTGGCTTCTTTAATAATATTCGCAGCGACTTTTTCTACACCTGCAGCAGCGTCCATGAGGCGCTCTGTGTAGGCTTGAATTAACATCGGTAAATTAAGTCCTGTGATGATGGCAAACTTACGCTCAGGATTTTCTCCCATCACGCGGCTAGCTTGGTTGAATGGAGATCCACTCCAAAGGTCAGCCAAAACTAGAACCTCATCTTCTGCGTCAAATGCAGCAACAGCGTTATTAAACTTAGCGTATAGATCATCAGGACCTTCATTTGGCATAAAGGTTACAACTTGAACCTTTTCTTGTTCACCAAAGATCATAGATCCTGACTGATGAATACCCGCAGCAAATTCGCCGTGGCTCGCAATAATGATTCCGATACTCATTATTGTCATTCCTCCTTTTTTGTTTTAGTTTTCGTTTAAGAAAACTTTAAGACTGTTTAAGTATAAACCGTTTTCATCTAAAAATCAACTATTTATCATAAAATAATTAAAAAGATTACATCTGAAAATATTGATATATTGAGTCTTAGAGAAGTTTTTTTGAATCCTTATTAAAAAATTTAATATAAAAAAGTTGGAAGCGCATTCCAACTTTTAAAATAGGTTTTTATTAGATTAGTGGGTGAAATCGAGTACCATACGTCCTTGGATTTGCCCTTTTTCCATTTCGTCGAAAATGGCTACGGCATCTTCTATTGGACGTTTTTGAACAACTGGAACTACTAAACCTTCTGCACCGAATTGGAAGGCTTCTTCCAAGTCTTTACGAGTTCCTACAAGAGAACCGATGACTTGGATTCCATCTAAAACTGTTTTCACGATGCTAAGTTCCATCATTTCAGAAGGAAGACCAACAGCGACTACGCGACCACCAGCACGAACTGAGTCAACAGCCTGGTTGAAGGCAACTTTAGACACAGCAGTTACGACAGCTGAGTGAGCACCTCCATCAGTTTTTTCCTTGATAAGTCCAGGTACATCTTCAACTTCGAGGCCGTTAATAACAATGTCAGCGCCTACTTCTTTTGCAAGGGCAAGTTTGTCATTGTTGATATCAACTGCGATGACATGAGCATTGAATACTTTTTTAGCATATTGAACAGCTAGGTTACCAAGACCACCAGCGCCGTAAAGAACAACCCATTGACCTGGTTCAACTTTGGCCTCTTTAATAGCTTTATAGGTTGTTACACCAGCACATGTGATAGAAGAAGCTTGGGCTGGATCAAGTCCGTCAGGAACTTTGACAGCATAGTCTGCAGTTACGATACATTGTTCAGCCATACCACCGTCTACTGAGTAGCCGGCATTTTTTACTGTACGGCAAAGAGTTTCACGGCCAGTTGTACAGTATTCGCAAGTGCCACATCCTTCAAAGAACCAAGCAACGCTGACGCGGTCGCCGACTTTAAGGCTTTTCACATCTGGGGCAATTTCTTTGACGATACCAACACCTTCGTGACCTAGAACACGTCCTGGTACCTGACCGAAGTCGCCATGGGCAACGTGGAGGTCAGTGTGGCAAACACCACAGTATTCAATTTCTACAAGTGCTTCCCCAGTTTCAAGTGGACGGAGTACTTTTTCTTCAATAGCAACACCAGTGCTTTCTGGATTTACAACAACAGCTTTCATAGCTATCCTCCTTGATATTAACTGAGAGCAGGAGAAACAGGACTGGATTGATTTTGTGTCAACAGAGTCGAGTATGACGAGCTCTCTTGTATTTATATGTGAAGTATATCACAAAAGAAAGCCTTTTCCAAGGTTTTGAAGGCAAAAAGTAGAACAATCGATTAACTGGTTGATGAGACTGTGAAAAGAGCACAAAGACCAGCTCGCAAGCTGGTCATACTCTTCGAAAATCTCTTCAAACCACGTCAGCTTCGCCTTGCCGTACTCAAGTACTGCCTACGGCTAGCTTCCTAGTTTGCTCTTTGATTTTCATTGAGTATCAGTATGGACTATAAGAATAAGTCTTGCAGGGTTTTGGCAACTCCGTCTTGGTCATTTGTCAAGGAAATTTGCTCATCTGCATAGGGGAGTAGCTCTGGGTTGGCATTTTTCATTGCATAACCTTTCCCAGCAAAAGCAAGCATTTCGGTATCATTGTGCTCATCTCCAAAAGCAATCAAATCTTTTTTGTCACGGTTCATTACCTTGAGCAAGTAGTCCAAAGCAAAGGCTTTGTTGACACCTTTTGGGGTACACTCAAGGATATTGAGCGGACCTCCCCAGGTATTAATAGAAAGTTGATGATGGTAGAAGGCGTTCATTTCTTTTGCCAAGGCATACTTGTCACTGGCTCTGGTCTGTAATAGGATACAGTTAGGATCTTTGGTCACTAATTCAGGTTGAAATTGATCTTCAGGCTGGAAAGCTTCTACGCCAAATAGTTTGGGATTGGCAATTTCTTCATTAGGATTTGTAATGTAAAATTTTTTACGGTATTCTCCAGCGATAAAATCGGCTTGAATGTCCTCTGAACGTCGAACCATATCTAGCAGATATTTTTTGTCTACAGTCAAACACTTTTCAAAATCCCAAACTTGGTCTGGTAAATGAGTAAGGGAGCCATTGAAATTAATCATAGGAGTATTTAAGCCTAATTCACGGTAGAAATCTTTTGACATTCGGTAAGGGCGCCCTGTCGTAATAATAACCTGATGCCCTTTTCCAGTAACTTTTTTTATGGTTTCTTTGGTAAAGTCAGAAATCTGACTGTCTGAGTTGAGCAGGGTTCCATCCAGGTCAACTGCAATAATTTTTTTCGTCATAGGGACCTTTCTAGTGTCTTTTCAGATAAGATGTCTACTATTATAACAGAAAGCAGGCAGAAAAGCAGATTCGAAACAAAAAAAGAAATTTCATCAAATTCTTAAATAAATCAAACAAAGATATTGAAAAAGTGAATGATAAATGATATAATTCTATTATTGTTCGTAAAAATTAAAAGGAGATTGATAATGGACAAATTATTTAAACTAAAAGAGAACGGTACAGACGTTCGTACAGAGGTTCTCGCTGGTTTAACAACTTTCTTTGCAATGAGCTATATTCTCTTTGTAAACCCACAAATTCTTTCGCAAACAGGAATGCCTGCTCAGGGTGTATTCCTCGCAACGATTATCGGTGCAGTTGCTGGTACCCTGATGATGGCCTTCTACGCCAACTTGCCATATGCTCAAGCGCCAGGTATGGGACTCAATGCCTTCTTTACCTTTACAGTTGTATTCGGGCTTGGTTATTCATGGCAAGAAGCCCTAGCTATGGTCTTCATCTGTGGAATTATCTCATTGATTATTACCTTGACAAACGTTCGTAAAATGATTATTGAATCGATTCCAAACGCCCTTCGTTCAGCTATTTCAGCTGGTATCGGTGTCTTCCTTGCCTACGTGGGGATTAAGAATGCTGGACTTTTGAAATTCTCTATCGATCCAGGAAATTATACGGTTGCAGGAGAAGGGGCTGATAAAGCTCAAGCAGCGATTACAGCAAATGCTTCAGCAGTTCCAGGATTGGTTAGCTTTAATAATCCAGCTGTTTTGGTGGCTCTTGCAGGACTTGCTATCACAATCTTCTTTGTCATTAAAGGGATTAAAGGAGGAATTATCCTCTCTATCTTGACAACAACTGTTCTTGCTATCGCAGTTGGTTTGGTAGATTTGTCTAGTATCGATTTTGCTAATAACCATGTTGGTGCAGCTTTTGAAGACTTGAAGACAGTCTTTGGTGCAGCTCTTGGTTCAGAAGGTTTGGGAGCTTTGATTTCAGATACAGCTCGCTTGCCTGAAACTTTGATGGCCATTCTAGCCTTCTCATTGACAGATATTTTTGACACGATTGGTACCTTGATCGGTACAGGTGAAAAAGTTGGTATCGTAGCGACAAATGGTGAAAATCACCAATCAGCTAAGTTGGACAAGGCTCTTTACTCTGACTTGATTGGTACTTCAATTGGTGCCATTGCAGGTACTTCAAACGTAACGACTTATGTTGAGTCTGCTGCTGGTATCGGTGCAGGTGGACGTACTGGTTTGACAGCATTGGTTGTAGCTATCTGTTTTGCAATTTCAAGCTTCTTTAGCCCACTTCTAGCGATTGTACCAACAGCCGCTACAGCTCCAATCCTGATTATCGTTGGGATTATGATGTTGGCTAGCTTGAAAAATATCCATTGGGACGATATGTCTGAAGCAGTTCCTGCCTTCTTCACATCTATCTTTATGGGATTCAGCTACTCTATCACTCAAGGGATTGCAGTTGGTTTCTTGACTTACACTTTGACTAAGCTTGTCAAAGGTCAAGCTAAAGATGTTCATGTCATGATTTGGATTTTGGATGCCTTGTTTATCCTTAACTATATCAGCATGGCACTATAAATGCTATAATATAAAAAGGGGTTCTCCCCTTTTTATATTATAGTTACTTGAAAATTGCTTCAAACTAGGTAGGTGATTTTGATTGAATGGTAGGAGTATGATTGATGATAAAAAAGAATATTTGGGGTGAAGTATTAAACAGGGGGAAGTGGTTAATAATCTTTCTAGTAGGGCTTTTGTTTTCTCAGTTTCCTTTAGCCCTAGCAACTTTTCTAACTAGCAGAAAATTTCCACTGCTTCAAACTGGACTATTAGTAGGGGCCTTATCTCTTGTGGTTTTAACTGTATTTATAATAGGTGCTAGGAAAACACAGTTGGCTAGTTTTGGTTTTTCATTTTTCAAGGCTAAGGATTTGGCTAGATTGGCCTTAAGCTATCTAGTGATTCTTGCCTTTAATATTCTTGGTGTGGTCTTATTGCGTTTGATGAATGAAACAACAACCAGCAATCAATCAAATATTAATGATTTGGTCCAGAATAGTTCCTTAATTTCCAGTTTTTTCTTACTGGTTCTAATAGCTCCTATTTGTGAGGAGATTTTATGTCGAGGAGTGATTCCTAAAAAACTCTTTCGTGGTAAAGAAAATGTGGGTTATATAGTCGGTGCTATTATCTTTGCCTTGCTTCATTTACCGACAAATCTACCTTCTCTTCTTATCTATGGAGGAATGTCAACTGTGCTAACTTGGACAGTTTATAAAACCCAACGTTTGGAAATGTCTATCTTACTTCACATGATTGTGAATGGGGTTGTTTTCTGTTTGTTGGCTCTCGTGGTGATTTTGAGTCGGACATTAGGGATCTCTGTTTAAGATTTTTGACAATTGCTTACTTGTTTCAACTGGGAAAAAGATGAATGCAATCGTGTCCATCTTTTTCTTTTTATGGTAAAATAGAGAAATAATATGGTGAAAAGCCTTGAGGGAGTGACCGATATGTCAACTAAAGCCAATCATGCAAAGACAGCTATTTGCGGAATTATCAATGTAACCCCAGACTCCTTTTCGGACGGTGGTCAATTTTTTGCTCTTGAGCAGGCGCTCCAGCAGGCTCGTAAATTGATAGCAGAAGGAGCCAGCATGCTTGATATCGGTGGAGAATCAACTCGGCCGGGAAGTAGCTATGTCTATGTTGAGATAGAAGAAGAAATCCAGCGTGTTGTTCCAGTGATCAAAGCTATTCGCAAGGAAAGTGATGTCCTTATTTCCATCGATACTTGGAAAAGTCAGGTAGCAGAGGCTGCTTTGGCTGCTGGTGCTAATCTAGTCAATGATATTACTGGACTCATGGGTGATGAAAAAATGGCTCATGTGGTAGCTAAGGCTAGAGCGAAAGTGGTCATCATGTTTAATCCAGTCATGGCTCGACCTCATCACCCTAGCTCGCTCATATTCCCTCATTTTGGATTTGGTCAAGCTTTTACAGAGGAAGAATTAGCTACCTTTGAAAAACTGCCAATCGAAGAGTTGATGGAGGCTTTCTTTGAACGAGCACTAGCGAGAGCAAATCAAGCTGGGATTGCACAAGAAAATATCCTGTTGGACCTAGGAATTGGCTTTGGTCTGACCAAGAAAGAAAATCTGCTTCTTTTACGGGACCTGGATAAACTCCATCAGAAAGGCTATCCAATCTTTCTCGGAGTGTCGCGCAAGCGGTTTGTCATCAATATTCTTGAAGAAAATGGCTTTGAAGTCGATCCTGAGACAGAGCTTGGTTTCCGCAATCGGGACACGGCTTCGGCTCATGTAACCAGTATCGCTGCAAGACAGGGTGTGGAAGTGGTGCGCGTGCATGATGTAGCTAGTCACAGGATGGCAGTTGAAATTGCCTCCGCTATTCGTCTGGCTGATGAAGCGGAAAATCTAGATTTAAAACAATATAAATAAGATGAAAGAATTTGAAAATAATCAGTGGATTGCTAACTACCGGACGGACCAACCGCATTTTGGCTTGGAACGCATGGTGGAACTGTTAGCTTTGCGTGGCAATCCCCATCTCAAACTCAAGGTTATTCATATCGGAGGAACCAATGGCAAGGGCTCGACCATTGCTTTTTTGAAAAATATGCTAGAAAAGATGGGGCTGAGAGTTGGTGTTTTCAGCTCGCCCTATCTCATTCATTACACAGATCAGATTAGCATCAATGGGGAATCTATCCCAGAGGCTAGACTAGAAGCCCTCATGGCAGACTATCAGTCTTTGTTGGAAGGGGAAGTGGCTGCCAATTTGAAGGAGACAACCGAGTTTGAGATTATCACAGCTTTGGCCTATGACTACTTTGCCTCAGAGCAAGTAGATGTGGCTATCATGGAAGTGGGCATGGGTGGACTTTTGGATAGTACCAATGTCTGCCAGCCTATTCTAACAGGCATCACGACTATTGGACTGGACCATGTAGCCCTACTTGGTGATACCTTGGAAGCCATAGCAGAGCAGAAAGCTGGTATTATCAAACAAGGTATTCCCTTGGTGACAGGTCGTATTGCTCCAGAAGCTTTGGCTGTGATTGACCGCATTGCGGAAGGGAAAGATGCGCCGAGACTTGCCTATGGGAAAGATTATCAAGTTAGTCACCAAGAGAGTGTGGTAACAGGTGAAGTCTTTGACTATACAAGTGTTGTCAGACAAGGTCGCTTCCAGACTGGCCTGCTTGGTTTGCACCAGATAGAGAATGCTGGGATGGCTATAGCTTTACTTGATACTTTTTGTCAAGAAGATGGTCGAGAGCTACCAGCTAATACCTTGCTTGCTCAAGCCTTGGAAGAAACAAGTTGGCCAGGGCGTTTGGAAATCGTGTCAAGAGATCCCTTGATGATTTTGGATGGAGCCCACAATCCCCATGCTATTAAGGCTTTATTGGCAACCTTGCAAGAACGCTTTGCGGATTATCGTAAGGAAATCCTCTTTACTTGTATCAAAACCAAGGCCTTGGAGGATATGTTGGACTTGCTGGGGGCCATGCCAGATACCGAGCTTACTCTGACACATTTTGACGATAGTCGGGCGACTGATCAAAGCGTGCTGAAAGAGGCAGCTAAGTCTAGAAATCTCAGCTACCAAGGTTGGCAGGATTTTCTAGAGCAGAAATTGACAGATAAAAAAGAAGAGAAAAAAACAGTTAGGATTGTCACAGGTTCCTTGTATTTCTTGAGCCAAGTGAGAGCCTATCTGATGGAGAGGAAAAACGAGAATGGATACACAAAAGATTGAAGCAGCTGTAAAAATGATTATCGAGGCTGTCGGAGAGGACGCTAACCGTGAGGGCTTGCAGGAAACGCCTGCTCGTGTGGCCCGTATGTACCAAGAGATTTTTTCAGGGCTTGGTCAAACAGCGGAGGAACATTTGTCAAAATCCTTTGAGATTATTGATGATAATATGGTGGTAGAAAAGGATATTTTTTTCCATACCATGTGTGAACACCACTTTCTACCATTTTATGGGAGAGCACATATTGCCTACATTCCAGATGGTCGTGTGGCAGGTTTGTCTAAGTTAGCCCGTACGGTTGAAGTTTATTCGAAAAAACCACAAATTCAAGAACGATTGAATATCGAAGTAGCCGATGCCTTGATGGAGTATCTAGGTGCTAAAGGAGCCTTTGTTGTCATTGAGGCGGAACATATGTGTATGAGCATGCGTGGTGTCAGAAAACCAGGCACTGCAACCTTGACGACAGTAGCTCGTGGTCTATTTGAAACAGATAAGGACCTCCGAGATCAGGCTTATCGTTTAATGGGACTATAAAAAAATCCGCTTGAAGCGGATTTTTCTAGAAAGGAATCATTATGGATCAACTGCAGATTAAAGATTTGGAAATTTTTGCCTACCATGGTCTTTTTCCGAGTGAGAAAGAATTGGGGCAGAAGTTTGTTATTTCCGCAATCCTATCCTATGATATGACCAAGGCGGCTACAGACTTGGATTTAACAGCCTCTGTCCATTACGGAGAACTGTGTCAGCAGTGGACGACTTGGTTTCAGGAAACAACTGAGGACTTGATTGAAACGGTAGCCTACAAACTGGTAGAACGTACCTTTGAAACTTATCCTCTTGTCCAAGAAATCAAGCTGGAACTGAAAAAACCTTGGGCGCCGGTTCATTTGCCACTAGATACTTGCTCAGTAACCATCCATCGCCGCAAGCAACGAGCCTTTATCGCTCTAGGAAGCAATATGGGGGATAAGCAAGCGAACTTGGAGCAAGCCATTGACAAACTGCGAGCTCGTGGCATCCATATTCTCAAAGAGTCCAGTGTCTTGACGACGGAGCCTTGGGGTGGTGTGGAGCAAGATAGCTTTGCTAATCAAGTGGTTGAGGTTGAAACCTGGTTGCCAGCCCCAGTTCTATTAGAGACCTTGTTAGCCATTGAGTCAGAGATGGGACGGGTGAGAGAAGTACATTGGGGGCCTCGTTTGATTGATTTGGACTTGCTCTTTGTAGAGGATCAGATTCTTTATACAGACGACCTCATCTTGCCTCATCCTTACATAGCGGAACGCCTTTTTGTCCTTGAGTCCTTACAGGAAATTGCGCCTCATTTTATCCATCCGACATTAAAGCAACCGATCCGCAACTTGTATAATGCTTTGAAAAAATAGAAAAAACTCTAGTTTTCAGTCGTTTGTAACTGAAGGCTAGAGTTTTTAAAATAGGTCATTTTCTTCTGGGAGGAGGATAGTCTCTCTACCGTCCATATCTAAAACCAGGACTCTCGGGGGATAAAGAGGGTCGAAGGGATGGTTAAAATCAAAATCAATGGCTGTAGGGAGATGTTGACTTGAGAAGTGGAAGGTAATTTTTCCTTGGTTATTGAGCAATTGAAACTCGAGTTCTTCCTCCAATTCAAAGACATTTTTTAAGAAATGGTCGATGATATACCAAAAAGAGTCAATGACATCATCAGGCAAGCTGGTAACAATGCCAAAACTAGCTGACCGCATGTGGGTATTGGTAAAAGCCATATTTTTGCCCCCTTTCTTTTTCCTTATCATACAGCAAATAGGATTAAAAATCAAGAAAAGGTGATTTTTTCTTCATAAACATAGCTTCCTATGAAATTTTTTTCAAACAATCTTCAAAAAATACTTGAAAGTGTTTACAAATAGTGATAGAATGGAATAAGTGGAATCATGAAAACGAAATTTTCATACCGTCTCTTTTTTTGGAGTCTCGTGAGGTATGATATAGAAAGGAAATGGAATGAATACAGACGATACAGTAACGATTTATGATGTCGCCCGTGAAGCAGGAGTTTCAATGGCGACAGTTAGCCGTGTAGTCAATGGCAATAAGAATGTAAAAGAGAACACCCGTAAAAAAGTGCTTGAGGTGATTGACCGTTTGGATTACCGTCCAAATGCAGTGGCGCGTGGTCTTGCAAGTAAAAAGACAACCACTGTCGGTGTCGTGATCCCCAATATTACCAATGGCTATTTCTCAACGCTTGCTAAAGGGATTGACGATATCGCTGAAATGTACAAGTACAATATCGTCCTTGCTAATAGTGATGAGGATGATGACAAGGAAGTTTCAGTTGTCAATACCCTGTTTTCTAAGCAAGTGGATGGTATCATCTTTATGGGCTACCACTTGACTGAAAAAATTCGTTCAGAGTTTTCTCGTTCTCGAACACCAGTTGTTCTTGCAGGAACTGTGGATGTAGAACATCAGCTTCCAAGTGTCAATATTGACTACAAACAAGCAACGATTGATGCAGTAACCTACCTTGCTAAAGAAAATGAGCGCATCGCTTTTGTTAGCGGTCCACTAGTGGATGACATCAATGGTAAGGTTCGTTTGGTTGGTTACAAGGAAGCCTTGAAAAAAGCAGGTATTTCTTATAGCGAAGGATTGGTATTTGAATCTAAATACACTTATGAAGACGGCTATGCCTTGGCAGAACGCTTGATTTCATCAAACGCAACTGCAGCAGTTGTAACAGGTGATGAATTGGCAGCAGGTGTCTTGAACGGTCTTGCTGATAAGGGTGTGTCTGTGCCAGAAGAGTTTGAAATCATTACTAGTGATGATTCACAAATCTCACGCTTTACCCGTCCAAACTTGACAACGATTGCCCAACCTCTTTATGACCTTGGTGCTATTAGTATGCGTATGTTGACTAAGATTATGCACAAGGAAGAGTTGGAAGAACGTGAAGTTCTCTTACCTCATGGTTTGACAGAACGTCGTTCGACACGAAAACGGAAATAGAAAAAATCAGGGAATCGTGAAGATTTCCTGATTTGTTTTTAGAGAAGAGACCTACCCTTCCATATAGTCTTTCAAAGCTGGCCCTGTTAGTCCGGCATTGAGGGCGATAAGGAGTTTCAAGCGGGCTTTTTGGGCGTTGAGTTCTTTAACAAAGAAGACGCCTGATTTTTGCAACTGTACGCCTCCACCCTGGTAGGCATAAACAGGCTCGGCAATACCGTTAAAGCATCGTGAAACCAGGGCGACTGGTATTCCTTTTTGCAGAAGGCTTTCTAATTTTTGAGCCGTTTCTTTTGGAATATTACCAGCTCCGAAGGCTTGGATAATCAAACCGTCCAATTGTTCCAAATCCAGCATATCAATCAGCTCATCTGTCATACCAGCATAAGCAGAGATGATAGGGACTAATCCTTGTATGTGATCAAGGTCAAAGCGAACACGGGGCTCAGCTGTTTTAAAGTAGAGGATTTCGTGTTTCATGATGAGGCCAAGTGGCCCGTGTGTTGGAGTCTGGAAGGTGCTGACGTTAGTCGTATGCGTTTTGGTAACATACTTGGCAGCGTGGATTTCATCGTTCATAACGACCAAAACTCCTTTGTCAGCAGCCCTGTCATCGCTAGCTACCCGCAAAGCACTTAGATAATTATAAACACCATCACTGCCGAGTTCGTTGGAGCTGCGCATGGCCCCTGTTAAAACGATAGGCATACGGGGAACTTCCATTGTATCAAGGAAATAGGCTGTTTCCTCTAAAGTATCGGTTCCGTGTGTAATCACTACCCCATCGTAGTTATCTGCTTCCTCTTTAATTTTCTGGTAGAGGGCTAGCATATGCTTGGGTTTGATATGGGGGCTTGGCAGGTTAAAAAAGTCTAGGGCATGGACTTGGATTCCGTTGAGGGGATTGGACACATGGTTCATGGGATTATCTGAACTCGTCACAACAGCGCCAGAAGCATCGGCTTGCATGGAAATAGTCCCACCCGTATGTAAAACAAGGATTTTCTTAGGCATGATTTACTCACTCTTTCTGAAATGTGGTATAATCATTGTATCACAAAAGGGGAGATTGGGATAGGATGGAAGTCAAAGCGGTTTTTTTTGATATCGATGGAACCTTGGTCAACGATCGCAAGAGTGTTTTGAAATCCACTAAGGACGCGATTAAAATTGTCAAAGAGCAAGGGGTACTGGTTGGCGTAGCGACAGGTCGAGGACCTTTTTTTGTTAAGAAATTGATGGACGATTTGGATCTGGACTTTGCGGTAACCTACAATGGCCAGTATATCTTTACTAAAGAAAGAGTCTTGTTTACGAGCCCGATTTCCAAGTTACATTTGCGCCAGCTCATTACGTATGCTAAAAAAGAGGGCAAGGAGATTGCCCTAGGGACCAAGGATGCCATGCTAGGTTCTAAAATCATGTCCTTTGGTTTGGGTTCTTTTTCCCAACGAATCAGTCGCTTCGTTCCCTCTGTTTTAACTCGAACAGTGAGTCATTCCTTTAATCGTATGGTCAGCAAGGTTGTTCCCCAAAAGGAAGAAGACCTGCTTCATCTGATGAATCAGCCTATCTACCAAGTTTTGATGCTGATGACACCGGAAGAATCTGAGAAGGCGGCAGCTGATTTTGAAGACTTGAAATTGACACGAAGCAATCCATTTGCAGCGGATGTCATCAATCAGGGAAATTCAAAATTGGAAGGTATTCGCCGAGTTGGGAAAGAATATGGCTTTGACCTCAACCAAGTCATGGCCTTTGGTGACTCAGATAACGACCTAGAAATGCTGGCTGGTGTTGGTATGTCGGTCGCTATGGGAAATGGTAGTAGCAGTGTTAAGGAAGTTGCTAAGCACATTACCACCAGCAATCAGCAAGACGGAATCCACAAGGCCCTGGAACATTTTGGTGTTCTGGCCTCAGAAAAAGTCTTTGTCAGCCGTGACTATCACTTCAATAAGGTCAAGACCTTCCACCACATGATGGATGAACGGACCCAAGAAGAACCTCGAGCTTGGGATTTAGAAGGTGCAACCCACAGGGCTGGCTTTAAAATAGAAGAATTGGTGGAGTTTGTTAGAGCTGCCAGCACTTCTGAAGAGGATTTTGGTCAAGCTCTATCGCAACTTCATCAAGCACTTGATAAGGCGGCAGATAAAGTAGCCAAGAAGACACCTGCTCAGCAAGATTTGATAGGGCAAGTGGATGCCTTGATTGACACGCTTTACTTCACCTACGGTAGTTTTGTCTTGATGGGGGTGGATCCAGAACGTATTTTTGATATTGTTCATCAGGCCAATATGGGGAAAATTTTCCCAGATGGCAAGGCTCATTTTGATCCAGTGACCCACAAAATCTTAAAACCAGATGACTGGGAAGAAAAATATGCTCCAGAACCCGCGATTAAAAAGGAACTGCAGCGCCAACTCAAGGCTTATGAACGCCATAAAGAGAGAAATAATACTCAATGAAAATCAAAGAGCAAACTAGGAAACTAGCCGCAGGCTGCTCAAAACACTGTTTTGAGGTTGTAGATGGACGTTGACGTGGTTTGAAGAGATTTTCGAAGAGTATAAATAGTAAACAAAAAGGAGCCCTGAGCTCCTTTTCTTTGTGACTATAAGGTTTTTTCTTGTTCTCTCACAACCAGCAAATCAACCTTAGCATGGCGGAGGATGTATTCAGATGAAGAACCGACCAAGAGGCGTTCAAAGGCGTTGAGACCAGTTGCGCCAACGAGGATGAGGTCCACTTCCTCAGCATCGGGAATAGTACGCGCCAAGAGGGTTTTTGGATTTCCCATTTCAATGACGATATGAACATCTGCCACACCAGCATCTTTAGCACGTTTTTCGTACTCTTTCATCAGACTTTCAGCGTCGACTTGGAGTTCTTCGTAAACTTCAGCATCAAAGGTGGATACGCTTTGGAGAGCGCGTGTGTCAATGACATGTGCGATGGTGAGTTTAGCGTCGTTTCGTAGGGCAGAATGAACTCCCTTGACAAAAGCTAAGTCCGCTTCCTTAGAACCATCGATTGCGACCATGATATTTTGGTAACGTTGTGCCATAATGAAACCTCCTGAAATTTTCTTACTATAATTGTAAACCTTTTCACTATAGAAGTAAAGCAAAAAAAGTATTTTTCAAAAGAATGTTAGTGCTTAAAATCTATATAAATATATGATAAAATAAAAGAAAGGATAGCAGGAAAGAAGTGAAGGGAGGGAGAATGATGAAAAACTCTTTTCAAAAATCAAATTTCCTTTATTATGGAATTATCCTAGTGTCGGTCTTGGTAGAAGTTATCATGATCTGGCAATTAGAGAGTCTGGTACCGCTTATTTATCCAGGGTTTATCGGCTTTTTAGTCTTTCATTTACTCTACCATCTAATCTTATTCCTAGTTGCAAAACGAAGTGGACGCTTAGATTACTTGATGATATGGGGGCTTTTCCTCATGTTAAATCTTCTCTATGACTCCTTTTTAGGCTTGCTTTTTCTAGGTTTATCTTTTGGTATGTGATGTGTTTTGGCAAAACACCTGCTATCTCCCCTGTTTGCCCTCGCTTTTAGCGAGGCTTTTCTTCTGTAGGATTTTAGTAACACATTTCAGTAAACTTGTCGCATTTTCTTTCTAGTGGTATAATGTTACTATCCTGATGAATTGAGGAAACAAGATGAAAGAATATAACAAATCTAGTAAGTTAGAGCATGTTGCTTATGATATCCGTGGTCCTGTTTTGGAAGAAGCCATGCGGATGCGAGCAAACGGAGAAAAGATTTTACGTCTGAATACAGGAAATCCAGCAGAATTTGGCTTTACAGCGCCAGACGAGGTCATTCATGACTTGATTATGAATGCGCGTGATAGTGAAGGTTATTCTGACTCCAAAGGGATTTTCTCAGCCCGTAAGGCTATCATGCAGTATTGCCAATTGAAGAAATTCCCAAACGTAGATATTGATGATATTTACCTTGGAAATGGTGTCAGTGAGCTGATTGTCATGTCCATGCAGGGGCTTTTGGACAACGGGGATGAAGTCTTGGTGCCTATGCCAGACTATCCTCTCTGGACAGCAGCTGTCAGCCTAGCTGGAGGAAATGCTGTTCACTATATCTGTGATGAAGCTGCAGAATGGTACCCAGATATTGACGATATCAAGTCAAAAATCACTTCCAATACCAAGGCAATCGTCCTTATCAATCCAAACAACCCAACTGGAGCCCTTTATCCTAAGGAACTCTTGTTGGAGATTATTGAGATTGCTCGCCAAAATGATTTGATTATCTTTGCGGATGAAATCTATGACCGCATGGTCATGGATGGGCATGTGCATACGCCTGTGGCGAGCTTGGCACCAGATGTCTTCTGTGTCAGCATGAATGGTCTATCAAAATCCCACCGTATTGCTGGTTTCCGTGTGGGTTGGATGGTCTTGTCTGGACCTAAGACTCATGTCAAGGGCTATATTGAAGGGCTCAATATGCTATCCAATATGCGCCTTTGCTCTAACGTTTTGGCCCAACAAGTCGTACAAACTTCACTTGGAGGTCATCAGTCAGTCGATGAATTGCTCCTTCCTGGTGGACGAATTTACGAGCAAAGAAACTTCATCTACAATGCCATTCAAGATATCCCAGGTTTATCTGCGGTTAAACCCAAGGCTGGACTCTATATCTTCCCTAAAATCGACCGTAATATGTACCGTATCGATGATGATGAACAGTTTGTCCTTGATTTCTTGAAGCAGGAAAAGGTTCTCTTGGTTCATGGTCGAGGCTTCAACTGGCAGGAACCAGACCACTTCCGTATCGTTTACCTTCCTCGTGTTGATGAACTAGCCCAAATCCAAGAAAAGATGACTCGTTTCTTGAAACAGTATCGTAGATAGGGCTTACATTCGAAAAAGCGCCAAAAAGCTGGAAACATTTGCCTAGAGCTATTGACAAAAGTGAAAGAATCAGATAGAATAGTAAAGTATGTTTAGTAACTGATCACTTTATAGCCGGCTAAACGAATACAAAATCTATGAGGAGGTATTCATCGTGAAACGTACTTATCAACCAAGTAAACTTCGTCGTGCGCGCAAACACGGATTCCGTAACCGTATGTCAACTAAAAACGGTCGTCGCGTATTGGCAGCTCGTCGTCGTAAAGGACGCAAAGTTTTGGCTGCATAATCCAAACGAACCATAACAAAAATCAGTAGGAACTCGAGTCTACTGATTTTTATTTTTGTAAAAAAGTTCAAAAAGACTTTATATTTTTGCTCAAATAGTGTATAATATTTCACATACTGTGAAAAATGGAGAATAATCATGAAGAAATCAAAAGTTATGCTTTTTGGAGCTATGGCTTTGACAGCAGGTCTAGCTCTAGCGGCATGTGGGTCATCCCAATCAAGCAATGCAGACAAGACATACTCTTATATCTTTGTCAGCAACCCTGATACCTTGGATTACATTACCTCTACACGAGACTCTACATCTAGTATCACAACCAACTTGATTGATGGGTTGTTGGAAAATGACCAGTATGGCAATCTCATTCCATCTATGGCTGAGTCATGGACAGTGTCAAAAGATGGCTTGACCTACACTTATAAAATCCGTCAGGGAGCTAAATGGTACACTTCTGAAGGAGAAGAGTATGCGGATGTAACGGCTCATGACTTTGTGACAGGTCTCAAGTATGCGGCTGATAAAAAGGCTGAAAACTTGTACTTGGTACAAGACTCTATCAAGGGTCTAGCAGACTATGTTGAAGGACAATCATCCGATTTTGGAACTGTTGGTGTTAAGGCAGTGGATGATTACACGCTACAATACACTCTCAACCAACCTGAGACTTATTGGAACTCTAAAACAACAGCAAGTATCCTTAATCCTGTAAATGAAGCCTTCTTGAAGTCTAAGGGAGATGACTTTGGAAGTGTAACACCATCAAGTATCTTGTCAAATGGTCCTTACTTGTTTAAATCTTTCTCATCAAAATCTTTGATTGAGTTTGATAAAAACCCTAATTACTGGGATAAGGACAATGTTAAAATCGAGAAAGTGAAACTCTCTTTCTTTGACGGTTCTGACCAAGACAGCATTGCTAGAGGTTTCTTGGATGGTAATTATACAGATGGCCGTATCTTCCCAACAAGCTCAGTCTTTGCTGAACTCAAGAAGGGGAATGAGGACAAGATTACCTACACACCACAAAACTCAGTTACTTTCTATTATCTTTTCAACGTTAATCGTCAAAGCTACAAGCAAACTATGAAACAGTCTGATAAGGAAAAGACAGATTCACGCGCAGCTATGCAGAATAAAGATTTCCGTCAGGCTATCAACTTTGCCTTTGACCGTCATGCTTATGCAGCACAGACAAATGGTGAAGATGGAGCAGACCGTATCTTGCGTAACACAGTTACACCAAGTAACTTTGTCCAAGTTGGCGATAAGAACTTTGGTGACATTGTCAATGAGAAAATTGTCAACTACGGTAAAGATTGGGCAAATATCAACCTAAACGATGGTAAGCAAGCCTTCTTGAATCCTGAAAAGGCCAAAGAGAAGTTTGCTAAGGCTAAAGAAAGTCTGCAAGCTCAAGGAGTAACCTTCCCAATTCATTTGGATATGCCAGTTGACCAGACTGCTAAGTTAGATGTGCAACAGGCCGGATCTTTCAAACAAACAGTGGAAGAAACCCTTGGTAAGGAGAATGTAGTCATTGATGTTATCCAACTTTCTCCAGATGAAAAAGACCAGGCGACCTACTTTGCAGATACGGCAGAACAAAAAGACTACGATATCGACATCTCAGGATGGGGTGGAGACTATTCAGATCCTAAGACTTACCTAGCGATCCTTGATCCAGAAACAGGTTCTCAGTTGAAAAACATGGGCTTGTCTGAAGGAAAAGACAAGGAAGTCAAGGACAAGATTGGTCTTTCTGACTACAAGAAACTCTTGGATCAGGCTGATGCGGAAATCACTGATACTCAAGCTCGCTATGAAAAATATGCTGAAGCCCAAGCTTGGTTGACAGATAGCGCCTTGTTCCTGCCAGTTCAAAGTGGTGGAGCCAACCCAATCTTCCGTAAGACTGTACCGTTTACAGGACCATTCTCATTCGTTGGACACAAAGGAGATGCAGACAACTATAAATATGTTGAATTGCAAAAAGAGCCAGTAACTGCTAAACAGTACCAAGAACTTTATGAAAAATGGCTAAAAGAAAAAGCTGAGTCAAATAAAAAAGCTCAGGAAGATTTAGCTAACCATATTCAATGATATTTCTAGTCACGCTTTTCAGTTAAGCATAGTGGCTGGATTCAGAAAAAGCCCTTGCCAGACGCTTCTTGCTTCTGGTAGGGCCTTTTCTTTATGTTTGATGCTCAATGAAAATCAAAGAGCAAACTAGGAAGCTAGCCGCAGGTTGCTCAAATCACTGCTTTGAGGTTGGGTTGTAGATGAAACTGACGAAGTCAGCTCAAAACACTGTTTTGAGGTTGCAGATAGAACTGACGAAGTCAGTAACATATATACAGTAAGGCAACGCTGACGTGGTTTGAAGAGATTTTCGAAGAGTATAAGCATAGTGTATGGATTTTAAAAAAGACCTTACCAGACGCTTTTGATTCTGGTAGGGCCTTTTCTTTATTCTTTTAAGTGATAAGAGTAGCTAGCGACAACGACGTCTTGATGCCAACGGAGGGCGTATTTGAGTTTGAGACTCATCTGATTATGCAGGATATTTTGCCAAGGTTTATTAGGGATAAACTGGGGTACCAGGACAGTGACTGTATAGTTCTTTTTCTGGGCATCCTCAGAGATCCGTTTGACATACTTGACAGTAGGGGTGATGATGTCGCGGTAGCTGGTCTTGATATTTTTCAGAGTAATGGTTGGGAAGTAATCGACAAATTCTTGGAGAATTTCTTGGTCTTTTTCTGCTGTTTCCTTAGTAGAAATGTGCATGGCTAAGACTTCATCACCGATACTTTGAGCGTAGTTAATGGCTCCAACACTTACGCGGGTAACATTTCCTACTAGGACGAGGACAAGATTGCCATCGTAGGTACGTTTTTCGATGCCTTCATAGAGTCGCAGTTGTTGGGCTACTTTTTGGTAATGACTGTGAATCGCCAAGAAGAGTAGAGTGAGTACGAGAATAATCGGGAAGAAAGGCCAGATATCACTGAGACGGAAAAAGAGCAGGATCAACACGATAGCGTAGCAAATGATTGCCCCAAGGATATTAGCAAGAGCAGGTTTTAAGAAGTTGGTCCCTTTTTCCTTTTTCCAATGACGAATCATCCCAGTCTGAGATAGGGCGAAGGGAACGAAGACCCCGATAGTATAAAGAGGAATCAAACGTTCGGTATTGCCATTAAAAATGAGAAGAAGAATCATAGCCCCAAAAGCCAGAGTTAAAATTCCATTAGAGTAGCCTAGGCGGTCTCCTTTTTCCATAAAGAGATGGGGCATGTATTTGTTTTTAGCCATATTGTAAGCTAGCATAGGGAAGGCCGAAAAGCCAGTATTTGCAGCTACAGCCAAAATCAAGGCTGTGGAGAATTGGAAGATATAATAGCCAAGGTGGCCAAAGAAGGAAGTGCCAAGGATGCCTTGAGCCATCTGTGAAAGAATAGTTTCTCCGTGTTGAGGCATAATCCCCATCCAGTAGTTTAGGAAGGTGATACCAGCAAAAAGGAAACCTAAAATCAGTGACATAATGGTCAAGGTTTGAGCGGCATTCTTTTCTTTTGGAGCCTTGAAAAAGGGAACGGCATTTGAAATAGCTTCAACCCCTGTCAGAGAGGCAGAACCACTGGTAAAGGCTCTTAGAATGAGAACGATAGACAGACTCGGTACAGCATGCCCGATAGGAGAAGTTGCCTGATAGCTGAGGGAACCTGTCACTAGTTGAAAAATTCCATAGAGCAAGAGAAAGACAGTACTGATGATAAAGAGATAGACAGGAATCATCAGTGAGCTGGCAGATTCTTTCAAGCCCCGTAAGTTCAAAAGCATAAGCAAGCAAACCAGAAAAATGGAGATGTGAAGGTTGTAAGGGTGGAGGGCAGGGAGAGCTGCTGTGATAGCGTCCGCTCCAGATGATACCGATACCGCCACAGTCAGCATGTAGTCAACCAGCAGACTACCTCCAGCGATCAAGCCTAGCTCGGGAGATAGATTTTCTCGAGTAACCATATAGGCCCCTCCTCCTTGAGGATAGGCATGGATGATTTGACGGTAGGAAACGGTCAGGCTGGCCAGAAGTAGGAGGACAAAAAGGCCGATAGGAAGGCTCCACCATATAGCAAGAGGAGAGAGACTAGCCAAGACGAGGACTACTTGCTCAGGCCCATAGGCAATGGAAGATAGAGCGTCGCTTGACAACATGGCCAAGGCCTGCATTTTTCCCAGCAGTCCCCCCTCGCCTTCGGTTAAGGACTTAAGAGGACGACCTATAAAGGTCTGTTTTAATTTTGTAAACATGGTATTTTCCTTTTCTGAAAATTTCAATAAGTGCTATTATACTGCTTTGAAGGGGCATCGTCAAGCAGGGATGATGGTTTTGTTCGGAATAAATTGGAGGTGAGGAGGGCTCGAGAAACCTCAAATGGATTATGTTATATTCTTGGATAGAAATCAATTAAAATTCATAAAATGGTATAAGCGATTATAAATAAAAAAATAGCAAATAGGGTAAATTTCTCCGCACTCTAAATAATGAAAAAAATTAGGTTAAAAGTGGACGGGGGGGGGATTTCATGCTATAATGTACGTGAATTCTTATTTCCTAAAATGAAAATACCATAATAAAATATCATTATTATTTATCAGATTTTTGAATAAGAAGAAATAAAAATAAAAAATGGAGATCAAATAATGAAGTACAAGAGAACTCAGAAACGCTCTAAGCAGATGTGGCAGCGTGTGGAAAAATTTTCGATTAGAAAGTTTAGCTTTGGAGCAGCGTCGTGTTTGATTGGGGCATCTTTAGTTGGGGTAGCTATAAATCCGAACATTGTAGATGCGGCATTTAAACAATTAAATGGCGAAGACGGTATTGTATCGTTATATTCTAATTCTGGAGAAACTCCTGAAAGTGCAGACGGTATTCAAATTGGATCAAAAGTAAATGTAGATAAAGAAATTGGAATCGATGTAGACTGGTCACAATACACTCGCGAAAATCCAATTGTTAAAGTAACTTATACTTATAACGGTGGAGCTGATGGAAGTAGTGTAACTGGATTTGGAGGACACCGTCCACGTTTTTGGTTCACAACACCGATAGGATTAAAAGAACCTAAAGAAATTACATTAAAGAAAAATGATGGACGTCCAGTTTATGTAATGGAAAGCTGGAATAAAAATAAAAAATTCGGTTCGTTATCAAATTCGATTAATTCACGTTTCCAAACAGAAGATGACATCAATAGAGCTTATACAACACCTGATTTCCACGGTAATGATACTAAGTGGGAATCTTATAATGAAACAACAGGTGAATCTTACCGAGAATATAGCGGAAGTTTTGCGAATAAGTTTTGGTATCATATTGGGGATAGAATCTCAGATGATCCATATGAACAAGCAATTTATGAGAACTTCCGTACAAACACAAAAACGATGTATGTCGATTGGGAACGTGGAGGAATTGAAAGAGCTACGATAACAGCCGTATATGAAGTTGCCGATCCAACTTTCGGTAATGATCGTAGTACTTTAGAATTTGGAGCAGGTTTTAGGGTTGGGATTGCTCGAATGATGCAACATTACAAAACTGTATTAGCACCAGTTCCAAGTCTATATAAATTAAATGAAATTTTTGAACCATCAACACCAACTCGTGCTACAGTAGGAAATCCAAATAAATTAACAGAGAAAGAAAAAAATATTGTTAGAGATAGAATTTGGAGTGCAAATAAAGAAAATGTAACTTCAGTAGCAAGAACAGGGAAGAATAAATTAATAGAAAACCTTAAAAGTGAAGACAAAACAGAATCGATTCTTATAGATGATGATGGAACAGCAACAATTATTTATTCTGATAATAGTAGAGATGTTATTCCAGGTACATCGCTTGTTTATAAAGTGACAGAAACAAACACGCATAGACAGGGTAATGGATATGAGTATGACATTGCGCCAGTACCTGTGAAAAATATGGATCAAATAACTGAAGAAGAAAAGAAAGCAGCTATCAAATCATTTTTAAAAGCAAATGGAATCGGAGTAGAGAATTTACAGTATCACAGTGGTAAAAGCGACCTTGATTTCGAGGGTGGAATACTTCAGGATGACAAGGGAAATAAATGGTTTGCCTATGATGATAATACAGCAAATGCCAAAAATATAGGAACACATATAGGGTTTAAACCAAACAGTTCTACTGTCATGTTATCAAGAGATGCAGGATACTCTGGAGTATACACTATTCCAACTTCAGACCTTTATTATAAAGAGGGAACTAGTGCGCTAGATTTAGCTAAAAAGGATGCTGAAGCGGCAATTGATAATTTAAATTATTTATCTCCAAAAGAAAAACAAGCATTTAAAGAAAAATTAAAAGATAAAACGACTCAAGAAAGTGTCAATGCTGTTGTAGAAGAAGCTGTTGCTAAAAATAGTGAAAATGAGAAAGCATTAGAAACTAAAAAACGTGAAGTGAAGGAAAAAATTAATAACAATCCTTACTTAACAACAGCAGAGAAAAAAGAACTAGTAGATCAAGTATCGGCAGTAGTAATGACAGACCCAACTGAAGGGACTGCTACTCCTATTGAACATACAAAAGGTCTTGTCGATAAAATTTTAGACAAAGCATTAGAAAAAACAAAAGAAAAAGCAAAAGCGATCATTGATGAAATCGATAAAAATGGTGGGCAAGCAGGATATTTAGAAAATCCAACAGCAGCTCAGTATAAAGAACAAATTCAAAATGCTACTACACAGGAAGCAATTGCTAAAGTAATTGAAGATGCGCTAAATCAAAAATCTAAAAAAACTCATGATGCTGAAAAAGCTAAAACTGATGCTTTAAAAGATGAGTATAAGAAGAAAATTGATCAAGTTCCTGGTCTAACAGATGCTCAAAGAGATGAGTATAAGAAACAAATTGATGCAGCAACAACAAGAGATCAATTGGAAGATATTGTGAAGGATGCGGAAGTAAAAGCGTATCGTGATACAGCAAAAGCAAAAATTGATGCGCTTGAACACTTAAATGCTGCACAAAAAGCAGAATTGAAAACACAAGTTGATGCTGCAGGAAACAAAGCTGAAGTAGATAATATTGTGTCAATTGCTCAAGGTTTAGATTCTAAAATGGATTCTCTACAAAAATTAGTAGAAAAAGCTAAAGAAGTTAAAGGATCTGAAAAATATAATACAGCAACTCAAGATAAGAAAGATGCTTTTGACACAGCAAATGCTGCTGCTTCAAAAGTAGCTGATAAAACAACGGCTGAGCCAGAAAATGCAGCTGGCACATCAGAAGTAGCTACTTTAATTGACAATTTAGCAAAAGCTATAGAAGCTCTTACAGGTGAAAAAGTTGCTGTTCCTGTATCTAAAGATGCTTTGAAAGCAGAACTTGACTTGAACACAGATGATGCGGTTAAAAAATCACCAGCTTATGCTAAAGAGACAGATGCTGCTAAGAAAAAAGCTTACGATGATGCTTTAGCAAATGCTCAAAAAGTGTATGATAAGCAAGATGCAACACAAACAGACGTAGATAATGCACTAGAAACACTAAAACAAGCACGTTTAGCTTTGTCAGGTAAAGCAGAAGACTTCACTTTAGCAGTGAAAGATGGAGCAGCAAAAATATCTGTTGTACCTAAAGTAGGAGAAAGCTTAACAGAACAAGCCGATAAAGATGCAGTAAAAGCTCAAGTAACAGCAAACGGTAACGATTTAGATGATACTTATTCTGTAGAATACGGAGCTATTGCAGAAAAAGGCGATAAGAAAGTTGTACCAGTAACAGTCACTCACGATGGTATTACAAGAACAGTTGATGTACCAGTAGAAGGAACTGATGCTGCGAAATCTCCACTAAATGATCCAGAAAAAGTAAAAGTTAATAATGTTGCTAATCTATCAGAAGATGAAAAAGCAGCCGTTAAAGCAGCAGTTAAGAAAGCAAACACAAACTTAACTGATAATCAAATTTCAGTAGACAATACAGGGAAAGTAACTGTAACGTACTCTGACAAATCACAAAATGAACTGCCTGCATCTAAGACTGTAGAAGCGAAAACTGAAGCAGAAAAATCATTAGACAAAGCTAAAGAAAAAGCGAAAGCGGACTTAACAGAAGCAGCTAACAAAGAAAAAGCAGAAATTGACGCAGATAAAAACTTAACAGATCAACAAAAAGCAGATAAGAAAGCAGAAGTAGATAAGGTTAAGAAAGCTCAAGAAGA